>SSEF01000032.1 GCA_008012175.1 Candidatus Moraniibacteriota bacterium | reverse complement strand
TAGCGACACTCGACAATTGAGAGCGGCGCGATTATAATGGGCGGGCACCTCCGGTGCGTGCCCATTCATTATCTTCACACCATAAACCAAGACGCGTATGGCTACGGCCTACTCTCATAGCAACAAGAACATCGGGCTGACCTGGGCGTATCTCGGCATATTCTTCGTAGCTGTTATTGGCATCGGCTATGTGTTCGCACAGGCATACGGCAATAGCGGCATCCTCTACGCGGCGGTTGGCTTCTCAGTCCTGACGAGCTTCGCATCGTACTGGTGGAGCGACAAGATCGTCCTCTCCATGGCGCATGCGACGCCCGTCGAGCGTGAGACGAATCTGGACATCTATAACCTCGTCGAGAACCTCTGCATCACCGCCGGCCTCCCGGTGCCTCGGATCTACATCGCCGAGGATGCATCGCTCAACGCCTTCGCGACCGGCCGCGATCCTGAGCACGGCGTCATCTGCCTTACGACGGGCATCCTGGCCCGGCTCAATCGGATCGAGCTTGAGGGGGTCATCGCGCACGAGCTGTCGCATATCAAGAATCGCGACACGCTCGTCTCTACCGTCGTCGTCATCCTCGCTGGCTTTATCTCGATCCTCGCCGACATGTTTCAGCACTCGCTCCTCTTCCGCGGCCGGGACAATGACAATCGCGGTGGCGGACTCGTGCTCGTCGGTATCGTGCTCTCTATCCTCGCCCCGCTTGCCGCGCTCCTCATCCGCATGGCGATCTCGCGAAGGCGCGAATTTCTTGCGGACGCTTCGGGTGCTCTCCTTACTCGCTATCCTGAGGGACTTGCGAGCGCATTGGAAAAAATCAGCGCTGATCCGAAGCCGCTCGACACGGCGAGTGGCGCGACGGCCCACCTTTACATATCGAATCCGTTCAAGGCTGGAGCCGTCATGAAGCTCTTCATGACCCATCCGCCGGTCGAAGAGCGTCTCAAGGCACTCCGCGAGATGGACTTGTCTCGCTAAGACTCTGGCATATGCTTTCCGGCTGGAAGCGCAAAGCCCCGAAGCCGCTCTCTGCCAGTAAAACGGGCCGTTATCATTTCACGTTGCACTCCGAATACAAGATGCGCGAGTACCACCTGTCGCGCCAGCGCGTGATCCGCATCATCCGGAGTCCGAGACGCACCGAAACGGGGATTGTGGAAAACACGGTGGCGGTGATGCAGCCAGCTTCGACCAAACGGGTTGATGGCAGAGAGATGTGGACGCAGGAGCTTTGGGTCATGTACAAAGTTCTCGGACAGGGGAAACTGACGAAATCAAAACTCGAGCGGGCACTCAATCAATCCGAGCTGAAAATCATCTCCGCCTGGCGCTACCCCGGGGTTTCGCCAGAGCGTGACCCGATCCCGTCCGAAATCCTCCAGGATATCGCTCGCGGACTGGAAGAAAGCGAATTATCAGAAGAAATAGCAGGATAGAGCCATCTTCTCTGAGTGCGTGCTCAAAAAGGCTTGAAAAAGCCTTTTTTGTTTTATATAAAGCCAAAAAACATCATATATCATTGACATAAAGACATTTTTGGTGTAGAATGGGTCTTCAGTAGCTTCACAACCCAAGTTTATTCCGCGGTCAAGGAGGCCGTTAATTATGGATGGTATCAGCCGGTGGATAGTGGTCATTATTGCTGCAGTCAGTCTCTATGGCTGTGCTGCGTCTCAGCCGTACATGGGCTCAGGAGGGTATGCCAGGGTTCATGGTTATGGTGGAGTGTCAGCTGGCTATGCGAACGTCCATACTCCCTATATGGGAATGTATGGCGGCCGCTGCTACTACCATGGGTTCGTCCAGCCGACTAATGATCCGTGCCTCTCCGGACAGGCGATGGCTAGATTCGGCAATCCAGCTGCCTATGGGCAGATGCAGAGTGTCGCGCCGGCGATCGGTGGTATGAGCCCGGAAATGGCCACTGAACTTCTGGCAGAGCTCGATCGTCAGCCGAACCCGTGTACCGTGCGTGAAAGCACGACCCGGACTATGATCGGTACGGCGATTGGCGCGGTCGTCGGTGCTGTAATTGGGGGCGGGCGAAATCATGCTCGGGGTGCCATCGTTGGCGGCCTCATCGGTGCTGCCGGAGGAAACAGCAGCGCCGACTGGACCTGCCAGCGTTACACCGATACCAAGCTCGCGCTCCGAGCAACGATTGATGCGGCCAAACCGCGCTGTCGAGACGGGCTACATGAGCGCGAGGTCGATGGTCGACTTATGACCAGCAAGACTCGCGACTGTAGCGCGACTGAAGCGCGCGATTTCGATCGGATCGGTGAAAACCGACCCGCTACCAGGCCCCGTCCCGTTCGAATGGAACGTCAGACTAGCAGCTCCTTGCCGGAGTAATCAGCGCGTTACGACGGTTTCTCTGCGGCGATTATCAGAATCTTCTGATGGTCGCCGTTTTCTTTTTTCTCTGCGGTACGACGTCCGATTTGATATACTGAAGAAACGAAAATCAAAAGTGCCCTGTATGAAACATACAAAAATTATTGCAACACTTGGGCCGGTATCTGGAAGCAGGGGCATGATTCGCGAGCTCGCCCTCGCCGGGGCGGATGTGTTCCGCCTGAATTTTTCGCATGGCGATCCGGAATGGCGAACGGAAGTGATCCAATCGATCCGCCAGGCCTCTGAAGAGCTCGATCGCCCGATTGCGATCCTTGCCGATCTCCAGGGGCCGCGCATCCGGACGGAAGTCACGTTTCCTATCGATGTGAAGCGGGGTTTTTCGCTTAGAGTCTGTGAGCTTTCGGAGCGAATCCGATTTTCGACCGATGATCCGGTTGTTGCGCTCGACACCCCGGGCATTTTGGGGCGGGTCGCCGTTGGCCACCGGATCCTCGTAGAGGATGGCCTTATCGGTCTTACTGTCACGAAAATCGCCACGGGCTATGTCGAAGCGCAGGCGGAGAATGACGGGACGATTAAAAACCGCAAGGGAGTTATTCTCCCTGATACGTTGCTCGATCTCCCGATCCTTTCGAAGAAAGACAAAGAGGATCTAGCCTTTATTCTTCGAGAGGGGCTTGAATACGTCGGTCTCTCGTTTGTTGGGTCAGTCGCCGATATTGAGAGCGTGAGGCGGGAGATGGATGTGGTCGCTGGGCCAGCGGCGAAAAAGCCCCTCATTTGTTCCAAGATCGAGCGCAAAGCCGCGCTCCGGGCGCTCCGTGAAATCATCCGCGCAAGTGATTGCGCGATGGTGGCGCGTGGCGATCTCGGCATCGAGATGCCAGAAAGTGAGATCGCTATTTTGCAGAAGCAGATCATCGCGGAAAGTCTCCGAGAGGTTCGGCCGGTCATCGTCGCTACCCAGATGATGCAGAGCATGGTAGCGAATCCTCGGCCGACACGGGCTGAAGTATCTGATGTCTCGAATGCTGTCATCGACCATGCTGATGCAGTGATGCTCTCCGAGGAAACAGCCGCCGGGAAATACCCGGTTGAGACGGTCGCTACGATGAGAGAAATCATTGAAAAGACCGAGGAATCCCCGTTTGACGATATCTATCAGGCGCTTGATCTGAATTTGAAAACGGAGTACGCAGTCATGGTCCGGAGTGTCTATGAGCTTTCGCAGAGCTTTCGGGTAAAGGCGATCCTCATTCTCTCCATGAGCGGATTTACGGCGCGGCTCCTCTCCCATTTCCGGCCCGATGCCCGTCTCCTCGTGGCGACGAATTCAGTCGAGACGTGGCGGCAGCTCGCGCTCGTCTGGGGAGTGGAACCGTACCTTTTCGCGGGCGACAAGAATCTTGACACGCTTATTGAGCGTTTCATGCACGACCTGAAATCAAGGGGTATCCTCATGCCAGATGACCAGGTTGCCGTGTTCTATGGCCGGACCCCTGAGCAATCGACGATGAAGCTTGTCGGGATCCGGACGATCCATTGATGATGCCATCGCTCATCCCGGATGCATATCCCGGTTTCTAGAGGGTGTATACTGGAGGTAGGTAATTTATTGGCTTAAAAGTATGGACGAAAACGTCAATGCCGCGCCTGAATCCGGGAATGCTGCTGGTTCCGGGCAGGCAGACATGAAGAAGAATGTGCTCGGTTTCGTGGGGAAGTTCGAAGCTTGGCTTGATGAGTATATGGTAGTGAAGGCGCCGTTTCAGATCCCGATGGGAGGGAAGGAATTTTTGGCGATGATTGCCCCGTACCTCATAATCATTGGCGTCGTTCTGTTTGTACTCTCGCTTCCGGCTCTGCTCGGCCTTGGCGCCCTGACGGGTGGTCTTGGTATGATGACAGGCCACGCCGGGTGGGGGTTTGCTTTCCTGGTATCGACCGTGACAGGCGTCATCACCGTTGGCCTCGAGGCATGGGCGGTCCCGGGCCTTTTCAAGCGGACACGTGCGGCCTGGCGACTTGTCTTTTATGCAACGCTCGTTTCCTTCGCCGGCAGCGTCCTCTCGATGAACTTGGTCGGTGCGATTATTGGCGGTGTCATCGGCTGGTATATCCTCTTCCAGGTGAAGGAACTCTACAAGAACTAGCTTTCCTTCGTCAGAAGCCCCGCCATCCGGCGGGGTTTTCTTTTCCGTGAAATTCGGCTAGAATGCCTGCGTTTTCCATGTTGGAAATCAGGAAAGGTGGCCGAGTGGGCGAGATGCAAGGAAGGCGAGCATCGAGCGGGTTTCGATGGAAACCCCGGAAGCACGAGGTCATCAGTTTTTCGAGTCAGCAAGCGCTGACGAACATGGAAAGGTGGCCGAGTGGTTGAAGGCACCGCTCTCGAAAAGCGGCATACCGGAAACGGTATCGAGAGTTCGAATCTCTCCCTTTCCGCACTGTATATTTAGTATCGGATGACCCGAGTGCCTATGAAGTTCAAGGAAGTCATAAAAAGGCTAACTGGTGTCTCTTATTAGTCTCATTTGCATAAAAAGAGCCTAGACTCGAGTGCCTCGACAGAGCTCTCTAAAGGATGCTTAAATATCCTTTAATGGCCCCATCAGTGGGCACTGAACCCGAATGGCCCGCAGAAGGAACTTATAGGTGTATAATAGCGAGAGGATAATCCGTTAGGCGAATGAATATGCAGGGATTCATGGATTTTATCAGAACGCAGGGCGTGGTTGGTCTCGCAGTCGGCTTCATCCTCGGCGGCGCGGTCTCGAAGGTGGTCTCAGCGCTCGTGACGGATATCGTCAATCCGGTTCTCGGGGTAGCGCTTGGTGCTGTCGATGGACTGAAGGCAGCCAAGCTCTCAATTGGATCAGTTGATCTTCTCATCGGTGATTTCGTGAGCGTGACGATTGATTTCATCGTGATTGCCGCGGTGGTCTATTACGGGGTAAAAGGCCTCGGGCTTGAGAAGCTTGATAAGAAGGCCTAAGATTCTTCGCTAGGAACGCCCGAAAGGGCGTTTTTTGTTCTCTCGCGTGGTAGCATGGTGACAGAGGTGGATCTCTCATTTTTCATAATATGGATGAGTTGCGAATGATGAAGGCGTCATCGGACTGGTCCGGCCGGGTTATCAAGACGCTGGCTTGGTTGGTCGCTGCCGCAGTTATTGTGGTAGTTGTGTCTGTCGTCCGGTCGGCGGTCATGGCTTATTGGGATGCTGAGCGACTGGAGGATGTGCAGGCGATTACTGTCGCCTTGCGTCAATATGCGGCGGATCATGCAGGCGCCTATCCTGTCGGCATCGGTCCGAATGAATTGCAGCTCGGCACCGCGTCAGCAGATTGCGAAGTCGTGACGGCGCAGTGCTCCGTTTCCACGCCTGCATGTATCGATCTCGCTGGTGCACTGTCGCCCTATTTGGATGCGATGCCATCTGATCCGGCAGTATGGAGCGCCGCTCGGACCCGTTATGCTGTCAGTGTGGATTACAACGGAGAGCTGACTGTCGCGGCCTGTGATTATTCAAGATGATTTTCCTGGGTCATTTTTCCAAATACCGCGGAAATTCCGGGGATGATATACTGCAGTGAGAGGCCCGCTCTGTCTCTGCGGGAGTACGGTAATACCAAATCCATGAAAAAATCATCAGACATACACAATGAAGATAAAGCAGCTTTTTCTTCTGGGAGTCCCGAACAGGCAGATTCGCTTCCAGTAGCTCCGGTAAGAGAGTCAGAAGTGGACAAGTCCGAGCCGAATGAGGCCTTGTTCGGCGTCATTTTGATTTTCTGTCTCATCGTATCGCTTATCGCTGCGACAGGGTATTTTGGTCTAGCTGGATACCGCTACTTCAAGCGGGTCCAGGCGGAGAAGGCGATTCCCTCGATTGAGGCATTGCCAAAGGCTGAGGTGGCTGAACTCGTTCCGGAGACGTCTGCTCCGGTCGAGAAAGAGGTAACCACTCCTCCGGCTCCTTCTCCGGAGGTGGCCGCAGTCGATAAGAAGACGCTCTCGATCAAGATACTGAACGGCGGAGCGGCCAAGGGTCTTGCTGGCACTTATGCCGAGAAGTTGAAGGCGGCCGGATTTTCCAAGACGATCGTGGGCAATGCGTTTGGCGATTATACTGGTCAGACGCTCTACTATGCGAAGGGTCAGTCAGCTGGAGCGGATGTGATCAAGGCGGAAGCCGTGAAGGCGTATCCGGCGCTCGTCATCAAAGAAGCACCCGCTGGTGACAAGGATGCGAGTGCCGCGACATACGTGCTTATCCTAGGCCGATAGCCTGTCTTCGAAGATCGCTTTTTCTCCGCGCATCATGAGTATTTTTTGCCGCCTGAAAGACCTGTTCCGTCAAATGCTTGCGCTCCCTTTGGGCGCATCGCTCCTTTTCGCGATGCCAGCGAGCACGAATTATCAATTGAAAGATTTCGGCTATGGCGGCGGGGGCGTGGCGAATGGCACCTCGTCGAACTACGCAATCGAAGGCATCGCGGGCGAACAGAACGCAGGGAATATCGATGGGACGAATTACGATCTTGGCCCGGGACTGCAGTTTACCAATCAGGCCAATGTCCCGCCGGCGCCAACTTTCGCCAATCCCGCGAACTATTACAATAAACTCAGTCTGACGCTCGCGACAGGCGGCAACCCGTCCGATACGCTCTTCGCCATCGCGATCAGCACGGACAATTTCGTCACGACGAATTATGTCCAGAGCGACAATACGGTCGGCACGACACTCGGCCTCGAGGACTACCAGACGTACAGCGCCTGGGGCGGCGCGAGCGGCTTCACAGTCATCGGCCTTGCGGCGTCGACGACGTACAAGGTGAAAGTGAAGGCATGGCAGGGGAAATTCACTGAAACAGGATATGGGCCGGAAGCGTCCGCTGCGACCGTCGGTGCCCGGCTCACCTTTGATATCGATGTCTCGGCCTCGAATACTGAAACGAGTCCACCCTATGCGACGAATATCGGTAGTCTGGTTGCTGGGACGGTGACCGATAGCCCGGAGAAAATCTGGGTCGATTTTGATACGAATGGCGAGAGTGGCGGCCGGGTGTATGTTGTCGCTTCCAATGCGGGGCTTTCCAGTAGCCGCGCGGCATATACGATCTCGGCTGTGACCGGCAATCTGACGAGCCTATCAGAGGGGTTTGGAGCGCAGAGTGACACGGTCGCCAATGGGCTCTCGGAGGTGGCGCTCTATGATCAGACGGGGAATACCGTCGGTACGGTCGATACGACTATCCGCGAAGTGTTCACCGCTTCGGCCCCGACCACGAGCGGTCGCGGATCATTCCTCCTCAAGGCGAAGTCGTCATCAGTGACACCCGCTGCATCGGACTATACCGAAGTCTTGACCGTGCTTGCCTCAGCGAGCTTTTGATGAATGGAATAGTCAAAATAGAACAATGCTGTATAATACGAGAAAGATAGTTCTTTGGGGATTTAAAAATTTGTTGACAGTCACCCTTTTTTCCTGTATACTGGTTGTGTAGATGAGAAACGGGTGGCCCTCATGGCGCTCGTTTTCTTTTTACAGACAGGCTAAAATAAAAACATGACTGCTAAAGTAATTCGTCCAATCAGCATCTTGAACCTTGCCGCTCTCGTGGCAGTCGGTGTGGTTCAGGTCGTCCTCTTCGCTCTTCCTGCCAAGGCAGGAAACTTTGAGCAGGTTTATATTCGGCTTGATCGACTTGCAGCCTCGACGACTACCGGCGGTATGGTATGTGCTCAGGCTGACACGGTCGGCACCGAAGCGGATGTCCAGGTGACTTTTCCGACGGGCTTTACGGTTAATACAACTGCCTCAAACTGGACCGTAACTACAACGAACCTACCTTCTGGCGCTACGGCTTGGCCAGGCATCGGTACGGCATCAGCCGTTTCTGGGCAGACCGTAACGTTTCCGTCTAGTGATATGACGGTAAGCACGCTCTACTGCTTCAACTTTTCTGGAACGAGTACGCTGACAAATGCTACTGCGGGCAATGATAAGACGGGGACAGTGACGACTCGCACCTCTGGACCAGCGACGATCGATTCCTCTGGATATGCACTCTCAATTGTTTCCAATGATCAGATTGTTGTGACAGCGACTGTACCGGCCACTTTCTCCTTCGCCCTCTCAGGAAATACGGATGCGTTCACTACAAATCTCTCGTCCTCATCTGTAGTCTCGACCTCAGGCCGGACGGTCACAATCAGTACCAATGCCGCATCAGGTTGGGTTGCTTGGGTAAGGAGCGCCAATGCTGCTCTCAACTCAGCCTCGACTGGCGCCTCGATCGCGACCGCTGGTTCGGTTGATAACGCACCATCGAATCTGGATCCGACGGTTGGCTATGTCCTTGATGTCGATATCACCACCGACAGTGGTACGGGTACTGGTACTGTGACTCAGGCTTCGAACTATGGTGCCGAGTATAATGGTACGACGGCCGAGGAGGGTGGTACGCTCTCGACGAGTTTCCAGCCGATCGCGGCCTCAAACGGAACTACCGGTGGTGATGTACTGACGCTGACAGAACGTGCGTTTATCTCAGCCGTCCAGGCAGCTGCGACCGACTATACCGATACACTCACGGTCGTCGCAGCCGGGCGATTCTAAAAACTGAATAGTATAAGGAAGTACAAAAATCCCCGAAAGGGGATTTTCGCTTGTTTCTGGGATTTTTCTCGATTTTCCGATATACTAGAAACGAACTATTTCTTGTTTGCTTACGTCGTTCATAAAGGTACATCTTGGCGTTTCTTTCCTCTTGGTACTGACTGGGATTTTTTTTGTCCCCCTCATCGTCTCGGCAGAAGAAGGCGCCCTTCGCATCATCACTTCGCCTCTCCCCATCTCCCTCGTCGCTCTCCCAGGCACGACCGTCACGACCGAGCTCAAGGTGAAGAATGCCGGGACAGAAGCGGAAACGCTCAAGATCGACATCCTCAAGTTCAACG
>SSEF01000037.1 GCA_008012175.1 Candidatus Moraniibacteriota bacterium | reverse complement strand
CTTTGAGAATGCTAAGCGCGTCCTTCAAGCGACTGAGGAATACCTGAAGAGACATCACGCCCGTTAGGCTTTCCAGGACGGCGGAAACCTGCTATCGTAGCCATTCGCTTATGCTGTCCGTTAAACGTCTCCGCAAAAGTTATGGTACACGCCGCCTTCTTCACGAGGCGTCTTTTAACCTGAGCCGAGGGCAGCGGATGGCGCTGGTCGGTGAAAACGGCAGCGGCAAATCGACTCTCCTCAAGATGATCGCCGGTCTTGAGCCAGCCGATCGTGGGACGATCGCAATCGCCAAGGGCCGACTGGTTGGCTATCTCCCGCAAGAGACGCTTGCCGAGGGGGATGAGACAGCGCTGCAGTTTCTGAGGAGTTCGACAGGTATCGGAAAACTCGAGATGGCGATGAAGGCGCTCGAGCCGGTGCTTGATCAGCCGGAAAAGCTCGCCGAATACGAGGCGCTCGCGGACCAATTTACCCGGCTGGGCGGCTATGCTTTTCTCGATCGGGCCAAGGGCATTCTCGATGGCCTCGCGCTGGCTTCGCTCGATCTCGACCGTCCACTTGATACTTTTTCTGGTGGTGAAAAACGCAAGCTTGCTCTGGCGGCCGTGCTCCTCTCTGGTGTCGACCTTCTCCTCCTTGATGAACCGACGAACAACCTCGATCTCGTCGCGCTCCTCTGGCTCGAGAGCTACCTCGTCCGATCCGGCGCGACTATTCTCGTCGCCTCGCACGACCGGACGTTTCTCGATCATGTCGTTGAACGAGTCCTGGCGATTGATCCAGTGAAGCACGGGGTCATGCTCTATAACGGCAATTGGTCGACCTATGCCGAAGCCAAAGCGCACGCGTTCCGGCGTGCCAAGGAGCTCTACAATGCCCAGGAACGCGAACGCGAGCGCGTCGTCACGTCGGCCGCCGAGAAGATCCGCTGGGCCGATGAGACAAAGAAAAAAATTGCTCCGGACAAGGATAAATTTGCCGCCAATTACAAGAAGGAGCGCGCTATCAAGAAATTTACCGGCTCAGCCAAGGCTCTCGAAGGCCGGTTGGACCGCCTGAACGATCACGAGAAACCATTTGAGCGGCCGCCACTCGAGTTTGAGCTCGTACCGGGGCCCAAGACCGCACCGCCAGCGATTACCCTCACGCGGGCGAAAATCGGTTATGACAAGAAGCAGCCGATTCTGTCCGGCATCACCCTCCGTCTCCCGTTCCGATCGCGTACTGTGCTCCTCGGGGCGAATGGCTCCGGCAAATCCACTCTCATCAAGACCATCATAGGACTTCTGCCGCCGCTCTCCGGGACAGTCCGTATCGGCAAGGGGACTGTCTTCGGCGACCTCATGCAGGAGAGCGAGAACCTGCCGCTCACGGAGACCGCGATCACGTATTTTGCCAAACGCTTCCGTCTCTACGATCGGGGCGATGTGCTACTCCTCCTGTCGCACTTCGGATTCGTTCCTGATGAAGCGACTGTCCCGATCGGTCGGCTCAGTCCAGGCGAACGGGTCCGTCTCACTATCGCCTCGCTCGTCCATGCAAAAGCGAATATCCTCATCCTCGACGAACCGACCAATCATCTCGACCTCGAGGCGATCGAGGCGCTCGAAGAAGCGCTTTCGGCCTATCCGGGGACGGTGCTTCTCGTGACACATGACCGCGCTTTCCTGTCGCACCTTACCATTGACCAATCATTTCTCCTCCATGATGGCCGACTCGAGTCGATTGCTGATCATGCTGCCTATGCCAAACGGCTCGACCGCGAGGCGAAGCGGCGCTTGAAACGTCTCGAAGAACGCCTCGGAAAGTGATTTTTTAGGGGTTTCAGGGAGCGGAAAAGACAGCTTGCCTGAGCCATTTTCTTCCGATATACTAGGGGACATATGAACGCCATTCAGAAGATCCGCTATCAGTTCGCGGGCGTGGTTCTCCTCGCTCTCCTTTCGAGCCTGGTCGCCTATCCGAAACTCGTTTCCTTTATCCCGCCGGTTGAGCGGTTCTTTAGCCAAGCGCAAGTAAATCTCGGCCTCGACCTCCAGGGTGGCATCCATCTCGAGTACGCGGCCGATACGTCCGAAGTTGACGCCGCCAAGCGGGATGATGCGCTTCAAGCAGCAGTCGATGTCATCGAGCGGCGGGTGAATGCATTCGGTGTCGGTGAACCGGTGGTGCAGCTCTCGCGCTCCGGAGACGAGAGTCGTATTATCGTCGAGCTGCCAGGCGTGAAGGACGTCGAAGAGGCGAAGTCGATGATCAAGGAGACGCCATTCCTCGAATTCCGTGAACTGGCCGGTCCCGAAGCTGAGGAGCAAATCGCCACCGCCAATGCACAGTCGGAGGAAGCAGCTGGCAAGATCCTTGAGAACGCCCTTTCCGGCATGGATTTCGCTGAGCTCGCCAAGACCTGGAGCCAGGATCCGGGATCCAAGGACAATGGTGGAGAATATGACTTCGCCAAAAAAGGCTACTATGTCCCGGAATTCGATGCGGTCACGTTCGACCCGTCCTTTCAGAAGGGGACTGTTTGGTCCTCGCTCGTTGAGACGAGTTTCGGTTGGCACATACTGAAGAAAATCGACGAGCGTGGAGAAGGCGACGAGCGTGAGGTGAAGATCGCGCATATCCTGTTTCCGAAATATTCGATCGAGCAGTTTCCGAATCTTCGGTTCAAGGCGACGGGACTGTCCGGCAAGAATCTGGAAAATGTCTTTGTTGATTACCAGTCCCAAGGGATCGGGTCGCCTCAGATTTCACTCCAGTTCGACGATGAGGGAGCGAAGCTTTTCGCTGATATCACTGCCCGTAATATCGACAAGCCGGTAGTGATCATGATTGACGGCGAAGTGGTGAGTCAGCCGACGGTCCAGGCTGAGATTCGCGACGGTCAGGCGGTCATCACGGGTGACTTTACTTTGCCCGAGGCCAACGCGCTCGTGAAGCGCTTCAATGAAGGTGCGCTCCCGGTACCGATCACGCTCGATGCCCAGCAGTCGATCGACGCATCGCTCGGCAAGTCCGCGCTCGATCAGAGCGTCACGGCTGGCATTTACGGACTTGCGGCTGTTTCGGTCTTCATGCTGCTTTTCTACCGCTTTCTCGGATTCATCGCCGTGCTCGCTCTTCTCCTGTACTCGGCCATGCTCCTTGCGCTCTTTAAGCTTTCCGTCTTCACCCCGTTTCCGATCACGCTCACGCTTTCCGGCATCGCTGGTTTCGTTCTCTCGATCGGCATCGCGGTCGATGCGAACGTGCTTATCTTCGAGCGAACACGTGAAGAGCTTTCGTTCGGGAAGTCGATGCGGAAAGCCTTGCACGAAGGCTTCCGTCGTGCCTGGCCATCGATCCGTGACGGACACCTCTCGACTATCATCACGACCGTCATCCTCATCGGGATGGGGACAGGGTTCGTGAAGGGCTTCGCGCTCATCCTCGCCCTCGGCGTGCTCCTCTCACTCTTTACCGCCGTTGTTCTGGTTCGTATCATGGTGGATTTCCTCTTCTCTGACTGGATGGAACGGCATCCGTGGATCCTCGTGACGCCGAAAAAGCTTGATACGCCCAAAGACTAGCCCTATGCAGCTCAACATCATCCAAAAACGGAAATACGCCTACATCTTCTCCCTTCTTGCGACAGGAGCAGCGATTCTGTGCATCGCTATCTGGGGACTTCGATTAGGGATCGACTTCAAAGGTGGGACTCTCATGGAGGTACGTTTTGCCGAGTCCGCCGCTCCGACAGCTGATCTCGTTCGTGAGAAGTTGGGATCGATCGAGCTCCAAAGCCTGACGGTGCAGCCGACGGCGGAGCGAGGGATGCTGCTCCGCTATCTCGCTTCGGACGAGACGGCCAACGATCAAGTGCTCGCCGCACTGAAAGGCATCGACCCGTCGGTCGAGCAGCTCCGGGTAGATTTCATCGGCGCTTCAGTTTCAGATCAGATGCAGCGACAGGCTTTCACTGGGACGCTCCTCGCACTCCTTGGCATCGCGCTTTATATCGCCTGGGCGTTTCGGCGCGTGTCGTATCCAGTCACGAGCTGGGAGTATGGCGCTGGCGCTATCATCGCGCTCGCGCACGATATCGTCATCACGATTGGTGTCTTCAGCGTACTCGGCCACTTCTACGGTATCGAGGTGGGGGTGCCATTCATCGCTGCGCTCCTCACTATCCTCGGGTATTCGGTAAATGACACGATCGTCGTCTATGACCGTGTCCGCGAGAATCTCCTCCGCGCCCGGACTGGGACCGACTTTGAAGTGATCGTGAACCGTTCGCTCAATGAGACACTCGTCCGTTCGGTGAATACCTCGCTCACCGTGATCATCGTCCTTATTGCCGTCGCCGTCTGGGGCGGGGAGAGCGTCCGCTGGTTTGCTGTGGCACTCCTCGTCGGTGTCGGATTCGGCACCTATTCATCGATCTTTGTTGCTTCGGCACTCCTCGTTTCACGATTCAAGATGAAGTTTCCAGAAAAAAGTAACGCTTAAACGTATATGAAGTGGAATCCATTCAAGAAAGCTGATCCCAAGGAGGAAAGCGCACTCCTCGATGAGGCTGCCAAGCTCGAAGCTGAATTCAATGCGCTTCCGGGTGCTAAGGATATGAACATGTTCCAGCGCTTCGCGATGAAGCGTGTGCTCAAGATGTCACCGGAGGAGCGGCAGAAAGTCTTGCAGAAAGCCATGACGCCGAAGAATATCGAGAAGCACAAACCTGAAATCCTCGCGCAGCTCGACGCGATGAAGAAGGCGGGACAGATGTCGGACGATCAGTACCGTCTCGCCAAGCGCAAACTCGGGCTATAATGATGGTATGGAACTTTCCCGCGAACAGAAAATCGAAGAGCTCCTGACACGCGGCGTCGCTGAAGCGATCGATCGCGAGCATTTGAAGAAAAGGCTTCTCGCAGGAGAGAAGCTTCGCGTGAAGCTCGGCATCGATCCGACGAGCCCGAACCTCCACCTCGGCCGCTCCGTACCGCTCCTGAAGCTCCGTGACTTCCAGAATCTGGGCTGTCAGGTGGTCTTCATCGTTGGCGACTTCACCGGCATTATCGGCGACACATCAGACAAAGAAGCCGAGCGTCCCATGCTCTCCAAGGAGGTAATCGCGGAGAACCTGAAATCCTATGTCGATCAGGCGGCCAAGATCCTCGATATCGAAAAAGTCGAAGTCCGGCACAATTCCGAGTGGCTTGGACAATTGACCTATCAGGAGATCGGGGAGCAGGCGGACGCATTCTCCCTCGCCGAATTCATTGCCCGGGAAAATGTGAAGAAACGCCTCGAGGCCGGGAAGCGTGTCTCATTGCGCGAACTCTTGTACCCGCTCATGCAGGGGTATGACAGTGTCGCAGTGAAGGCCGATGTTGAGCTCGGTGGGACGGATCAGCGCTTCAATCTCCTCGCGGGGCGGACCATGCAGCCGAGATACGGCCAGGCACCGCAAGATATCCTCATGACCAATCTCATCCTCGGGACCGATGGTCGCAAAATGAGCTCGAGCTGGGGGAATACGATCAATCTCATTGATACGCCGAATGACATGTTCGGCAAGTGCATGAGCATCCCGGATGAACTCATCATGGAGTACTTCACGCACTGTACGCGCGTCCCGATGGAGGAAATTGCGAAGTTTGCCGAGGATATCGTGATGGGTGGCAATCCGCGCGATGCTAAACTCTGTCTCGCAAAGGAAATCGTGACACTCTATCACGGTGCCGAAGCTGGTGTCGCTGCGGAGCAATACTTCATCGAAACCTTTAGCAAGAAAGAGGTTGATATTGATACAGTACCGACAACTTTGCCATCGATTGTTGACTCGTCAGCTGATGAGCCAAAAAAGTATGAAACTCTTGTCGAGATGATGGTTCGTATGAAGTTTGCATCGAGCAAAAGTGATGCATGGAGAAAAATTGAACAGGGAGGCGTTTCAATTGATGGGGTCAAGATTGCTCCTGAAGATGTCGGGATTACCCGTGGAAGATACGAAAATAAAATTGTAAAAGTTGGAAAGAAAGACTTCTTTAGGATCGTTTTTTGACCGGGGCGGCAGGAATTGGATAGAATGACAACATGACACTCGATCGACTCGAAGCCATCAAAAAAGAGGCATTGGAAGCACTCGTCCAGATCAAGGATGAAGCGGGACTCCGCGCTTGGGAAAATACCTACCTCGGCCGAAAAGGCGAATTCAACACCCTCCTCCGGGGCGTGAAGGAACTCTCGCCCGAAGAGCGGAAGGCAGTCGGGTCTACCGGCAATGCCATCAAGCAGGAACTCATCCAGGCGGCTGAATCAGCGAAGTCGCGTATTTCCGCCGCTGTTCCTACGACAGCGAACGATGTGATCGATGTGACGCTTCCGGGCGCTGGTACTGGCGCCGGACATCTTCATCCGATCACTCGGATTGAGCATGAGATTGAGGACATCTTCGTTTCGATGGGCTTCTCGGTTGCGGATGGGCCTGAAATCGAGAGCGAGTGGTACAACTTTGATGCGCTCAACTTTCCGCCGGATCATCCCGCCCGTGACATGCAGGACGCGTTCTGGCTGGGCGAAACCTGGGGGAAGAAAAAGTATCTCCCGCGCACTCACACCTCCTCTGTTCAGGTCCGCTACATGGAGCGGCACAAGCCGCCGTTCCAGATCATCATCCCAGGCTGCATCTTCCGCAACGAGGCGACCGATGCTTCGCATGAGCACACGTTCCATCAGTTCGAGTGCCTCGTCGTCGGCGATCAGGTCTCGGTAGCGAACTTCAAGTCGGTCGCGGAGACGTTCTTCACGGCATTTTTCAAAAAGGCGACCAGCGTCCGGCTCCGCCCGAGCTTTTTCCCATTTACGGAACCGTCATTCGAATTCGATATCAGCTGCCAGCTCTGCGGCGGAAAGGGCTGTCCGGTTTGCAAAGGCACTGGCTGGCTCGAAATCGGTGGTGCGGGCATGGTGCATCAGAACGTCTTCGAAGCGGCCGGCTATAAGCGGAACCAGTACCAAGGCTTTGCCTGGGGTTTCGGTCTGACTCGTTTGGCGATGATGAAATACAAGATTTCCGATATCCGGCTCCTTATGTCGGGCGACCTCCGATTTATCAGGCAATTCTAGCGTATGATATTCAGCTACCACTGGCTCAAGGAACTCTCTGGGACCAAGAAATCCGCAGAAAAGCTTGCCGAGATGCTCATGGCTCACTCGTTCGAGGTAGAGTCGGTCACGCCGTATGAGCACGGTGTATCGGGTGTCGTCGTCGGCAAGGTACTCGCGGTCGAGAAGCACCCTGGCGCCGATCGTCTCCGCGTCGCGACGGTCTCGACCGGCAAGAAAGATGTCCGGAAAATCGTCTGCGGCGCCCCGAATCTGGCCAAGGGACAAAAAGTCGCAGTAGCGCTTCCCGGTGCACATCTCCCGGGCGGTATCGAGATCAAGGAAGCCGAGCTCCGTGGCGTAAAGTCATCGGGGATGATCTGTTCCGCCAAGGAGCTTGGTCTCGGTGCGGATCATACCGGTATCCTCGTTTTATCAGAAGACGCGCCACTCGGTAAGGACTTCGTCCGGTATGCCGGACTCGAAGACGCTGTTCTCGATGTGAAGATCCTACCGGATCGGAGCTCGGATGCGCTTTCGTACCGAGGTTTGGCACGCGAAATCGCGGCGCTCGAAGGCGGTGTCGCGCCCTTCCTCTCCGTGACGAAGAAGCCGGTTCGACTTCGGAAAAGCAATAAGGTGCCGAAAGTCTCGATCAAGACTGATCGGTCAGGGCGTTATATGGCACTCCTTCTTGACCACGCAGTCATGAAATCGAGCCCGCTCAGTATCCAGACGAGGCTCGTCATTTCAGGTCTCCGGCCGATGAATGCATTCGTGGACCTGACGAACTACCTCATGCTCGAAACCGGCCAGCCGGTCCATGCGTTCGATGCGGACGCGATCCCAGCGGGCGGCATCGTGGTCCGTCTCGCGAAGCCGCGCGAACGTCTTCTTCTCCTCGACGGGACGACGCTCGCGCTTTCCCAGGACGACATCGTCATCGCTGATACGAAGAAGCCGCTTGCGCTCGCTGGCGTGATGGGGGGCAAGCATTCTGGTATCACAGAAAAGACCAAGCGCGTGGTATTTGAAATCGCCAGCTTTGATGCTAAGAGCATCCGCCGGACGGAAAAGCGTCATCGGATGCTGACCGATGCGGCCTATCGCTATGAACGCGGCATCGATAGTGAGCGCCCGGCTGAAGTTGCGCTCCTTTTGGCAGAGTATGCCGATGAGTGGGGGATCGGACAAGGAGCCGCTGTCCGCGATGTCTCGACGAAGGCCGTCAAACCAGTAACGATCGTTCTCGAGCTTTCTGTTCTTGAAAGCCTCCTCGGGACGAAGATCCCGCTTTTCCAGGCCGTCCAGTACTGTTCATGGCTTGGTCTCTCGGTGAAAAAAGTCCCGAATCAGCCGGCCCTCAAGGTGACCGTTCCGGTTCGCCGCCCGGATCTGAGAAATCCAGAGGATCTCGTCGAGGAGATCGGTCGTCTTTCAGGGTACCACCACATCGTGCCGAAGCCGCTCGTTCTCCCGGCCGTGCCGCCGCTTCGCGATCCAGCGAAATCTTTCGAGCTGACGCTCAAAACCACGCTTGCAGCCATGGGCTTTGACGAGGTGATGACCTACTCGTTTTATGGCGAGAAGAGCTTGGCTCATGTCGATCTCCCGAAGGAATCCCACCTGACAATCGCCAACCCGATGAATCCGGATCAGGCGTATCTCCGGTCCAGCCTTTTCCCGGGGCTGTATCGCTCGCTCGCTGCCAATGCCAAGCATTTCACCCACTTCAGCCTCTTCGAGTTCGGGAGCATTCATCGGAAAGAGAAGTCGGGGCCGTTCGAAGAAAAGCATGTTGGCCTCGCTATGTTCGGCCCGAATGAAGGGTCCGATACGGACGGATTTCTCAGCTTCAAGTCTCGGCTCGAGGCCCTCTTCGGATCTCTTCGGATGAAGGCGGTGTGGAATGAGATGGCGTCGGGAAATTTCCCATCTTTCCGTCCGGGTCGCGTGGCGCATCTGACGACGACGGATGGGGCAGCAATCGGCTTCGCGGGCGAGATCGCCTCGGAGTTGTCTCGTCGCCTCGGTAGTCACGCCAGAGTCTATTTTGCTGAGCTTTCTGCCCCAATCCTCTTGAGCCATGCCAGGGAGGAGATCGTCTATCGTGATTTTTCACGCTTTCCTTTGGCTCATCGGGACATCTCCCTCATCGGTCCGAAGACCATCTCGTATAACGACATCGAAATCGTCCTAGCCGAAGCCGGAAAGCCGCTCCTCGTCGATTATGAACTCTTCGATGTCTTTGAAACGGAGACAGAGAAGAGTTTCGCCCTCCACCTCTCGTTTGGATCAGTCGATCGAACACTTTCGGGCGAAGAGATGGACCAGGCCTTCGGG
>SSEF01000028.1 GCA_008012175.1 Candidatus Moraniibacteriota bacterium | reverse complement strand
TCAACAAGAGCTTGCTCGTCGGCTCGTGGCGCACATACGCGGCCCGGCTCGGCACATTCTCCTGGTTGAATTCGAGCTGCCGCCCGTTCAAAAAAGAAGCTAGCAATCCGGCCTGGACCTCGCTCCGATAGTTGCTCATTTTGTGTGTGCTTGGTATAGAGAGAGAGGAACGTGCAGCACCACAGCAACAAATTATACGCGGATAACGGCACATGTCCGATTGGAGCCGGACGGATGGAGGATTTTTTCATATATGTGTGTGTGCATGCGCCCAGCATCAAAAACACGATACTAACGACATGGCCTCCATTGTCAATTTCCTCCTCCAACAAGTCGTCACCCTACCCGACTCGTTCTGCCTCGTCGAGCCGGCCCTGCTCAAGCAGATCGAAGAGGCCCTCGGCCCTGGTCCCTTGAGAGACCAGTTGGCCGCCCTCACAATATACACCAAAGAGCAGTTTGTCCGGCAGGCCGCGGCGAATGTGTCAATTCTCCGCCGAGGCAAACCGCTGCCGGCGGCGCGAGATAAACGACTTGGCACGACAACAAAGCCAAAGCCCCGCGAACTTCGAGCTTCCACATTCGCAGATCTAACGGAGCCGTCGGAGTCCGATAAGCTTGCTGAACCTAATAAGTCTGATGAGCCGCCGACTCTTGCCCAGGTTGCGGAGCAATTTGGCCGGCCCGGGCCGCGGTCGGTCGCTTCCAACATATCGGAGAATGTCTCGATCAAGCGGCGGGACCTCGTCTATCTGCTGGACCAGCTCATCAAAAGTCGGAACGAGGCCTACCTGCTGCGCGTTCGCCTCGAGGCCTACGAGCACGTCCTGACCTGGGCCTTCCAGTTTCTCACGTTCGTTCAGGCCTTCTCGACACTCGTTTTTCACAACGGCTTGCCCATCAGTGCCGTCATCTTCAACACGGACATGTTCAATGTGCCCTTCTCGCTCATCGACTACATTGAACGCAAAATGCATCATCTCGAGACCGACGTCGACGCCATGTACAGGAACGTCATGTGGACGCAGAGCGGGGTGCTGACGAGCGGGCCGCCCCGGGTTGAGGGCTTCTCGTTCCGGCGGGCGGAGACAAACGCGTTCCTCGACAACGTGGAGCGGATTCGGCGGGACTATTTGGCCTTTGCCGAAGCGTACAATCGGCCGAATGATTTCATCACTCGCGGCCTCGTCGACATCATTCCGAACGCGGAGGAGCGGGAGCGGCTGATTGGCGAGCTCCGCGACCTATGCGTCAAGTACCGAATGAACGACTTCTCGCCGCAATACCTCCTCCAACAGTCGCACCTGGCCTCGCTGCTCATGCACTTCGCCACGACCATCTACTCGTACGTGCCCCAGCTGCAAGTCGATTTGGTCTCCGAGCAGAACTTTGAGTTCTCGCTCAGCAAATACCTGGCCCGCCTTCGGGAGTTTTGGCAGAAACAGACCAACCTGGCCATCGGCCCGTTTCACGTTCACTATTCCATGGCCAACATGAACCGGCTGCGCGACTCCGATCTACAGCGCATGTACAGCGATTTCGTGCGCGACCGCTCCGACTATGCCAATCTGAGCGTCGAGTGCCAGCAAACGCTCTCCCAGCTCACTTTCAACACGCTCAACCGGCACGTCAGCCTCGGCCCTGAGATCAAGCTCTCCAACGCCTGGCGTAATCTTTTCAACGAACTAGCGAGCGTACCGGACGCGCACGCCGACCTAACTCTTTATAAGAAATTTATGGAGTACGCGAGCGCCGATCCAGAGAACTTGTTTAGCACGCGCGTCCTCGTCAAGTTCGACCGCATCTTCGCCAACGACTACCTGGCCAACCTGGTCTACAACTTTCGCGAGCAAATACTCATCCTCAAGCTCATCGTGGTCCAGCTCCTCATTCGCCGGTCGCTTCCGCCCGGCTACCCGCCCAATAATATGCACGATCCGATCATGGCGCTCAAGGAGCGCCTAAGCGTCTAACACAACAAACTCAAGGAGCGCCTAAGCGACACAACAAACACAAGAGCGAGCCGCCGCGTATAAAAATCTCAATTTTCTTGCAAATATTGCAATCATCTCGTTTAGCCAGCAACAGTGGCAAGAGCATCAAAGCAGTCGTCAGCAAGAGGACCGCAAAGCAGTGTAAGCAAGAGAGACAACAAACATGGCCATACATTCACGCATAGAGACCATAGTCGGTCATGTCAGAGGCTTAGCCGTAGCGGGCGAGCACAGACTGCGCTTGAGAATGCAAGACGTTAACGGCGCGATCCAAGATTTGTATTTCGTCGGCGTCTTCGAACCGTTTCACGATACGTTGGTCTATGGTCTAAAGCCTGGGAGCGACAATTTGGTGAGAGTGGGGTTCCGTGTCCCTTGCAAAACGATTGTTAGCATGGAGCCCGTTCCTAACGAGCCCGCCGCCGCACTTACACTCTTTTAAAAAACTTTTTATAAAATAAACTCTTTTACGAGAGAGAAATGACTCTTTTTCTTTTGTTGGGGGCAAGAATTGGGATAAATAGTGCGTTCGTTCGTTTTCTCCGCACACAGCGAAAGGAGAAAAAAGAGAACTGCTTATACAAATGACGGCGACAAACGATAACCACGAGGTCGACTACGACCATTTGAGCGCGCAGCAAACCGAGATTGCTGAGCGCGTGCTAGCGGCCGCGCGCAATAATAAAAAAAGCTTAGCTGCAGGCGGCCGGGCCGTGGATGAGAGGGTGTTCCTTGTCACAGGCTGTGCCGGAACTGGTAAGTCGACACTTTTGCGCGCCCTCCAGACGAAAATAGAGCAGGCCCGGCTAAACAGTCTAGTGGGCTCGGCCTTCGGCCTCTCGGCGGTCCAGAGCAAGGGGCTGACCATCCATCACTTGTTTCGCCTCGAAATTAATCCAGCCTACGCCGTCTCGGTTGAGACGCGGGCCCTGACTGCCGAGCTCGAGCCCAAGTACTTTGCCAACCTAGACGTGCTCTTCCTAGAGGAGTTTTCGACGTGCTCCAACTACATGCTCTCGATGATTGACGAGCGCATGCGCAACTTCTTTAAGCGGCCGAACGAGGTTTTTGGCGGTCGCGTCGTCGTCTTTATCGGGGACTTGCTGCAGCTCAGCCCAGTGACCCCGAATACGCCCGTTCAATTCAAGTACCAGGGCGTGCACAGGAATGTGGGCTTTTGCTTCGACTCTCAGACGTGGGAGACGTGCGTAGACGATCACAAAATGGCAGTGTACGAGCTCGAGGTCAATTACCGACAGAGCGGAGACAATGACTACGCCAAGCACCTGAACAATATTCGATGCGCCCGGCTTACACGCGAGACGTGCTCCAAACTCTTGTCCCGCGTGCTACTCGTCGACCCGGAGCAGTTTCCTTGGCCGGGCGGAGTGGCCCCGACGAGTCTGTTTGGAACGCTGTCGCAGGTGGCGCACGCCAACAAATGCCGGTTCGACAAGCTGCCGGGCGAGGTGGTGGCAATTGAGGCCAAGTTTTGGCCCCGGGAAGACGCTGCCGGCATGCGCGAGCTCATTAAGCGCTCGAACGTGGAGCCGCGCTACGAACTAAAAATTGGCTGCCAAGTCATGGTCCGAGCGAACGTGGCTGTTGCAGACAATATTTGCAATGGCACACGAGGCGTGGTGACTCGCTTCGAGATGGAGGGCAACAGAGTCTCTGGGGTGTGGATCTGCCTGCCGTGTGGCAGTGAGCGGCTCATTTCGCCGCACGTCTTCTCGACTCCGGCCAAGGGCGGCGGCGACTTGGCACGCTTCATCCAGATTCCGCTTTGCCTGGCCTGGAGCATGACCATCCACAAGTCCCAAGGTCTCACCATTCCGTGGCTCCTCGTCGACATTGGCAATACTTGCTTTGCCGACAGCCAGATTTATGTGGCCTTGTCGCGGACGACTTGCTGGGATGCGCTCTTCCTGCGAAACGTCGACTTTAAGCGGATCACAGTGAACGAGGCCGTGGTCAGCGAACTCCTCCGGCTCCTGCCCGGCTCTTCAACGGCCCGGCTGCTTAATGAGGCGAGCCCATTGGACGGAGACACTTGCTCGAGTTGGGAGGACATGTACGATTTTGATCAGCTTGTCTCGGAGCGAGGGGCCGCCGCGTTCACGTCCAGCCGCCAAATCATTGACCGGAAGCGCGGCCGCGAAGAAACCGTGTTTGAAGTGGTCGTGCCGCGGCTCAAAAAGCTCGGCTATGGCTGCTTCTTCACGTTCCCCAACTCGAAAAACATTCTCGGCGCCATTGTCAAATCCGACCCGCTGCTCGCCGGCGTCGTCGATGACCCGCTCACTGGCCTCGTGTGGAGCGGGGAATGTCGTCCCGGTGAGATTATCGACGTTTCGTTTGAGCGCTCGCCATTCCTCCGCTCCTTTGTCTTTTTCTTCGAAGCAGCGGCGGCTCTGGCCGCCTCGTCCTCGCCAACCACCAAAGTGGCGAAAACAACAGGTAAGATATGTCTGTTTTTAATGTTTGTGTGTGTGTGCTGAGTATAAAAAGTTTATTTGTGTTTTTAAAAGGAGGCAGGAACAAGAAATTAAAGACGGCCGTCGGCGGCCCGAGGCGGCGTGGAGCCGAGGAGGACGACGAAGACATTGACGAAGATGGTGACGAGGATGATGGTGACGAGGATGGCGAGGACGCAGAGGAGGAGGTACGCATCACGTTCCGAGAAAAGGCTGATGAGCACGGCCGGACCAGTCGATGGGCCAAGGCTCCCCCGGCTGACGTGCACCTGCAACTGCCCTTCAAAACACACGGTCTCATCACGAGCGGCCTGACCCAGGTCGCGAAAAACATGTTGGTTAACCGGCCCGGCCGGCTCAGCGTCTACGTGTTCGAACCTGAACGTTCTAATTGAAAATAAAGTTTTTTTCTTCATCTCTTTTGTTTCTCTTTTACTGCCGTCGCCGCCAATAGAGCGGCCAGGACCGCCAGCACCAGCAACTCGGTCTTGAAGAAACCAAGGTAGTGCGCGAGTTTGTGCATTTTGCCATAAATCTCGTTCCGCTCGCTGCCGGGCAGCCGAATGCCCTCGTAGGCGCACAGCTCGGTCAAATCTTGGTTTCCGATGAAGTGGTAAAAGAAGGCTTGGTTTTCGTCAAACACTGTAGGCCGAGCCTCTCCCGTCTTCAAGAGACTCGTAAAGTTGAGCTGGGGTGGCGAGTTGAAGAAAATCGTCGAGTTGACGTCGAGGCCGACGAGAACTTGCCGTTGGCTTTGCAAGGTGGCCGGGAACATCCAAAAGCCCGAGGTGGGGCAAACTCTCGCCGGGCCACATTTGCTTTTGTTGAGCAGCTCGTTTATGCACTTTTCGTCGTCCTTGAGGTTCTCGGCGCGCGCCAACTTCTCGGCTTGCCGCATGAACGCGAGCAGGGCCCAACTCTTGCCCATGTAGAGTCCGCCGTTGCATGTCAACGCGTTGTGGGTAAAGTCCAAGCAAGTGAGGATCTTGTGCGCGCACTTTTGGATGAACGAATTCTGCCGCGAAATGTCCACGACCGAAAAGAGCAGGTCCGCACGCGAGGCCAAAAAGATGTCGGCGAGGCGGGCAAAGTCTCGTTGCGGGTCGAAGAGGACGTCGTAGGCGTCACAAAAAATCACCAAATCTTGCTCTGCCACCTCTACCACCCCTTCTCCGCCGCCACATAGCCGCTCGAGAAAAGCAAACAAAAGCCGCAACTTGTCGCCGTAATTGTTCCATTTGTGACCCCGACCGAGCTGCACAAACCTCACCATTTCTCCGCCATGGGCCTGCTTGAGGCACCACTCGAGGCTCGATAGATAGCCCTGGTTGTGCGTCGCGACGGTCACTACCCAGATCCGGCGCATCGCAAAATTGCTATTTTGCATAATTTTGTACATTTGTATTTGCTCGCAGCCGAAAGAAGCGCCACGCCCAAGAAAAATTATGCTCAGCTTTTCGAGCCTGTTCGCTATAGATGAGACCAAGGCCCGGGCCGATGGCCTCAAGATGCCACTCGTCAATATCGTCGACGAGCTTTTGCTCATGCCACTCATTCGCTGGCAAGCCGCGCAGATATACCAACACTTCGACAACTACTTTGTACCCGACACGCTAACCCTCTGCTCGATACTAGTTCGCCTCACCGGGCTCGCCTGTCTCTTTTACGACGCCGAGCCGCAGTTCCTGCCCGGGGTCGGCCGGCGGGCGAAGCGGCTCATTGCTGGCGCGAGCTTCATGGTGGGCTACTATTTCGATTGCTTCGACGGCTACTATGCGCGCAAATACAACAAATGCACCATGTTTGGCTGCTGGCTCGACCACTTGAACGACATTACAATGTGCGGGGCCTATTTCGTTCTGGCGCTCCGGAAGAAAATGTGGCTGTCGGCCGCCCTCATGGCCATCATGTTGGTTTTTGTCGTCAACCAAGTGCTCCTCGAGGAGGAGGCCTTTGGCAACCACACAGAGTTTTTTAATTTGGTGACACGCCTCGCGGCGCCGTTCCGCCTCTTCCGCACGTCCGCCTTTATGAGGTATTTCGGCACGAGCTCGTGGTTTCTCGTGGTCGCCTGCGCTCTAGCTCTAGAGTAGCGAGCGAGCGCGAGCGAACCTAAATTTCAGAAAAAGAGAGAGAGAGAGAAAAGCAATCGAGACGACGTCAAAAAAGTTTATTTTTTCAAAAAAGAGGCCTGATGGTCTAGTGGCATGATGCTCGCTTTGGGTGCGAGAGGCTCCAGGTTCGATTCCCGGTCAGGCCCATTTCTTTTTCTCAGAATGGATAGAGTTGGGCTAGCGACAGACGGCTCAAGGCGCCTTTGCGTGGTTTCTTGGGGCATTTTCCTCGCGTGCTCCTCGGCCCGTTCTTACAGCGGATGGAGAGGCAGCCCTTTCTGCCAGGGTAGCGTTTTCGTCCAGATTTGCAGCGTCCTTTGGTTTTTGGTGGCATTTTCGTTGACTTTGGCTGCCCTGACCGAAGCAAGTTATAAATTTTTATCTAGGCCGAGACCTCGTTCGACGGGTCCAGCTTCTGAAAAGCCCCGGTCCGGTCAAGCATCTTTCGCCAACACTGGTAATACGGCTCATACAGGACCTCGAGCTGTTCCAAGTACTCGCGTGAAATGTTCTCCTCTCCAGCTCGATTACGCAACCGAATGCGTTTGAGGCAAACGTCGATTGCATTGGGGCAGGTTAGGGCTAGGATGCGCACTTGGTCGGCGGCGGGCACAAAGAGGGCGCGCCGAGCCCAGGCGATGAGCTTTTGGTACGTTGTGTACTCGTGGTCGTTAAACTTGTGCTTGAGATTGGTTGCAAATACCGCGCTTAGAAAAAAGAGAGAAACGGTTAGGAGGGCGCATGCGAGGCCGAGAGAAACAAAAAACCTCTACCTATCTGTTAAAAAACATCGCTCCGTCACGAGATGCTCCGGGGCCGACCCTTCCGGTCGTATCGCCTCCTGGAACGAGTTGACGAGGCAACCGAAACGGGTGATTAACGTGATAATCTCAAACGCAAGCACATAGGGGCTTCGACGTTCCGCAAACTCAATCTCCTCGTAAAACTGCTCAAAGCTCGACTTGCCATTGAACCCAATACTCTGCCAGATCGACAGTGGCTCGGGCACGATTTGTAGTGCGGGGTTCGCGTCCTGCAGCTTTTTTATATATGTCGTCTTGCCGATACCAATATTCCCCTCGACAATCGTCAGGACCGGGAGGACGCTTCTTTGCAACTTGCTCGCAACAATCTCGCGCCTCTTGCTCGCAAATAGACGCTTCGCAAACGCCTCGAGGTCTTTGAGATCGCCGCCCGCCTGGATTCGGGACAAGAAACCGAGAATGGATTTTAGATGCGCGACATTTGCCGAGCCCATGATTTGCGAAGCTCGCGCCTCGTCTGTTAGCCGAAACGAACTGTTGTCCATCGCACAAAAAGAAGGAGAGAAGGAGAGGAAAGGAGATGGAAGAAAGAGGAGAGGATGAAGAAGAGACAAAGAGAGAGAGAGAGAGAGAGCGCTAATTGTTTGACGGAAGGAGAAAGGCCGGCCAATAAATAGTCTTCTCCACGTCAAAGGGTGTGAATAATTCGGTTTTGAGTAGCGCAATCATGATGTAGTGAACAGACGTCATCTCGTCGATGGTCCTGGCCACGGCCTCCCAACTCAGCTGCAAGCCGTTCAGCTTCGCAAACAAGTAGCGAACGCTCACGTAATCGTCCTCGGGGCACGGACAAATCTTGTCCAGTTCGGCGCACAAGGTTGGCGGCGTGTAGGCCTGATTACAGTTTTTCGGGTTCACTATCGGCCTGCCAATCTGCTGAACCGAGCTGAAATCGGCCAACTTTAGCCGCGGGAAGGGCCCCGCTTGGCCATCAAAACACAAAATATTGTCAAATTTCCAGTCGCAATAGACCCGTTTCACCGTGTGATGCATAAACTGAAGGGCTTCGCGAAAGAAGGGCTCACAGCAGTCCCGGAGGAAGCGGATGTGCGCGTCGGACCCGATGGCCGCGTTCGCGTCCAAGACGAGCTTGCCTTCCGGAAAGTACCTCGTGCGCATGGTTCCGCTCGGCGCGTATTCGAGCACGATGCGAATGCATTGAATGGAGACCTGCGAAGCGATGAGGCCCACTATGGCCGAGCTCTTGGCCGCCGCAGCCGTCCGCAAAATCTCCAATTCTTGCATCATGGTTCCATACTCGCTCGGACTATCGCTCGTCCACGATTTCATGAAATAGACCGTGCCGGAGCCACCATCGTCCTTGGCCAGAGGCCGCTCGAGCGCCGCTTTAATGAGGTTTCCACCACCACCACCGCCCTTCTCCGCCAGAGAGACGAGCCAGAGCGAGGGCTCATGCGCCGGCCCGCGATCCGTTGTTGACTGGAATTTTTTATTAATTTTAAAATGGACCGCCGCCATCCTTCTCTTCTCTCAATGATTATGGCGGCGCACTACAACGAAGCCCGTTCGGCCGATGCGGTCTACAATGATTTGTTGGCTCTGTTTAGGCGCAATCAACAACAACAGCAGCAAAATTCGACCCAGACGGCTGACGTGGACAATCTCCGAAAAGATTTTGGCCTTTTACGCGCCGAACAAGACAATTTAAATCGAAAAATAGAGCAACAAGCGCAGATCCGAGACACTATACAAAGTGAGTTTGAGCGCCTTCGCTGGTCTTTGCTACCGCTACAACAGCAAGGCACATTACCTCAGCAGCAGCAAGGCCTCCTGCAACAGCAGCAGCAAGGCACACATCCGCAAGAGCAGCAGCAAGGCACACATCCGCAAGAGCAGCAGCAAGGCACACATCCGCAAGAGCAGCAGAAGCTCCCGCCCAAAACTAAGGCCGAGCCGAGGGCGGAGGCCAAGGCAGGACCCAAGTTGGAAGCCTGGGAGGAAGATGAGGACGATTTGATTGTGGCTCCCTCCAAACGGCGCGGCTCGGCCATGAGCTCTCAGATGGACTATGACCAGTTTATATTTGACGACTCGCTGGAGCAGGAGCGAGTCCATCTCCAGAACGAGATCGACAAGCGAGGCGATCGCCTGCTCGAACTGGACGGCCAGGTCTTTGAGCAGGAGCAGAAAATTATCGAACTGAGCAGCGACCTCGAGAAGAAAACTATCGAGTGGCGAGAGGCGGTGGCCGAGAACCAGCAGCTGGCGGCGGAGCGGGCCAAAGAGCGGGCCCGGGTCGACGAGTTGTTGAAGCAGGCCGAGCGCGAGAAAAAAGCCCTTGAGGCCCAACGAGACGAGCAGAAGCAAGAAGTGGCGAGGCTCCAGGAGCGGCTGGCCGAGCTCGAGCGCTCGGTCGCCGAAAGAGAGCAGAGCGGCGCGAAGCGAGACCAAGACGAGAAGCGGCTGCGGGAGCTCAAGGATCAAGAGCTGAAGGAGTTTAGGGAGCTCAAAGAGCGAGAGCTGAAGGAGTTTAGGGAGCTCAAAGAGCGAGAGCTGAAGGAGCGAGAGGCGGCCCTGAAGCAGCAATTTGCGGCGGAACTGGAGCAAAAAATGAGGGAGGCGGCCAGGGAGCAAGAGAATATGAATCAGCGGTTTGTCGCCGAACTGGAACAAAGAGCCCAAGAAGAAGCGGCCGACTTGAAACGTCGTTTGCTCGACTCCGAGCAGGCCATGCAGGCCATGAGCGATAAGCAGGTCCGCCTTTTAGAGGAGCAAAGCATAAAAGAAGCCGAAATAGTGCGGCTAAAGAAAGACCTGAGCACTGAGCAGGTGGCGGAGCAGGCCGTCCTAGACCAGAAGTCGGAGGAGAAGATTGCGCAACTGCAACAAGCCTTGGACAAGTGCTCGAACGAGCTGCAACAAGAGGGCGCGAATCTCGTCAAGTTTATGAATAGCATGAAGGAAAGAGACCATCTTCGAAGAGCTCCCGTAGCGCCCCCCGAGCAAACTCCGCCATTGCTCGAGGAAACTTCGTCATTGCCTCCGCCGCCGTCTGAACCGGAGCCCGTGTCAAAGTCCGTGTCAAAGTCCGTATCAAAAAAGGGCGAAAAAAAGCTTTTAGTCGACGAGGCGATTAAGAAGATTAGAAAGCGGCGGGAGCAGAAAGGACGGGCTCCTCTTCGGCCAAAGGAAGACTCTAAAAAGGTCACTGAGCAAGTCACAGAACACGTCATGGAGACGGACCACGCTCCGGCATCTGTAGCAGCCGAGACAAAACTCGACCAAGCGGCGCAACAAGCACTCGACCAGCAAGTAATGGAGCAGCCACAAGCAATGGAGAAGAAACAAACACTCGACCAACAAGAAATGGAGCAGCAACAAATGGAAACGACTCTTGCCCCAAAGGCCGCGCCAGAGCCAAATGTGGCCGCGCCAGAGCCAAATGTGGCCGCGCCAGAGCCAAATGTGCCCGCGGAGACTAAACCAGTGGTGGAGACTAAACCAGAGCCAGTGGTGGAGACTAAACCAGAGCCAGTGGTGGAGACTAAACCAGAGCCAGTGGTGGAGACTAAACCAGAGCCAGTGGCGCCACAGCAGCCGCCGAAGCAACAATTCTCCGTCGAGCAAATGGACTTTGTAGCGAATGAAAAAAGATTGAAACGCAAAGCAAAACCGCCCGCTCAGGTTACGAAACGGCAACAACGACCAGACCACCTCGCTCCCATGTTGCAACAAATAGTAGTGGCCGTCGAGCTCATTTCGACGCACGAAGAGCCCGTCGAGCCCGGATTCTGGTTCGCCAACTACAGCCTCCTGCTCCTTTGGCGGCGGCGGAACCCCAAAGCAACGACACCAAGCTCCTATGCCGCCCTCAGACAAGCATTTAGCGACATGATCATCGCCGCCGCCCCGGCCAATCCAATCCTATATCAACGCTTGTCTGAGGAAAATAACCGCCAAACGCAAGGCATCTCAATACTAGGGGCACATGGCGGCGCCGGTAACTATTCAAGTTGGCAGAAACTGTTCCTCCGCGAATTCGCCGAGCGCTACTCGTACAAAGAGTGCAAACAGGCCCGATGGTTTTTCGTAAGCGCTCCGCAGGGGCCCGTCTACCTTCTGCCAAGCGGCAATGTTATTTTCGAGCCGACCTACGATATGAAGGGGGTAATAGCTCGCCTTAGAATCAAGCACAAATCTGTCCGGCCGACGATGTTCTACATCACCGAGTCTGGCTGCCCGCACACGGATTTCTATATCCAGTTGACCAAAGCCGCTCTAAAATACGTGCAGTTCGACGGCTCCATAGAGTTGCTCGAAACAGGTCCCGACAATACGATTCGTACCACCAAATACGATCCGGGTGGGCAGGCCAACCAAGACTTTGAAAATTTTCTCGCTCTTTTTATGAAACAATCATCCGACTGAGTCCCAACCAACGAATCCCAGTTCAACTGAGTCCCAACCAACGAATCCCAGTTCAACTGAGTCCCAACCAACGAATCCTAGTTCAACTGAGTCCCAACCAACGAATCCCAGTTCCATTGAGCCTCGTTCAAAAACGACCGAAGAGAAAAAAGTTCCATATCATTTTGAACGACCAACATTAACCCCGACGTCATTCAAATTTGATAAGCCAACTAATAATCAGACATTATCAGCTGAACCCAGCCAAGTAGAAACTAGTAAAGTAGAAACCAGGCAAATGATTTCCGGTCCGGCGAATCCCGGTCCGGCGAATCCCGGACCGGTGAATCTGAGTCAAGTAAACGAGTTGCCTATGGACTCTGACGAAGAGGATTGGTGAGCCCGCCAAGATATAAACGCCCGTCTCCTTTCGAAAAAGGACTATATTTCCCACAAAACAAAGCGTTTCTCAAAAAAAAAAGCGATCAAAAGAGAAATTCAAATTTGACAAGAGAGAGAGAGAGAGGGATGCACAAATTTTTACTCGTCATGCTCGTCATGGGACTGGTGGCCTGGCTGACTCGAGACTGGCTGCACGAGCTCTATCAGAGCAGGCGCATCAACCAAAACTCGGTTGCGATCGAGGCAGTGAAACAAGAGCTCGACCTCAACACTCGCGATATTATGGTCCTAAAAGAGCGAATGGCCCGTTTCGAGGAGCGCCTCGTCCTCGTTGAGAAGCGCCTCGCTGCTTAACCGATTTGCCTCTCCTAATACTGTTTTTGCAAAATTAAAAAACTGTTTTTCGAAATAAAGAGTTTCAAATATAAAAATTTTATTAAGTCTTTTTTAGTTTTTAATGTCAGCAGTCGCCTCAGCCGCAGCTTTGGCCGTCGCCGCCAGGGCCGCTTCCTCTTTCCTCTCCCTCTTGATTGTATCGACGATTCGATAGAACGCCGAGCTGGCAGAGCTAATACACTCGTCATGCGACTCGTTCACCGCCCGTTCGGTGGCCAGCTCCCATGGCTTCTGCATGATTTTGGTCATCTCCGCGTAGTCCACATCAAATCTCCCTTCGAATATTGGGTCGAGGAGACGATTGTCCGGGGTCCATATGCGCACAATCTTTAGAGGACCAGCCCTCGTCATTCGCTGAACCCGGCCGATAACTTGAATCAAGCGTCTATACCCAAAATAGTTGAAAATGAGCGCGTGGTCGGCGATTTGCAGGTTGAGGCCTTCGGCAGTGAAGCGCGCGTTCATGACGAGGACGATCTTGGCTCCCCGATAAACGGTTTTCATGGCGCCGTTCTGCAGCTCCTCCAATAGCTTCCGAGTCTTTTTCGTGCCCAGAGTCTTGGCCGTGTTCACATGATAGTAGAGCGTGGACTCGTCCGAGCGCTCGGCCAGCTCCTCCGAGATTATCTCGTCCGCGAGCGAGTCCGCGCCGGCAATATTCGGAGGGTGTGAGCCATAAAAGGCAATGGTCACTTTGCCTGGCGGCGACGCGTCCACAAAATCAAAGAGCGCTTGCTTAACGTGGGGCCAGTTCCGTGTCGTCAGTGCAAACGCATCTGTCTCGGGCCAAGTCAAAGTTTTTCGCGAGTCCCTCGGCGGGATGTGGTATACAATTGTCTCGGCAGTGTAAGGGGGCAGGCTGGCCGCAGGCAGCTCCTCGACAAAGCTCTTTTTGTCGACCGTCACGATAAAGAGCTCCTTGAGCTGGGCCGTCGTGTAAAAATAGGTGGCCTTCTTGAGCTCGCCGAGGATCGACACTGTCGACGTGCTCGTTCCGCCGTGCACACATTTCGATATGAAGGCCTCGAACGTGGCGCTCACGATCCACATGAATCGCGCCCAAAGCATCGGGAAGTTGAGCGACTCGCCCTCGTCCACAATCACGCGCCGCACTTGATATTTTTGCGTAAACTTTTGGTAGTCAAACTCTTCGGCGTTCGCCGTCTCGTTCGGATCGACGCAATCGAGGCCGTCGTTCGCGTCGACTAGCGTGTTGTCGTTCACGGTTCGCTCCTTTTCCTCACTGTCTCTATGGCCGTTGTTGCTGCTGCCTTCTCTATGGCCGTTGTTGTTGTTCCCGCCCCCTCTGTGGACTTTGCTACCGCCGTCTCTGTTATCGCTCTCGTCGCCGCTGCTATCGCCGCTGCTATCGCCGCTGCTGCTGCTGCTGCTGCTGCTGCTGCTGCTGTTTCCGCTCGTTTTCCTCCTCTTGCTACTTTTGTCTGCGTCCCCGCTCGTCCGTTTTACAGAAGTGGACCCGCTCAGCTTGACGAGGCGGTCCGGGGCCTCCCAGTCAAATTTGGTCTCGAGCAGCTTCTTGTACATCGAGTCGGTGATGAGCACGTGTGGCGGCAGGAGCTCCGGCCTCTCGAGCAGGTTCACAAAAATCGAGAGCTCGGCCGACTTGCTTATAATCAGCCAGTCGTCGGTGGAGCCCGTCAGCAGCTCAATCTCGTCGGTCCATTGACTAATGAGCTTGAAGGGAACCACCACCAGGTCGAGGGGCAGGTACTGGGCCAAAAGCCGCACGCTCCCGAGGCACGAGTAGCGTACAATAGACTTGTGGTCTTGCGGGTCGTTCCCTCGCGCCAGCAACTCAATGATAATGGATGTCTTGCCGGCGCCCGTCGGGGCTGTCAGGAACCCGGCCTGCTGTTGTGTGCACACAATCGATCGATCTCCCTTGAGCGCCATTTCGATCGATCGAGCGCGCGCCGATCTCGAACCCATCGGCCCCCGGAATGCCATCTCCGTCGGCGGAGGAGGCTGCTCTTCCGGAGAGGCTGCGCAATGCTGTTCCATCTGCTCCATGGCTGCGACCATGGCTAGTTGGTAGGGGTAGAGTTGGCGCTTGCGCTTGGACGAGGATTGGACGAGCAGGCCCTGGGCAGCATAGGCATGAATAAGCGAAGAATCCACAAGTACCATGATTGCTGCTTTGTTGCTGCTGCTGTTGTTGCTGCTATTGCTGCTGCTTTGTTGCAGTTTTTAAAGTTAAAAATATTTGACTGCAACGCAGCGCAGTAATATAGTCGGCGAGTACGTCACGGATTTCTTGTAAAGAACAATTAAGCAGGCGCGAGCCAGAGTTCTTTTTTGGTGGGCGGAGCCTTCTTACTCTTGCCGATAAAATAAATAGCGGCCCCTCCCCCGATCGCTAGCACTGTCAAGCCGGCGAGGACGGGGCCGATTACCGACAGCGTGGCCGAGGACACAATCTCGCCGGCGGCCTTGCCAACCGACTGGATGGCGCTGCCGACTGTTTCGGACGTGTTCTTTGAGCTCGTCGTCGCCGACGCCGTCGCCTGGGTCACTGCTGTCACCGACTTGTCAATCTTGAACGTGTCCGACAAGTTTATCGTGTTGAAGACAGCCGTGCTCAGATCGAGCTGGGTCACAATGTCCAGAGTGGAGTTGATGGCCTGGGTGTTGTTGACAATGACGCTCAGATCCTCGGTGGCCGAGACCTTGCTCACGTTCAAATTGAACGTTTGCTGCAAGCGCACCATAAAATTTTGCGCAAAATTGCGCACCGTCGAATTGTTGGCCAGGTTCTGATAGACCGCGTTCTTCTCGCTGTCAAACGCCGTCTGCACGGACGTGTTGAGCGTTATGGTGTTGTTTATATTGTCGGTTTGTTTGGGCGCGTGCAGAATGCTGTCTATGAGGTTCGAGTTGTTTTGGGCGGTCGCGATCGACATGAGGCTGGCTGTGTTCGAGGCCTGGAACGACGACAGGATGCTGTCGAAAATGGCCGTGCTCTGGCTCAGCACAAATTGGTTGACGTCGGTCACGTTCAATTTGGCCATGTTTAGGAAGGTGATGTTTTGTGCGTTGCTCAGATTCAACGTTACATTGCGACCACTCAGATCCACAATATTCACGTTGGCAATATTGGCAATCTCGGATTGCGTTGACACGGTCTGGTTAAGGATGTACTGATTGATGGTTTGGTTGAAGGCGGACAGCGACGTCTGGAAGGATTGCTTGTCCGAGACGCTGGTCGTGTACGAAATGGAGGTGTTTGAGCTCGTCGGCGGATCGAATCCGCCAATCAGGCCGCCGAGGAAGCCTAGGATGCCGCCGCGGAGCACCATATTGTCGAGATTGTTGCTGTCGAGATTGTTGTCGAGATCCCGCGTCGGCCGCGTAAAGGGCGGGAGTGGCGCGAAGGGCTGGGGGCGCATGCTGGGCGCCATCATGAGGGAAGCCTCGGCCGGCAGAGCAAGCGGGTTGACTGTGTTTAGAATGGGGACTTTGGCGACGGACAAGGGCGAGTCGGCGGCGAGGCTCCGGCGATTGTGGTACGGCCGGCCCTTGGCACGCCTCTGCTCCCTTGTTTGCCTCTGCTGTCTTGTCGGCTGCTGCCCCCTCGGCTGCTGCCGCCTCGTCTGCTGTGGCTGGGCTGCTGCATCTGCTAAAACAGAGTCAATGGTCTTCACGCGAGGCTTGGGTGCGTAAAAATCCGGCCGGCCGTAGGGAGTGACGCCGGCCGCATACGAATTTAGGATGCTCGACTGGGCAGGGTTGTCCGGGTTGTCGCCGGACATGAGGAGCTTATTGCCAGAGGACGAGAGCGAGAGCGAGGGCATGTACGAGGCGCGATTCTTGAGCGGCACGCCGTTGAGAACGGCTTTTGAAAAAAACGTGTTGCCCAAATTCTCGAGCACATTGCTCGTGTTGGCCAGGATCGTCGGCAGTTCGCCGGTGAGAGGACCCACCGCTCGCCCCACCAGTTCGGATCGGGACATGTCGGTGCCGGAGCCATAGCCGCCGCGAACGTGTGGTTGCATATTTTCAAATTGTATGTGTGTGTGTGCTGAAGTTGTTGTTTTGAACATGCGCAATTGTGTTCCGTCTCGGAACGCACACAAAAACTTATAAACATTTTATGTACACAAGACTACGGCTCAATCCTCTCAACCGCGGGCCCGGTCGGGTCTTTGAAGCAGTTGGTATAAAAGAAGCTCTTATCGAGTAGCGATCTTTACTTCCGACTCCAGTTGGAGATGCTTTTTCAGAAATTGCCGTTCGAGATGAAAGAATGCGTCTATCACGAGCTCGACCCGCTCGCCATGATTTGCTTGTATGTTTCGGATCCGCAGCTACATGCCGGTTTGATCAATGTCCTTTCGGTGAAGTTGCAGACATCAGTGCTAACCAAAGACACCATCCGAAATATAGTCCGAAGCACCGTCCAAGCCTCTCAAGCCGCAGAGACAGGAACCAGCCAAGACACGGCAACGACAGCGGCAGACACGGCGGCTACGAACCCAGACACGGCAGACACGGCGGTGGCTACGAACCCAGACACGGCAACGAACCCAGACACGGTGGCGAATCCATACTTCGTATTGAGGGAGGTCCTGTGGAGGCTCGCCTACCCTACGCGCTTTACCGGGTCTGTGCGGGAGGACTTTGCCCGCAAGGTTTGCCTCTTGAATCGAGCGTCAATTTATTATATTGCCATGTATGTGTGTTCGTATCGGCCGCGCCTCGCCGCCCCTCTCATTAACGAGTGCCTCCGCCAATTTATCCTGCTGATGCCAACCGGATCAGGTAACCAACTTTTTCCTCTCTCTCTCTCTCTTTCTAAACTGGCGCAACATGACACATACACGTTCATTGTAAAGATACCTTCCTCATCGGACCGGTATTGGCCCTGCTGTACTTGGGCAAACGTGAGGTTTTTTCGCTGTTTTCGTGTTACTCTTCCTACGATCACCCGCACTTGGAGCATTTCGCGTTTAGCTTTGAGCAGATGCAAGGCGCGATAAAATACTTTAGGCGGGAGGTGAGCCAGGGCCGTGCGTGTCGGGCTCTCGCGCTAGCAGGCCCTAGTTGGTTCGATCCGTATTCGGCGAGCCTTACCCAATTCGGCCTGGATTTTGCGAGCCCTACCCGATTCGAGACGGATTTTGCGGGCCAGATTTGGCTAAATTGGGACTGCGGGCCCCAGGTCATTAGATTCCAGGTCGCACCAGAACATGGAGCCATGAGCTTTTTTATAGCGCCGCTCCTCTCGCAGTTCCCTTTCGACCACAATGTCAACGAACTGGTGTACAGCTTCTTCCGCCGATTCAATCGATCCCAATTCCGCATGTATCTACGGCCGCGGGACGGACGCGCGTGTATTTGCGGCCTAACTCCGGAAGAGACGCTGCGGCTCTTGATCACGGACGAGTGGCACCAGCCGATCCGGGCCTTCGACTATTCGACAGGAAAGGCGATTCGTTTCTTGAGACCAGCGGACGCGTATTGTGTTTTGCTCAAGCACACCGTCTCGACCGAGATGATGTCGGATTTTCGCACGGGCAAGCACTTTTATTTGGCCAAAGGGACTGCTGCTGCTACTGGCTGCGAAGGGGCTGCTACTGGCTGCGAAGGGGCTGCTACTGGCTGCGAAGGGGCTGCTGCTGCTACTGGTCGAATTCGCAAAAGGAGCAACAAGTGTCGTGGCAAGCTGTGTCTTAAAAGAGCCTTGTTCAACGGCGCGACGCCGATCCGGCCCGGGACGATAGTGGCCGGATTCTCGCGAGCGGGGCCCGGCAGGCTCGGTCAGATCCCGAGCTTCCTCGGCCCGTTCCTCGCGGACGACTCGCACTTTTTCTGCATCAAGAGGCCACTCGCCAAACGGCTTTTTAGGGCCAAACGGAGGGCCGCCCCCCGATCTCGCATGCCTCCTATTTGCTTTTAAATAAACTAGTACACTTGTTTTCTCTCTCTCTCTCTCTCTCTCAAATAAACCGCTTATAGCCAAGCTCGTAGGCGCATTTTGCGATAAAAGCCACGAGCGTGCTATTGTCGAAGCTATCGCCGACGATGGCCTGCTCGTTTGTGAACGTGAACGTATTGTACGAGTCCAACAAAAAAACTCGGAAAACGACGAAGCGCTTAAATTCGTCGAGGACCTCAATGCGGGCTTGCGTGCTCGTCATGGGCTTCGAGAGCAGTCCCGCCAACAGCTTCAAGCGGTCCGGATATTGTGCGCACAATTGCAGCAAGTAGGCCCGGGAGCTTGACAGGGTGTTTGGAATCGAAATAGTTACTCCGGCCTTTCCGCCGCTGCCACCCGTGCTGCCATCACCACCGCTACTATCGGTCTTTTTCAACACGGCGGCCATCGACACGAGGCCCGCCATAATCGTGCCGCCCAAAAGAAGGGCGGCCGAGTTGTTGCAAGTGTCAGTCATGTGAGCGAAAAATAAAAAACGAGATTTTTATATACAAAATAGAATTTTTATTTTTATAAACGAGAACTTATGAAAACTAAAGAAAGAGAGGCCGGACGAGGCCGCTAGAGAGGCCGATTCTTGTGGAGTTTATTCTTGTGTCGTCCCAAATAGTCCCGTCGGTAGATTTTTTGGCAATATTCACACACCACTCGATCGTTGGCGAGCTAGAGAGAGAGAGAGAAAAAAAGAGATATGAGAGAGCGAGCGAGCGGGAGAAAAAGAGGGAGAAAGATACCTTTTTATCACTGGTGCGTAGCAGACGTTTCAATTGATACGGCGGCTGGGGAAAAATAGGCGCCTGCTGAAACGCCGAAGAAACCTGTACGTGGGCTGGGGCCCTCTGCTGTGCCCAGGCTTGCGCCGGCATATAGAGCTTCATCGGATTTATGGTGTCTACGAGGAAATTCGAAGGCGAGAACCTGCCCAGCAGCAGAGTCAAGAGCCGCTTCCCAGCCTCGACCGATGACGGCTCCTGAGCCTCGACCGATGACGGCTCCTGAGCCTCGGAGCTCATAATCTCTTCCACTTCATCCGATGCGGTTTCATCGAGGGTCGGCACCGGCAGCCAATTCGAGAACGGGCGGTCTGGCTCCGGAATTGCTCCGTCCGCCGTCTCTTCGTGGACTGTGTTTATTGAAAAAGTCGAAGAGCTCCGACTCGAGAGAATGCCTGCCGAATCGGTTGCTGCCGCTGTTGCTGCCGCGGGCCCTATTGTTGGGGCCTCGTCGTATGGCAGGTAGTCGGCGAGGGAGGAACCGTACGCAGGATCCAGTTCTTGGCCCTGGTTGCGACGCAAACGCGCTTCCTCATTCTGCGCGTACTCCAAATAGTAACGAGACATTTCGGAATGTGTTTGGCACAACATTCTCGCGGCTTCAATATTTAATCGTGGCATTGTTTTTATCTAAAATGTGCAATATTGTATGCTCGCGCTATTTATACATCATAAGTAACGCTAAACACAATAATACAATGGTTGGTAGGCAACACATCGACGGATCTTGTGTGTAGACACGGTGAACTCGATAAAAACAACAACAAACTACTTAGTTACATTAATGTTTCCCTCCACACCGCTCTTTTCTTTCTTCTCTCTCTATATCTCTCTCGCTTTTCTTTCATCTCTCGCTTTTCTTTCATCTCTCATTTTTCACACCGAGAGAATTTCGTAGATTTTATTAAACTCAGACTCCAATTCCGATCGCGACGGATAGCTATTGGCCAGGCTCGTTTCGACGGCCGACATACGGTCTTCGAGACGCGCTAAAGCTTCGCTTAGATCGGCCAATTGTTTTTGCATTCGAAACACACTATTCTCCAAATAGGTATAGTAGACTGTCGTGTTTCGAATGAGCAGTTTCATTTCCTGCACATCGGCCGCGGTTAAAACGCCCTTCTCGGGGCCGGTTTCAGCGCCGGTCTCGGAGGGGAGGGTCAATATCTTGTTTCCCATTTTTACAAAAAGAAAAAGAAGGATTAGGCAATGATTATAGAGTTTATTTAAAATTTTTAGGTTAGTTTTCTAGTCCCGCTTGCTCCTTTTGGCGCGACCGAACCCTTTTTTGTTTGGGGACGGGTTGCGGCGCTTGGAGCTGCTAGTCGCCTCCTCATCTTCGCTCTCCTCTGAACTGTCCCTGCCACCACCAGAGCCACCAGAGCCGCCCTCGGCCTGCTCGCCATACCCAGCATGCTCGCTCACGGCCAAGATGGTGAGTTGCTGCGCAGTGAACTTGAGCTTTACGTCCGACGTCTTGCTGTTTGTCGGCGTGTAGACCTGCGAGGTCGCTGTCACCTCCGCCATAATCTGGTAGTTTTTGTTGTGAAAGAGCGCGTTGTAGACAGCTTGCTTGTATTGGTTGAAACCATTGCGCATGCGCCATTTGATGTCGGCGTCGACGAGTTTCTGGACTTCGGGATTAGCCCAATACGTCTTGAGCCAAGCGGCCGAATCAGCGGCCGTGGCGTGCTCAGCCAACATGTCTTCGAGCATTTGAATATTGCGCTTGTCCTTGCTAGCTGGCGGGGGCTTGAGGGCGTGCGGAAAATTGGTGACGGAGCACCTCAATTGCTCGCACTGGCCTTCGTAAACTACAGTGTTATGTGGATCATAAGGAGCTCGGCGGTCGAGAAACTTGAGCTCCCTCGGCGGTTTCTGCGCGTCCTTGAGCCACGACTTTTCGCCCAAATGACCAAAGTTGTAGTAGACCTTAAGAAGAGAGTGTTGTTAGCGGGAAGTGGAAGAAACGGGAGGGGAAACGGGAGGAAGAGGAGGATACCTTTTCGAGGGCAAACAGCTCAATCTCGTCGGCCCGGGGCATGGTATATTCGTACGCCTGGTTATTCTCCACGAGCTGGTACCAAAGGAGCGGGGGCACCTTCACGTAGCAGTCATTCGGATAGAGGGTCACGTAGAGGACCCCGTCCTTGTAAGTGTTGATGACGCCGATCGGTGAGTGGTTCGCATGAGTATTGCAGGCATCGAAAAAAGGCATGTTAAAATCCTCGTTCAGTTGAACACGCGTCGAGTGCGCCTTGGAGGATTGGTTGTCGGGGCCTTCAAAGCAGCGGCTCAGGCCCGTAAAGTTGTCGCTCTCTGTAAGGTTCTCTGGCCGGTAAGAAATGGAGCCCAGGATGAGGTTGGGGAGCGTGTTGTTTTGCTGAGTGCTAAACGGGGTTATCGGCCGCGTGCTGTACTGCGGGTTCTTGGTCTGCTTGAGACTGCGCAAAAAATCAAAGCCCAAACTCTTGAAATGCATCAAATACACAATCGAATAGTGTTGAATGCCTTCCGCACTGCGAATCGTCGTCCGACTCGCCTCGGGATCAATGTTCTTTTCGAGCTGCATGGCAATCTGACGAAACGAAGTCGCGTCAATCAGCACTTCATTGTGAGATCGCGTCAGGTCCCGAGAGTTGCTCGTCACACACAAACGGTAGACATGGACCAGATACTCAAAAGGGGTGTTGGACGGGATCGAGTCCAGGATGTTGGACGAGACTTGCTTCGGCAGGAAGTTGTCCATGTAGGTCTGGCGCGCGAGCATGGCGTCCCGATTGGCGCGCAAGTAGAGAATGTAGCGGGTCTGAAACTCGGGAATGCCGGCCAGCTTGAAGACGGTCGCGGGGGTGGATCCCTCTTCGCCAAAATGGGTCGTAAAGATCGGCGCCAACTCGTCCTCCTCCTCGGAGGAATGGAACGATTGGTTTTCGGTCCGGAAACGGGGAGTGGGGGTCGGGTCGGGGGACTGCCACCACCTCAAGACATTTTGCAATTGGTAGGAGCAAATCTCGGGAAGGGAAGGGCGGTTCAGGCGAACGTCTCCGGTCGAGACCAAGTGGAGAAACGTGTAGAATTGGTTGCGTAGGGCTGGCGAGAAGGCCGTCTCGGGGAGGTGGGGCAGGAGCAAGTGTCTCTCACCAAAGTCAAAGTAGAGCGGTCGCAGTTGTTCTTGTGGCTGTTGTTGACTCATTTTCGCTTCTTTCGAAAAGTTTATAAAACGAACCTCTTTTTCTCTTCTTTATATAGATTTTAGATATTATGTTGGCGCCGAAAAAACAAACAGACATACGTAATCATCCGAGTAGTAGTAGCAGTAAAGACCCCGTTCTCAGTCTGTTTAGCACGAGCAGAACAAATATAAGCTTGCAAAAGAACATGTCCTTCTCTTTGAAACGCGGAGCGGCCTCTCCTGGACCAGACAGCGGCGAAAAACGACTAGTAAGTTTTTTATGTTTGTGTTTTGTGCGCGCGCACAAGAATCCAGCTAACTCTTTTTTTTTCATGTATAGAAACTCGAAAACAGATTTACCTCCCTCTCCGACAGTGAGGAGGATGCCGACGACGAACCGACAATTCAAACCATTGTGCGCGTCCCTGAGGCCTCCCAGCCGGCGGCGGTAGCCTCCTCCTCGTCGTTGCCGTCTCCAACCGCCGCGCCCAAGAAGCCGGCCCCTGCTCCGACGAGGAGTCTGGGGGAGAGTTCGACGGAGAAGCCCAAGAAACAGAAAGCTGCGGGAGCGGCGGAGATTAGCTGCCCGCGCACGCCAAACTCGACTCCGATAAGTTCGCCCCGGCCGGCGGGCAAGCCTAACGAGGCGGCGGGCAAAATTGTCGATTATATCAATCTGGTGATATCGAGCCGCGACCAATTGGACGAGGCCTCGTACTACCGTTTTTTATTCGCGGCGCGCTTCCTCAACATCGCCGGGAAGATGCACAAGCTCTCCCGAATCAAAAAGGAGTTTGAGGAGTGGTCCCGTCGCGGCGAGCGGCACGAGAGCGAGCTCGAAAAGATACGCCACCACGTGCCGGACGTGAACGTTCTTTTGGCATCCCCATCCCCCGACTCTCTTCATATTGCCTCGGTTCGCTTCGTTCTGCTAACTCATCAATTCAAGCTCTTTATGGCGACAGGGCAGGTGGTGACTTATGCCAAGCATCCCGATATTATGAAAATCTTCCAAATCGGCGACATTGGGGAGACCTTCTCCTATTTTGGCTTGTGGCTCCTCCTCCTGGCCGACTGCCCAATACCGGCAAGCTCCTTTTACGACCAACACAAAAAGGAGACCGTCCAACAATTAAGTAAGTGGCTGCCCAGGCGCCTTTTTCTTTTTCTCTCTTTTTTTAAAGTAGTATATGCTTTTGGCTTCCTTTTAACCATTTGTCAATTTTAGTTTATCAACTGCTTCCGACCGCAATGGAGCGCCTCTCGACAAAAACCCTCTTTGACGGGCTCCTTTCCGACTTTGGCGCTGAGCTGGCCGAGCACCGCTCTGACCTCTCGCTCAAACTGGATTCGAAACTGGCTCGTCTCGGGAACTTGGATGCACAAATAAAGGAGAGCCTCGGTGCGCAGATACAGGAGAGCGTGATTCAGATGAAGGAGAGCCTCGGTACGCAGATACAGGAGAGCGTGGCACCCTTGAGCGCGAAAATACAGGAGAGTCTCGGCCTGAGCGCGCAGATACAAGCGCAAAACAATAGAATGTATGAGCTAATGCAGCGCTTCATGGAAGAGAATAACACCCTGCGACAGCAAATCGCTTCCCTGTCCACGCAGACGGCTTCCATGCGCGGTAAGATCGGCGAGCTGAACCAATTGCTCGAGTTGAACAAAAAGAAGCACGACCAAAAATTGCTGTTCGATTTCGGTAAAGAATTGGCGGGCCGCATTGAAATCGAGATGGCGACAGGACGCTCTCCAAAAGATATTGTGCTCGCCTCTGTTAATCGATTACAGCAGCAACAACCACCGCTCTTACAGCAGCAGCAACAACCACCGCTCTTACAGCCGCAGCAACAACCACCGCTCTTACAGCAGCAGCAACAACCACCACTCTTACAGCAGCAGCAGCAACAACCACCACTCTTACAGCAGCAGCTCTTACAGCAGCAACCCGTGCAGCTCTTACAGCCGCTCTTACAGCAGCAACCCGTGCAGCTCTTACAGCCGCAGCAACAACCACTCGGACAACAATCGTCGGTCGTTCTACCGCCACTGCCTCTACCAACGGCACCGGACAATCAGCAACCACCCGGACAACAATCGTCGGTCGTTCTACCGCCCCTGCCTCTACCAACGGCACCGGACTATCAACAGCCCGTGTACTCAAACAATGACAACTCTCAAGTCCCGCCTCTGTCCTTTGATTTGGAC
>SSEF01000033.1 GCA_008012175.1 Candidatus Moraniibacteriota bacterium | reverse complement strand
GGGGCCGTGCCCCGGGTGATGGTGTAGGAGGCCGCGCGCGGAGCCCCAGCGTAGCGCAGCGCGCGACCGGGGTGACGCTGGCGGCCATCGCCGGTCTTCGGAGAAGGTTCGGGTTGCGAGACCTGGAACCGGACGGAGACGACGATGACCGACGAGAGAATGGCGCTGATCGAGCTGGTTGAGAAGCAGGCCGACTGCGACCTCGTGCGCGAGATGCTGGCCTTCGCGGCCGAGCGGATCATGGATGTGGAGGTCGAGGCACGGACGGGTGCGGCGAAGGGCGCGCGTTCGCCTCTGCGCGAAGTCCAGCGGAACGGATACCGCGACCGGAATTGGGACACCCGCGCCGGACGGATCGCGCTGGAGCTTCCGAAGCTGCGCAAGGGCAGCTACTTCCCGAGCTTCCTGGAGCCGCGCCGAACGGCCGAGAAGGCGCTCGTGGCCGTCATTCAAGAAGCCTATGTCCATGGCGTCTCGACTCGGTCCGTGGACGACCTGGTCAAGGCCATGGGTGCGGGCGGCATGTCCAAGAGCCAGGTCAGCCGTCTCTGCGTCGAGATCGACGAGCGGGTGAACGCATTCCTGAGCCGGCCGCTGGAGGGCGCATGGCCCTACCTCTGGCTCGACGCGACCTACGTGAAGGTCCGGGAAGGCGGGCGGATCGTCAGCCGTGCGGTGATAATCGCCGTGGCGGTCAACGAGGACGGCAAGCGCGAGGTGCTGGGCGTCGCCACCGGACCGTCTGAGGCGGAGACCTTCTGGACCGAGTTTCTGCGCAGCCTTGCCGACCGTGGCCTTCGGGGCGTGAAGCTCGTGATCGCCGACGACCACAAGGGGCTCCGGGCCGCCGCGCGGCGGATCTTCGATGCGACCCACCAGAGGTGCCGCATTCACTGGATGAGGAATGCCCTCGCGCACGCCCCGGCCAAGCAGCGCGCGGCGGTTGCGGCGATGCTGAAGACGATCTTCGCGCAGGAGACGAAGGCAGATGCCGAACAGCAGTGGGGGATCGTGGCGGATGCGCTCCGGGAGAAGCAGCCCAGGCTCGGCACGCTGATGGACGCCTCCCGCGATGACGTGCTGGCCTACATGTCCTTCCCCCGCGAGCACTGGACCCAGATCGCGTCCACGAATCCGCTGGAGCGCGTGAACCGCGAGGTGAAGCGCCGCACCGACGTCGTCGGGATCTTCCCCAACGACGACGCCATCATCCGCCTGGTCGGGGCGCTGATGCTGGAGACCAACGATGAATGGGCCGTGGCGCGCCGATATATGAGCCTTGAAACGCTCGCCCGCGTCACAGACAATCCCACCGTCAGGCTGCCCGCCGTGGCGTCCTGATCAGGCTCGGACCTTTCCGAAGGACGGCGCTCCTACACCACGCCCCGGGGCACGATCACCTGAGGGCCGGCAAGCCTCGGGGGTGGGCGGCGCAAGCCGCCAGTTTCGCCGCAGTGTCGGGTGTCGCGTGTCGCGTGTCGCTACGCTCCCCGCGACACCCGACACTGACACTAGGGGGCCTGAAAACTAGGTGCCGGAGGGTAAAAGACTAGGGCCCGGAGGGTTTGAGACTAGGGCCCGGAGGGTTTGAGACTAGGGCCCGGAGGGTTTGAGACTAGGGCCCGGAGGGCAGGTGATAGAGGTTGATGCCTAGGGTGCATTCAATTAACCTAGTCTCATGAGGGAAATCACCGTACCGAGCAGCGCTGTTGCGCTTCGATCCGACAAGCCGCTGACGCCAGCGATGGTCTCGGCCATCTGGGAGCTGGCTTCGGCTCTGGATGCCGCCCGCATCCCTGCCGAGGTGGACAACAGCGTCTGGCTGGAGGTGCCGTCGCGGCTGCTGCGCGGCGAGGACGGGCGCAACGACAACGTCTGGCTCCGCGAGTGCCTGACCCGGCTGACCGGCGTTCAGCTCAGCGGCGAGTGGCGCGGCGATCCCTGGGGCGCGGTCCTGCTGGCCGAATGGAAGATCACCCAAGGCGGCTCGATGGTGCGGGCGCTGATCCCGCCCGCAGGCGTCCATGCGCTTCGCAGCCCGCAGAACTTCGCCAGGATCGAGGCCCGCGCCGCGCACAGCCTGACCGGCCACGGTCGCCAGCTCTATGTGCTGCTCGCCGACAAGAAGCGCCTTGGGCGGCCGTTCTGGACCTTCACCCTGGATGAGCTGCGCTCGCTCATGGGGGTGGCCGACAAGAAGTCCTACGAGCGCTGGAACAACTTTCGGCAATGGGTTCTCGACCCTGCCCTTGCGGCGGTGAACGACTACGGCACGGTCGAGGTCAGCATGACTCCAGAGAAGCGGGGCCGGACGGTCCATGCCGTTACCTTCCGCTGGCGCTGGAAGGACCCGCACGATGCTTCCGACACCACCAGCGAGAACGAGCGCCACAGCGCCGCGCGCCGCCGCCTGCAGGCGGCGGCGGACGCGCCTCCAATGATCGAGGACAGGGACGAAGCAGCGTGCCTCTGGTGGGACGGCCTGGACGAGACTGCGCGTGAGAAATGGATGGAGCGGCTGGGTCGGACCTTCGAGGCCGGAGGAAAGCACTATTCCCGTCCCGAACGGATCCTGCGGCGCATGGCCTATGACTTGGAGAATGAGGCGGATGAGGGGGTTGCAGAGAACGCTTCACAACCCTTGGAATGAGGCGCTGCGCAACCCAGCGAGGAACCCCCATGAAACTGTCTCTCTCTGCGGCGGCGAAAGAGGTAGATCGGTCCAAATCCACCCTCAGCCGCGCCATCAAGGAGGGAAGGATGTCTGCTGCCCGATGCGAGGATGGCAGCTATCAGATCGACCCGGCAGAGCTCTATCGGGTATTCCCCGCACCCGTTCCGCATCCGGCAGCGTCGAACACGGCGCAACCCCCTGCCGAACGGGATGGAACCCTGCGGATGCAGCTTGAGGTGGCCGAACGCGAGCGCGACCGCGAGCGGGAGGAGCGCAACCGGGAGCGCGAGCAGATGCAGGCCACCATCGACGATCTGCGCGCCCGTCTGGACCGCGCCGAGAACCGGATTGCCGGGCTGCTGCCCGCCCCGCCTGCCCCGCGGCGAAGGTGGCGATTGTGGGGAAGGAACTAACGTGCCGGTCGTGCTGCGCCTCGAAGGCTTCAGGTTCATGTTCTACTCGAACGAGGGAGATCCCCGTGAGCCCGTCCACATCCATGTCAGGCAAGGGCGGGACGAAGCCAAGTTCTGGCTCTCACCGGAGGTCAGTCTGGCCTACAATGAGGGCTTCGATGCCCGGACTTTGAACCGGATACGGCGGCTTGTCGAAGAACACCGCGAGCATTTGGAAAGGGCCTGGCATGAGTATTTCGCCTAAGTCGCTGCGCTTCGACGAGGACAGCATGTGGGTCGAGCTGGATGACGGTCGCGTCCTGGGCGTGCCGCTGGTCTGGTTCCCCCGGCTGTTGCACGCAACCCCGGCGCAACGGGAGAACTACGAGCTGAGCCGGCGCGGCCTGCATTGGGACGAGCTGAACGAGGACATCTCCGTAGACGGTCTGCTGGCGGGCCGGGGGGATCAGACCCACAGGCCGCCTGAGGCAGCTTGAGGCGCCTTGGTTCGCCGAGGATTGCGCTCAGGCAGCCGAGCTGGGCCGCACAACTGGCGGGAGTTGGCCGAGCGGCTAGCGGCCCGCAAGCAAGGCCCCGGCGCCCAAGCGCCGCGCTGGTGGCGTAGGGGCTGAGCTGACGGTGGGGTCGATCAACCGGCTTGGGAACAGGTTTATAACACAGGTCGGGTGGTCACCTTCAGGCGGGGGGAAGTTGTTACAAGGACGCCTTCCTGCCGCAGATCTTCGACTAGCTTCTGCTTGGCTTTCGAGGCTGAAAACTGCTGTGCCTTTGCGGCCATCTCTGGAAGCCAAGCTAGCAGCTCATTCAGCGTGATCGAGGTCACGACAAACATTCCCCGCTCGTCCCCGACCGAGCATCCCATCACTAACTCACCCGTCGCGCCAACCGAGATCGTTATTCCTTTGACCGGAATTTCTGTGTCGCGGTGGACGCGCTGCCGCGCGGTGACACTCATACCCCTCTCGGTTTTCATCGTCATGCCACTCGCTAGAACTAATGGGGAGCTATGGGAAAAGGAGCCGCTACACTGTAGCGGCTCCCCTGATGTTAAATTACTTCTTACGGCCTCTTCCCCGATTCGCAGTTTGGGTCAGAGCCGAAGCGGCAACAGACTTCATTGCCTTAGTGGACTTTGGGTTCGCCAATATTTTTGCAGCCTTAGAAGCGACGCTTTTCGATGTTTGCTCGTTCTTCGCCATCACTTCTTCCCCTTGTCCAAGCTCTTAGCCTCTGAGTCAGTTAGGGACAGCCCCAGCTTTGCCTTGATAAAGGCCGCCGTAGCTGCTCGCGCTTGCCGGTTCGAAACCACAGAGTTCGATACGATACAGACATTTTCCCATTCCGGGTTCTTCTTGGACCAGTCAATGTTTTCGAGTGCCGTAAGCTCATCCTGCCAACCAGGGCGGCCAACCAAGTCAACCCCCAAGCTACCCAAGGCCCGCAAGACAGTAGAGTGCGACGAAATCCTTTCCTGCCGCATCTCAAGCGCCAGCTTTTGACCTTTCAGTACCTTCTGCCAGTCGGCCATGTGCTCGGAGATCTGTGACCAGTAAGTGGTAAGGAGATCCGCGTTTTCTTGGATAGAGTAAGATTTTCCCTTTTTTATCCGGTCCTTAAGCAACTCGACGTTTGCGTCGTAAAGAGCTGCCAGCGTGAACAGCTTCGTCGATTTTGTGCTCAGAGAGACACTCTCCTTGTCCGTGAGCTCTCGAAACACCGGAACCTGCTCCATCATCAGGAGAGTTGCCGCGGCTAAATCGTCCCTCTTGTCAAAAAGAATATCAAGGGATTTGGAGGTTTTCTGCACGTTCCGGTTTAAGTCAGAGAACATCTGCTGGACCCGCTCCGTGTTTTCCCACGGAAACAGAAGAACAGAAATTGAGTGCTTGTCGATCTGAATGCCCTGCTTCAGGGCTTCAACAATGCTGGCACAACGGTGCTGGCCATCGTTGATGATAAGCTCATCCCCCATCTGCATAATGAGGAACCCGATGTCCGAGCCTTCCGCAAAGGACTCGAATCTAGGTTCAGATTTGAACGACGCCGTAATCGATGAATACAGGTAATCCTCATCGTTCTCGGCGATGTAAGACACCAGATCAGGCAACCGCTTTTGGTTGAGAACCCTTTGTTCACGATCCTCCGGGCTGATGCCAGCCCAGTCCGAGAACTTGAAGAGCTGGGGCACAGCTTTCATCGGCATCAGGCAAGAGTAATAGGTCCTGCTGCCCATTTTTCCCCGCATGGCGGGCAAACGAATATCAAACATTTAAACTCCAAGGTTCGAGCTCCCTGAGATTTGAGCGAACAGCTCGCTCATACACATCTCGGAGCTCACATCTACAGCTCTACGAGCTCGTGGCCCATCGTGTCAACAGCTCTTTTAGGATTTCGTTATGAGCTCTCGTGCTGCTCATGCATGAGCTCTCTAGCTGACGTAGCAGAGCTCGTTACATATTGCTCGGGAGACGATCATAGAGAGGGCTTGGTCGGAGCCGCTATCTTGGCCCTGCGCTGAAGCCACCAGTCAGCCTTGGCCGCGCACGCACACACGCTGTTTTTACCCGGCTATTCCGAGAAATAGCGCGAGCGAGCGGCTAACGCTGACCATCGTCGCGTCGTCGAGGTGGCCGAAGGAAGGGCCGATCCTGTCGGTCCGCAACGACATGGCCTTGTCGATCATCACCCAGGACGGCACGCGCAGCCCGTTGGCCGGCATCGGCTCGACCCGCACGCGCAGCAGCGGCGTGTCCTCCGGGTCCGAGGTGAGCAGCAGCACCGTGCGCGAGCGCATGGCGCCGAACACGTCCGACTGGATCACGAGCGCCGGTCGCGGCTTGCCGTAGTCCCCCTGCACGGCGACCGTCACCAGATCGCCGCGCCTCACTCCCGGCCTTCCCGGTCGTCCAGATCGGCAAGCAGCTCGGCCAGCGCAGCATCCATGAAGCGCGCCAGATCGGGGTCGCGGGCGTCGGCCTCGTTCACCAGCTTCGCCTGACGCTCGGCCTCGGCCGCAAAGCCGGGGCGGCGGGTGTCGGGCACCCAGATCTGGACCGGGCGCAGCCCGGCCGCCCTCAGGGCATCACGGCGCTTGCGGACACGGTGGGAGACGGGTGTCGGCATGACGTTCCTCCTTCCGTTACATGTAACATGGACAGGGCAACCGGGCAAGGTCGCCCGAGGAAGGGGGTTCGTCATTTGGCGGCTGGCGGCTGGCGGCGGGAAGGCAGGGCGGATTCGAGGGGAGGTGGACTTGGCAGGAACTGCCGAATGTTTACACGCCCGGTTTTCGAACCTGTCGGCGGCCTCCGGCGCCCTGCGCAGCGGTGTTTCCTTGCCCTGTCCTGGGCCGCGCTCCGTTCCTTGGCGACTGTGCGCGGCCCAGGACAGGGCTTGCAGCTGTGACGCGATCGAGCCGCCGAAGCGCGGTTGAGCTGAGCGAGAGGGGTGGGGTGCGTAGCAGGAAATGGAAGGTGACAACACACCCCAAAAAAGAGCCTCATCGAGAGGGTTCCAAGCTCGCTCCAGAAGCCTGTTGCCTGGCCTTGTGCGGCAACAGGACCAGGTAGCAGCGATCCCGCCTTGCCGATGGGGCCAGAGAGGCAGCAGTGATGCCCCCGCAGAGCGACGTAGAGCCATCTAGGAGGCGCATCTCGGGTTCTCTGGTGGATTTCCCTGCTGGGAGGCGAAAGGGCCTCTAGGATGCTCTACAGAGCCTCTAGCGCCTCTCTGATCTTCTCAGCCTGCCAACCTTGCCGCGGGGGGAGGCGCGGGAGGTGAGAAAGCCGTCCTGCCACCTGGGCTGCCTCTGAGGCGCCGCGCCGACCTGAGGGGCCGTGCCCCGGGTGATGGTGTAGGAGGCCGCGCGCGGAGCCCCAGCGTAGCGCAGCGCGCGACCGGGGTGACGCTGGCGGCCATCGCCGGTCTTCGGAGAAGGTTCGGGTTGCGAGACCTGGAACCGGACGGAGACGACGATGACCGACGAGAGAATGGCGCTGATCGAGCTGGTTGAGAAGCAGGCCGACTGCGACCTCGTGCGCGAGATGCTGGCCTTCGCGGCCGAGCGGATCATGGATGTGGAGGTC
>SSEF01000016.1 GCA_008012175.1 Candidatus Moraniibacteriota bacterium | reverse complement strand
ATCCTCGGCAATGCTTACGTCGAACTCCGTGCCGCACTCTCCGGCAAACCCTGCCGCGCCTTCCTCTCCGGCATGAAGCTGCGCGTCGACCGTGCCGACGCCGTCTTCTATCCAGATGTCTTCGTCACCTGCGACCCGCGCGACCGCCAGCCTGAGGCGAGCTTGGCCAAGCAGCACCCGGCGCTGATCGTCGAGGTTCTCTCCGACTCCACCGCCGCGTTCGATCGCGGTCGCAAGTTCGAGCACTACCAGCAGATCGACACCCTGCAGGAATACCTGCTGATCGAGCAGGACCGCAAGCACGCCGACCTTTTCCGCAAGAACCGCGAGGGGCTGTGGGTGCTGCACCCGGCGGGCGAGGGCGACGTGGTGAGGCTGGAAAGCGTGGGGGCCGAGCTGGTGCTGGAGGGTCTGTACGAGGATGTCGAGCTGTGAGCGGATTCCGTGCCTGAACCCGTCGCAGCGAGGAAGGGTGGAACGCAGAAATCGCGACTTGCGTCGCTCCTACGGCAAACCGCCGCGCTTCCGGAAACGCCTGTAGGAGCGACGCTACTGTTCGTCCACAATTTCGATGACTTTGCCAAGAGTCTGTATTTGCCGAAGAGCTCTCTGGTTTGAGTGCTTTCGGGTGGCGTCAAATACCCAACCCCACTTATTAAAATACTTGATTGCAGATTTTATATGATAAATAAGAAGAGTCTTTTTAAAATACGAGCCCTTGGCGTAGTGGTGAACGACCTCGACTTGAGGGGCAAATAAAATTTTATGGCTTTTGGCAATACGTCTGACAAGGTCAAAATCTTCCATGTACATGAAATATCGCTCGTCGAAACCACCTATCCGCTGAAGGACCGAAGTGCGTGCGAGAAGGAAACAGCCGGAAATTGCGGGCACTTCAATGGGCTGGGAGATGTCTAGATCGCGCAGTTCATAACGTCTATTAATAAAATTTTTAATGCTGTTAAATGGAATAAACCTCCTGAAGAAAAGATCTAAAGGTGTAGGAAGAAGCTTAGCCAAATGTTGCGGGGACCCGTCTGGGTATATTATACGCGGCATCACTGCGCCGATTCTATCATCCGCGTCCATTAGTCGAATAAGCTCGGGCAAAACATCAGTCGAGAACTCGACGTCCGGATTGAGAATAAGATGAAGATCTGAATCGAGTCGGATCCTTTTTAGAGCCTGGTTATGCCCAGCTCCAAAGCCGAGGTTCTCTTCGTTCTTGAAATATCTTACACGATCGCAACTAAAGATTGGGTTTTCAAGCTGCTTGGGAGAATTGTCAGAAATCCAAATTATCCCATTTTCGCAGCCTTTTAGAAATGATGTAATGGCTGGCTCGAATATTTTTGGGTTATTGTTATATAGAACAAGAGATGCGCTTATCATATCGTTTGCCTTACTCACCATACGGCAAAAAACCTGGGTCGGTAGCTACCTGCCGTAAATAATTTGCCGTATACAAGAACCCAATAGTCGGGATAAGAAGCCGATACTTCCGAATTCTTTTCTGTGTGAAAAGTTGACTGGTGAAGAGGGCAATTATCGCTAATTTGCTAATTCGGATCATGGCGAGGCTTTGTTGAATTCCGGCGTAAAGCAGCAAGCAAAATAAGGTCGAGAGCAGTAGTGCAAGCAGCTTTTTGCTAGTGGAAATTGATGTGTTTAGCGTGCTAACTAACAGGAGCGTCCAAATGGTCAGAAGATCAATAATGCCGGAGTACCAAGTGGGGAGAGTTAGGTCGGAATATTTGTCAAGCTTGCTGAACACTCGCGGGGCCAGTGACATCCAGTCAATAAGCCCGCCAGAGGTTATTCCGTAAATGGCGACAAAAAAAAGGAAAAGTCCTACCAATGTTTTGCGTGGATGTCGTAGGGAAAGCGAAAGAGCAATTGCAGCCGCTGATGTTATGTGAGCGAATAGTGCGGCCATCCAAAAAAAATAGCGAACAAACGCTCTATTGCCGTAGGTGTAGCCTAACAATAGAGCGTGGTAGGCTAAGGTAACTCGCATGCCGTTTGTGATTCCGTCAAGCAGAAAGACCGGGCCGACAGATAGTAAGTATGCGCCGTTTAAAGCCCTTTTCTTAGAAATTAGAAAATAAATTATGAATAATAAAAAGGCATGCAGGGCGAAAAAGCCACGAACATCGTCCCCGAATGTCATTCGGCTGAATGATAGTAAGATTGTAATTAGTGGCTCGGAGTCAATAGTAAAGGCTGTACTCACTCCGTCTGAAGCATAGAATCGCTCAACATAAGCAAGAGTGTCTTTGCCGGACTCCCCACGCAATGCGGAAAATGCAACAATTGGCAGTGACGCCGGGATGGAAACTAATATTGGTAGTCTCTGGGCATGTAGAGAGACGATATATATCCAAATTAGGGCGGCTAGATAATAGAGCACGCTTGATCCGGTTGGTTACATCGATTTGATTACGGTTACGACTTTTTGAATTAATGACTCAAAGTTCAATTCATCTGGAAGCGTGGCCGTCATTTTTTTAATTGCTGGCAATAATTTAATTAATTCGTCTGCAACTATCTCGGGCGGGGTCAATAGGCTGATTGGAACGCCGAAGTTGTACTTGTCGTTTAGAGAATTGCAGACATCGACGTTGTCGGAAAAAACCACGGGGGTCTGTGCGGCGAGATATTCGCACAGTTTTACCGGGAAGCATACCTTCTTCGAAAAGGAATCTTTGATCAGGCAGAATGCAAAGTCGAATCGTTTCGGTGCATATCTAAACGAATGGCTGTATATGAGAGTGTTTGGGTGGCTCGAAAATAAAGACTTGGCTTGGTCGATGTCTGGAGTAATGCAGTGAAATTTAAGATCGGGTACGGATTTTCGAAGCTGATTTACTATCAAATTAATTTGTTGGGGCAAGTGCCAAATGCCCATTGATCCGACGTACGCAATTGTGAGTGGTGAGGTTTCAGCCGCGACGGGAGGGATTTTGGGTGCTGGCGCCGAATTGTAAATTATATGATATTTTTTTTTATTGGGCTCCAGAGTGAGATAGTACCGCATTTGAGCTTCGCTTACGCAGATGACTGCCTTGGCAGAACGAAGAAGCCATTTTTCCAATCGAATGAGTGCCGGAAGGAAGTTTTTTGATTTTATTTTTTTTGAGTCAAGAAGTTCGTGAAAAAACAAGCCTCGGGTATCAAATATTATGGGGGTCGAGAGGCGCCTGCCTATCGTCGCCAATAGTATCATTGCCGGATAGGAGCGCACATAATAGATGTCAAAATCCGCTAGTACGCGTCTGTTCCGGAAGATGTATTTAGCCATGGACCACGCATCTCTTAGCGAAACAGCGCCGGGGTTGCGTCGTTCGAAATGTAAATGATCCAATCCGCTAATTCTGATCTCCTTTTGTATATTTCCAGCCGAGAGTACTGTGCAGTCGTATTCGTCAGACAAGGAAGATGCGACATCTAGGAACATTGAGCGCGCAACTGCCGTCTTTCCCAAATCTTCATGAGTTGCAAATAAGATCTTCTTTTTCATTTCAGAAGGTTTTTTGCAGCAATTGCAACTCGAAAAAATGCATTGTACAAAAAGCTCAGGCGATCGTAGTAAAGAACAGTCTTGTGATCTTCATTAGTAAGCTCTTTCGTCATTTCGCTCGTAGTTTCTCGCAAAGTTACCCCTTGTAGTAGTTGAGCTAAATCTCGCGAGTTTACGCTCCAATCTAGATGTGCTGTCGCACGCCTCCTGGCTTCCACTGCCTGTAGTTTGATTGCAGGCTCATTCTGGCAGTAGCTTGCCATAATTTTGGTGAGGTCCTCAACGTTGCAAGTGGTTTCAGGCCAATAGTATCCATCTTTTCTGAGTGAAGTAGAAGCGATAGGCACTAGTTTTCCGCACTCGTTTGAGAGAAATTCATTCATCGGAGCGCTGTCGCTAGTTATTGTCGGAAGTCCACATGAAAGGGCTTCTGGAACAGTGAGTCCTATTCCATCTAAGCGGGACGGATACACATAGATCTTGCCTCTGTGATAAAGCCCGGGTGCGGAAACGGTTCTATGCTCAATAGAAAGAATCCCTCGCTTCGTCAAATCATTGAAGATGGGTCGTAATTCAGGGAAAAACTTTTCAAGCGGAACCTGTGTATGAATTAAGACGCTGAAATCCGATCTCCTTTTACTTAGTTGGTTCGCTGCTTGAATGAGAAGGTCGGTGCCTTTACGATATGGGTTCATGCCCGCTGAATGGAAAAACGTAAACTTTTCTTTCGCGGTTGTGGGTCGATCTGGCGAAAACTGAGTCGTATCTGTGCCCCAGGGTATATAAAAACAAGATCGATGGTGCTTGAATACGGAGTAGTGCCGATTTGTGTTGCAGATGAGCGCGTCGTATGCAGAGAATAAACTAACTGTTCTAGTGGTGTAGTAGTCTACATATGCTACACTGGGTATGCCAAATTCACGCGTCCATAGAATTGGGGCCCAATACCTCTGCTCGTTAAAGATAACAAGATCAATCGCGTTCTTACGAAGGAATTGCGTAAATCGCTTCTTGTTCATTCCCGTTGGCATCGGCAAGCGCGGTGTGTTATCTCTTTCCACTGTGTAATTGGTCCAAGGGAAGCTCTCGCTCGCAATTTCTTCCCCGCCTCTCGCGTAGATGAAAACTGACTGTCCGCTCGCTAGGAGTGTGTCTGCGATTTGCTTGCTGACGTAAGCTGCGCCCCGTTCGAACCAAGTAGTGACGATTGCGATTCTCATAATTAAAGTCAGGTTGCTGGTTTGCCAAGGGTTAAAAGATTCTTTCGTAGCGGTAAATAAACAAGGAGGGAGTACAGGGTAACAGAGACGGCTACTTGAATGAATAAGTGAAACGGTGTTGCATCGTGGGGCAGATTGAGAGTGCTGATTCCACCTATTGATGCCCATCCCAAGGCGATGGGCATGAAAATTGATTTTATGTATTCAAAAAAACCGACATCGGTGTGCCTTCGAATTAGAGTTAGCCATAGCAGAGCCACTTGTAGAATGGTCAAAATGGTGAGCGCCTGAGCCATCGTTGTTGGTCCATAGGGTGCGGCGATGAGGACCGTGAGACAGGTGGCTATAAGGACGATCAGATTCCAGTTTCTAAGCGACTCTACCTTGTTCAGCGCCAGTAAAAGTGTTCCTGGTGGATTCAAGCATGTACGCATGACTCCCCAGAATGCAAGGACCTTTAGGAGTTCGATGGAATTTGTCCATGCTTCGCCCAACGCCAAGTTAATTATTGGATCTGCGTAGAATATGAGAACTAAGTACAGTGGCGCGTTTAGGGTGATGGTGATTGATGTGATTGCCTTAAATAATTCCTTAATTGTAATACGGTCGTTCTGGAACTTTGAAAGTATAGGGAATGATGCTCTGTTGAGTGGAGGGTTTGCAATTGCTTGAAGTTGAAGAGTAAGATTTCTAGGTAGGCTGTAGGAGCCAAGTGCAGAGTCCCCCAGGATTTTTGAACTTAAGAATAGGTCTGAGTTAAGGGTGAGGTTCGCCAAAATCCCATTTGCAAGGGTATTTAGGCCGAAATGCAGGCTTTTTCTTTCGATCTGTAGGCGCCTGACTAGCCTTGGTTTCATTGCTTTTGGAAACTGGATCCACGGTAAGGTTGTGATAATGGCGGAGTATACAATTGCTCCCCAGATAATTGAGGCTGCTCCGGTCTCGTTTAAGGCTAACGCGATTGTCGTGAGAAAGCTGGCGGCGTTTCCTATGATTTCATAGGTCGCTAAAGGTTGAAAGTTTAAAGTCTTTTCTGCGGATGCCCTTACTTGCTGCCCCAGTGCTGTGATTAATATGATAGGTGCGGTTAGTTTAAGTAATGGTTCAATTAGTGGGGTTCCGAGTCCGCGAGCTATGAGTGGAGCGAGAACAATTGCCAAGAGAGAGATGATCAGAGCGAGCGCAACATTGCAGGTGAACAATGCGTCTCGCTGTTCCGTGGTGATGGTTTGATATTGTATGTAGGCTGCCGTCAATCCCAAGTCAGAAAATATTAGAGCGAGAGTTGTAAATGCGGTGGCTAGGGCGATGAGGCTATATTCTGAAGGTCCTAGTATTTTTGCGAGAATAAAAAGCTGTATAAGTTGGATTCCGCCTCTAAATACTTGCGACGTTAGTGTCCATTTTATCGCGTGAGTTGGGCGCATTGCGAAGGGTGTGTTTCGTCTGACGGTTATCGTGGACTTACTGGCTTTCCGTAAGTAGATTCATTTCAAAAGGCTGTAACGCTCTTGGATGTGAAAAGATAAGCTCACCAGCTTTGGGAATTTCTGGGTGCTGCTCAATGCGCTTAGCGCGAGCTACTTCATGTCACCGGCGCTCAAGATCGGCTCTATGTCGTTTTCAGTAGAAGTTGACTTTTGGGCGCCAAAGAACTGGATTCGCACGCCCTTGATAATATCGGGTGTCCTGAGCGCAGCATCAGCTCGCAGCGATGAAGCCACTTAGCGTCAACAAGACCGACCTGTTTGTGGGCGAGCATCACCGGAAGGAGATTGACTTGCTAGGGAACCTGCTGGTTGAGATCGAGTCTTACATCGACTTTGCGGCGTTGGTGCCCGAGATGGATCGGGCGGCGCCCCGCACGGTGAGTGTTTCAGCTAGCGAACGCTTCCGGCGAGTCTCCTTCTTCTTTCATTCAAAGGCGAGCGAGACGTAGGTCGTTTGCTTCATCGTCGCGGCTTGGGTTATGGTCTCAGTATTTTCTAGCTCTTAATAGATCAGAGCTTTCTTAGGCGACGTGAGCGATGGATTCAAAGGTATGGCGGATTTGGCGGCAGGCGGTGCCATTGCCATAAGGGTTGTGGGCGAATGCCATGCGCTGGTAAGCGCCTCGGTCGTTCAACAGGTGCAGCGTTTCATTCACAATACGATCGGTGTCGGTGCCTACGAGGCGCACCGTGCCCGCGGACAAGGCTTCGGGCCGTTCGGTGGTGTCGCGCATTACCAGCACGGGCTTGCCGAGTGAGGGAGCTTCCTCCTGTATGCCTCCCGAATCGGTCAGTATGATGTGGCATCGCTTCATGAGGTGAACAAAGGGCAGGTAGTCCTGCGGCTCGATCAGATACGCGTTGTTAACGGTGCTCAGAATGCGGCGCACGGGTTCTTGCACCCGCGGATTTAGATGTACCGGATACACCACTTGAACGCCGGGATGCGCGGAAATTGCTGCGAGAGCTTGGCACATGGCTTCGAATCCTGCGCCAAAATTCTCGCGTCTGTGGCCAGTAACAAGAATCAGCCGCTTAGTTGGGTCTAAGTAAGGAAAACGGGCTGACAGTTTTTGGCTGAGTACGGCGTCCTGATCTAGTCGTTGGCTGACACTGAGTAAAGCGTCGATTACGGTGTTGCCCGTCACGTAAATAGTGTTTGCGCTCACCCCTTCGCTCAGAAGGTTCTGACGTGCGGCTTCGGTCGGTGCAAAGTGCAGACCCGCAAGCCGGCTCGTAATCTGCCGGTTACCTTCCTCGGGCCAAGGCGACAAAAGGTTGTGTGTGCGCAGGCCGGCTTCAACATGCGCTACGCCAGTTTTTCGGTAAAAAGCGGCCAAACTGGTGGCCATTGTGGTGGTGGTGTCGCCGTGCACTAACACCCAGTCGGGCCGGTAGTCGGTTAGCACTCCGTTAATGCCATGCAGGATGTCGCTCGTGAGTTGCTGCAGGGTCTGCCCAGGACGCATCAGGTCTAGGTCGTAATCGGGAGTGATATCGAAGAGTTCTAGCACTTGGTCCAGCATCTGGCGATGTTGGGCTGTAACGCATATGCGGTGTTCAAACGAGGAGGAGGACTGGAGCGCTTTGACGAGCGGCGCCATCTTAATAGCTTCTGGCCGTGTTCCGAAAACCGTTAATAGTTTCATTTCTTTGGGTTGTCAGGATTCTTGTTTTGCAGGAATTCTTGAATATTTTTGATGCCGGGCTTTTTAAACTTGAAGGATGTGGATTGAGTAGAGCTCACGTTATTTTGAGTAAGCGCCTTGGTTCATGGTTTATTAAGGAATCTAGCGGGTTCTAAGTGTTTTCATTGGAAATTGACTTTTGAATGCCTCAAAAAATTCGACTCGCGCGCCCCTTGGCAAGTATCGTCAGAAAGTTTGTCTTGGTCAGAGCCAGCGAATTTTGACTCCGCCATCGCTCTCCGCGATCCGGGTTTAGTGAGTGACGGCATGATGAAGTTTGAGTTCAGCAGTTGCCCCGAAGCGACGCATCGACTTGAGCTCGTGGAGCGCTTCCTCCATCGCCGGATCCTAAGGCGCGTACCCGTTCTTTATGAAATAGATCCGCAGCATCGTCGAGCGCGGCATTGGCGTGCGGTCCAACTGGCCCGTCGTCGGATAGTGCTGCTCGGTCACTGGTAGAAGGGCTGCCAACGGCACGACCGTCTCCATCTCGGACAGGAGACGCCCCAGTCAAGTGTGTTTCTTCTCCTGTTCGAAGGTTAGAGAGACGAAAGTCGTTTGCTTCATGGGTGCGATGTACTCTATGTTGACGGTATCGATTCGGATCTGAATTGATCACAGTTTCCTTAACCACTTCGACACCTTCCACGCATGCGTTGCGAGCATCGAGTGCAGGATGAATAAAGTGACATACCCTGCTGCCAAGACCCATTCGGGCACACGCAGAATCCAGCCCGCAAATCCTATCAACCCAAGCACCGCATTCAGCCCCATGATCAGCAACGTCGTTTCCCCGGGAGTGAACCCCGCATGCATCCAAATATGATGCATGTGATCCCGCCCGGCGCTGAACGGGCTGCGTCCCTGCAGCATGCGGCGGATCATCAGCACCACGGTGTCGAGCACTGGCAACCCCAGCATCCACAGGATCGCGAAGGGCGGAGGTGGCGGTACGGCGGTGCCGCTGTGCGGGAGCTGGATTGCGAACCATGCCAGCAGCGCGCCCAGCATCATGCTTCCGGCGTCGCCCATGAACACGGCCGCCTTGTGGCGCAGTGGGGTGCGCATGTTGTAGCAGAGAAAGCCGACCGT
>SSEF01000007.1 GCA_008012175.1 Candidatus Moraniibacteriota bacterium | reverse complement strand
GTGTTGCTGCATGTCGGCCAGCACGGCGCGGGCGTCGACCTCGGTCAGCACCGTGCCGTTCATGGTCGAGCCGGTGAGCAGCTTGAGCGCACTCGCTTCGTCGAGCGGCGGGCCGTCGGGCACACGGACGCAGACGGCGCCGAGCATCTTCGCGTCGAAAGCGATCGCCTGCGGCTGGCCGGTGTCGAGGTCGGTCTCGGCGTCGAACTTCTGGGCGGCCAGGGCATGCAGCGCGGCAGTGGCGAGCAGGCCGGAGAGCGGCGCGGCACGGGCGGCCGCGAACAGGGAGTGTTTCATCGGAGTCCTCCGGTGGAAACGGTGGGTGGCTTTCTGGTCAGTCAGACTGACCGTCAGGCCGCGGAGTGCTGGCGGGATCGTGTTTTGAGCGCGAGGCCAGCGTAGTTCGGTTCGATGGATCACCTCCTTTCAGGTTGCGACTCTTGCGAGCCGAAGGTTGCTGCCTCTCGTGTCGGGAGTCCCGGGGCAGCTGAGTGATTTCGAGAAAGTCTCGTCCTCAGTCAGCTGCCAGGGATGTCTCCTGCTTGGGCATGTGTGAAAAGAACATGAGACCCATGGTACGGCGTCTCGCCATGGCTGTCAAACGGGTCTTTAGGAGCGGAGTTTCTTGTATTCGCGCCACTGCTTTTCTGACCAGTCCTTGGGCTTAACGGTGTAGACCGGCTCATCGCCTGGGTGCGGAAAAAGGCTGGGAGATTTGTAATTGCTCCAGAACGAATCATTGATGAATGCCTGCCCCGATGCATCGGTCACTGTCTGGGTGAAGACGGTCTTCATACTGCCGTCGGGATTGCTCTCGAGGATATGCGGACCGTCGATCGTGGTGGTACGGCCGTCACGAGTACCGTACATCGCGAAGGTAAGCGTTGTTCCTTCGATGGTAGGAACGAGGAGGATGGCGCCGGGGGTATTATTTTTGAATTGAAGATCAGGTTTCGGGATGTAGATAGTCGCGTCCATACCGTAGGGCTTATAATACTGGACCGGGTAGGCATGGTTACGCCGCTCGGTGATCTTCAGTCCTGACTGGAGCGCTGCACGGAAGACAGTCGTGGAGACTTGGCAGATGCCGCCACCAAATTCCGGTTCGGTCTTGTTGTTCTTGATGACGAGCTCGGGCAGGTAGCCGTGCTCGCCGTCGACTTCACCGAGATGATCAACGAAGGAGAAAATCGCTCCGGGATCGATGACGATACCATCAAAATCTTGGACCGCGCGGTTGATATTGTAGATGCGGTTTTTCGGCGATCCGCGGAAGTTCGTCGTAGCGGTACCGATGAGTTCGGTGATGCCGAGGCCAGCGAGCGTCTCCTCGGATACCTTGGCCGGGATAGAGCGACTCTCGAGCGTGACAGCGAGCTTGGTATCGCGGGAGTTGCGAAGGGCCTCTTCGAGTTTCTTCAGGCTGGCTTCGGTATCGACGACGATGCCGTTTTCTGCAGGAACGGATACGATCACCTTCGAATCCTGGACTGAAAGCCGGGCGTTCTTCGGATCGCGGTCGGCCTTTGCTGCAAAACTCTCGATGCTCGCCCGGAGTGCATCTGGAACGAGCTCGAGCGCATGTTCGAGGACGATGTGTTCCCGTGTGGCGCGTGAGAGAAACGCCTCACAGAAAATAGCTGCGTCTCCACAGGCGGGAGCGACGTTTTCGAACTCCCGTTTTTTTCCTAATATGATCGCAATCTGCTTTTTTTCGGTATACCAAGTATTGATCTCATCCTGGCTCCTGACCTGGACGAAGGCATTGGTTTCGAGCGTCACGTCGCTTGGAGCCGTGAGAGCCCAGGTCTTTTCAGGAAAAAGAAAAAGAAGAGCGGCAAAAAGCGCCGCGTGAGAGAACTGCCGGCCTGGTCGAGTGAAGTGAATCGGCATGCGAACGTTAGAAACCTCTCACTTGGATCTTCTTTGTTTTCGTAGTATCGGCTTTCGGGAGGCGGATGGTAAGGATGCCGTTTTTCAAGGATGCATCCGCCTTCTCTGGGATAACGTCTACGGGGAGCAGAACGGAGCGGGAAAACGATCCCCAGTAGCATTCCTGATAGTAGTAGTTGCCATTCTCTACGATTTCTTCGTTTTTTCGCTCACCTTTGACGGTGACCATGTCATTGTTGATAGAGACATCGAGATCTTCGGGCTTTACCCCGGCGATGGTGGACTTGATGACGATATCGTTTTCTGTCTGGTAGACGTCGATCGTGAGCTGGCCCTCGGCATTGTCGTCGGCCATGCTGCTTCCAGCCGAGTACGATGGTGTGCTCCAAGAAGGCTCTTCGACCTCGCGGGAGTAGGTCGGCTCGGTATTCATCTGAAGCGGCGTCTCCTCCTCCTGGGTATAGACGCTGACGCTCTCCTCGGCTGGGTACGAAGGCGTTCCGTCGAGCTCGCGAGCGCCGGTGAGTCGTTCAAAAAAGGAGCGTTTCTGTTTCATCATAGTGCTGATTAATTTGGGCTAATATCACTCTCAGTATAAAGGAAGCGTGGCTACTCCGGCAAGAAGGGGAAATGCGCCCTAGAGCGAAGAGTTGTACAGGGTATGGAGGAGAATGGCTGCAAGGAGGCCAAAAAGCCAGGCTAGAGGGAAACTTTCCTTGAGCCGGAGGGCGGTGTAGATGATCAGTGTGCCCATCAGCTGGATCCCAGCGATTGATCCGAGGACAGGGAGCGCGGGGAGGGCGTGTGCTGAAAGGGAAAGGAGGGCGATTTCGGCAATCACGAAACCGATGCCGAAGAGGATGGCGTGGGAAATGGTAATGGTTTCGACTGAGCGGCGGCCGAGCTGGATGAGAAAGACGAGCTTTGCCCACTCTTCGATCGCAGCTGCGCCGATGATGACAGGAAGGGGGGTAGCACCAGTTGGGGCGAACGGGATGAAAATTGAAACAAGTACTTGGAGAAGGAGTGCGCCGCTTGCCGCTAGAAAACCAAAGATGAGCGCGAGGATAGGCATCATGAGGAGAGTTCTTGGATAGACCCCGTAAGCGATACAAGTTTCGCTTCGGCATCGGCGAGTGATTGTCGCTGTCCGGCGATGATATGTTCTGGAGCACGTTCAGTGAATCGGGTATCGGCAAGACGGGCTTTCAGACCTGCGATATATTTGCTGAGTTCAGCGGTTTCCTTTTCAAGCCGGATTTTTTCGGCGGCAACGTCGATCACATCACCGAGATGGACGAAGGCACGGAGCGTTCCGGCTACGATGCTCGCCGAGGCCGAGGGTCGAGCGGATGAGGCATCGGTGACCAAGACTTCCGAGATGCGCCCGAGCCGCTCGATGATCGGGACAAGAGGGGTGATCGTCGATTCGTCGGCGACGATCGTCAGCGAGAGCATTTCTTTCGGATCGATGTGATAGGTGGCACGTATATTCCGAATTCGAGTGACAAGTTCGACGACGGTGCCAAATTGTTCTTTGGCCTCTTGGTCGGTCGGGATGTTCTTTATATTTGGCCAGGCTGTTCCTTCAAGGAGTTTTTCATTTGAGAAGACCGACGCGCGGAGGGCTTCGGTAATAAATGGAGTGAATGGATGCCACAGCCTCAGGAGTGTATCGAAGACGAAGCGGAGTACGATGTCATTCTTCTCAATCTTGTGGATCTCGACGTACCAGTCGGCGAATTCGTTCCAGGTAAAATCACGCAGTATCTCAGCAGCGAGGGAAAGATTATATCGGTCGAGATGACTCGTAACGAGTGCGGTCGTGGCCGAAAGACGATAGAGCACCCAATGATCTGCAATAGAAAGGTGAGGATTATTCACGTGGATAGCCTCGGGTACGGGTGCATTTTGGGATGAGGACGAAACATACCGTCCCATATTCCAGAGCTTGTTCACAAAGTTCCGCATGGCCGTGAACTTTTCATCGCCGACCTTCACGTCATTGCCCGGGCTTGAACCCATAATCAGTGCAAGGCGGAGAGCGTCAGCGCCGTACTGTTCGGCGACATCGAGCGGATTGACGGTGTTGCCGAGCGATTTCGACATCTTGCGTCCCTGTTCGTCACGGACGAGGCCGTGGAGGTAGACGGTCCGGAAGGGGATCTCGTCGAGGAGGAATCCAGACATGAGGATCATGCGTGCTACCCACGGGAAAAGGATGTCATAGCCGGTCTCAAGGAGCGCGGTCGGATGATAGGCGCGGAAATCAGGGGCTGATTCGTCCGGCCAGCCGAGGGTGGAAAAGGTCCATAGTCCGGAGGAAAACCAAGTGTCGAGCGAATCGGGATCTTGCTGCCAGCCATCGCCTGACGGAGCCTCGATCCCGCAGTACGTCTCGTTGCCGCGGTACCAGACGGGGATCCGGTGGCCGAACCAGATCTGGCGCGAAATGCACCAGTCCCGGAGGTTGTCGATCCAGTGGAAGTAGGTCTTCTCGAAGCGTTCGGGAAGGATGGTGATCCGCTTCGAGCGGACCGCATCCTGCATGATGGACTTCAGTGTGACGGTTTTCCCGCTGCGTTCGAATTCGCGATTCACCCCGATGAACCATTGGCGCATGATCTGCGGCTCGATGACAGCGCCGGTGCGTTCGGCAGTCGCGACTTGGTGGACATACGGCTCCTCGATCTTTGTCACGAGTCCTTTCGTGTGGAGCTTGGCGATGATTTTTTCTCGCGCTTCAGTGATCGGCAGGCCGGCGAATTCGCCAGCGACCGGGAGGAGTCGGCCGGAGAGGTCGATGATCGGTTCCATATCGAGACCGTGGCGTTCGGCCAGTTCGAAGTCGATTGTGCTGTGCCAGGGAGTGATGGTCATGACACCGGTCCCGAACTCCATATCGATGGTGGCGTCCTTCACAATGGTCGCTTCGATCGGCCCGTTGATCCATTCGAGCGAAATCTTCTGTCCGTCGGCGTACTCGGCATAGCGCGCATCTTCCGGATGCATGACGACGTACTTGTCGCCGAATTTCGTCTCGGGCCGTGCCGTTGCGATTTCGAACGGGCCGTACTTCAGGTAGTACAGTTTGGCTGTCTCCTCCTTGTAGACGACCTCATCATCGGAGATGGTCGTCTGTCCGACCGGATCCCAATTCACGATGCGGTTTCCTCGGTAGATGATGCCAGCATCGTACATGCGCTTGAACGCAGTCCGGACGGCGAGGCTTCGGGCATCGTCGAGAGTATAGGCCTCACGTGACCAGTCGACGGACGAGCCCATGCGCTTGACCTGGCCGACGATGGTGTCGTGACTGTCTTGGGCGAACTGAGCGACGCGCTTCAGGAATTCCTCACGGCCGAGATCATGGCGTGATTTGCCTTCCGTCTCTCTCAGGATTTTTTCCACCTTGCTTTCAGTGGCGATAGCGGCGTGGTCGGTGCCAGGGAGCCAGAGGGTGCGATAGCCGCTCATCCGCTTGTAGCGGACGATCGTGTCTTCGATCGCGAGCATGGCGGCATGGCCGATATGAAGCGTCCCGGTCACATTCGGAGGCGGGAGGACGATAGTGAATGGTTCGGCATCCGGCTTTGTCACCCCGGCCCGGATGCAGGTATCCGGATTCGCCAAACCGGCCGCATCCCAACGGGTGAGGATGTCAACTTCCCAGTTTTTTGGGTCGTAAGTTTTTGCAAATTCTGATCCATCCATATACCCAACCCTAGCATGGGAAAGGCTTGGATTCAAGGAAAATCAACTATATTAACGGAAAGTGGGCAGACGGTTCGAGCATTGAAGCATCTGCAATAAGCGTCTGGCGTTCAGTCTCACTCATCCGGGCGTAGCGGAGGATGCCGGCAGCACCGATCATAGCGGCGTTGTCGAGCGAGTACTGGAAGGGCGGCATAAGGAATTGGCAGCCAGGATAATCAACGATCGTCGCTCCCATCCGTTCGCGGAGCCGGGCATTGGCTGAGACACCGCCAGCGATGACAAGGGTTTTTGGCATGTATTCCTGAATCGCGCGCCTGGTCTTGCCGATGAGCGTATCGACGACGGCTTCTTGAAACTCATGCGCGATGAATGATACGAATTCTGGATCAGCGAGTGTTTTTGACGACTCCTTCTTGAGCGAGTAGAGAACGGCAGTCTTCAGGCCGGAAAACGAAAAACGATAGTTGTTGGCATCGAGCATCGGTCGAGGAAAGCGCTCGGCCTTTTCATCTTGGTGTTCGGCACGATAAGCATCGGCGCGCTTTCCGATCTCGGGGCCGCCGGGATAGGGAAGGCCGAGCATCTTTGCAACCTTGTCAAAGGCTTCGCCGGCCGCATCGTCATCCGTCTCGCCGAGGAGCTTATACTGAAAATGGCCGTCCATGAGGATAAGCTGCGTATGCCCGCCGGAGACGACGAGTGCGAGGAGGGGGAAGCGGAGCTCGGCGCCGGGAGTGAAGAGATTGGCGTAGATATGTCCCTCGAGATGGTTCACGCCGAGGAGAGGTTTCTGCCAGGCTATGGCGAGCGTCTTGGCAGCCGAGACACCAACGAGGAGCGCAGGGATGAGGCCGGGCCCTTTGGTTACGGTGATACAGTCGATATCATCTGGCGTAGCTGATGCTTCGCGGAGGGCGGACTCAACGATCGGGACGATGTTCTTTACGTGTTCGCGGGCGGCAAGATTGGGGACGACACCGCCCCAGGCGGCATGAAGTTCGACCTGGGAGGATACAACGCTTGATTGGACTGCGACCGACCGCCCGTCATATCCAAGGACAGCGGCTGCGGTCTCGTCACAAGAGGTTTCGATGGCGAGAAGCTTCATAGTTGTGAATAGAGCAACCCTACTCTAGCGGCTAGGTGGCGAAGAGACAAGTTTCTGGCACCGTGGTCAGAGCGGCAGGATTGCGACGAGCGCGCCGATGCCGACGAGCAGGGCGAGTAGCTTCAGGAAGATCGAGAGCCGATGCTCGTATATGTAGCGGAGGTCTTCCTGTATCCAGTTGTCATTGCCGCGCTCGGCGACGAGCGTCTTCATTTCCTCTGGCGACCAGGAAACGACAAGATGATCGAAATCGTAACGAATCCCTCCATCTTTCCCAGAGAAGAGCTTGTACCAGCGGTCGGAGAATGGCCAGAAAATCCGGATGCCGTAGCCCATGCCAGAGAGATCATGTGCAAAATGTCCAAAGACTCCGAGCGCGAAGAGCGTCATCCAGGCGGGGCCGAAGAAAGTGCCGACGAAGAGCGCGGCGGGGATATAGGGGATAGGGTTATGGAGAAGGGAACGATGCGCGCCGATCACTTTGCCGCCGACCGTACCACGCTCGGCGTATTCAATCCAGAAATCGATGTCGGGGAGAAGCGCGAAAATAACGCCCGCGAGTATCCATCCGGGCGTAAGCGCTTGTTCGAAAAAGAGTCCTGCTAGGAAGGCCCAGAGAAGACCGAGCTTGATATCGAGAAACATAAATCAGGAAGCAGTGTATCAGGAAATAGGGAATAAAAAAACATTCGATAGCGGTATAGAAAAAACAAAATCCACTATCGAAACGGTAGCGGATTTCGCTTGTTTGTAGCCCCAAGGGGAATCGAACCCCTCTTACCAGGATGAAAACCTGGCGTCCTAGCCGATAGACGATGGGGCCATGCGCTCGCTCTTGGTCGATCAGGCATGTAGTTTTTTCGAAAAAACTGAACAAGCTAGAAGGACCAAAAAGATGCCTGACGAGACGAAAAAAGCCTCTTCAAAGGCATGGCTACTCTACCATACGGGATAATTTTGGCAAGCTACCGCGCCAATCCCGCTAAAATCTTGGTGTGGTAGAGGAGTGTCAGTCTAAGGATCATCGGGGTCGAGTTGACAGGGTAAGTCTTTTGTGATACACTCTACGAGTTATTTTGGTACCTTTTTTCAACCACAACCTCAAAAGGGGGTAAGAAGTGCAGGCATATATAGAGCAAATGAACCAGTTGGCGATGCTGGTCGGCTACGGAGTATTTGTGGTGGGCTTCGGGTACACTGTCTGGCAAGGGCGACGGGCGTTGCGACGCCAGCGTCAACGACGCCTCGCGAGTGCTCCATTGGAGGTACTCCTTATCAATCCCTACGGTGAAGATGTTTTCCTGGGAGCGGAGGGGTCAGTGACAACGACGCTTTCATCAGGCAGAACATAAGAGAGCTCATATCACGAGCCCAACAGAGTCCCTGTGACGCATTGCGTCGCGGGGATTTTCACTTTTGTACGTCGTTTTTCGAGTGATACTCATCGATAAGCGAAGCGTAGAGCTGAGCGCTCGGACGGACAGTGCGCGCCTGGGTTGCACGGTCGACTGCGACGAGGCCGAAGCGGAGCCAGTACCCTTTGTCCCACTCGAAGTTGTCGAGGAGAGACCAGTAGAAGTAGCCGCGGACGTCTGCGCCATCGAGGATCGCTCGTTCCATGGCGCTGATTGCAGCGGGTATGAATTTCTGGCGAAGCACATCAGAGGCATCAGCGATGCCGCTTTCAGTCACATAGATCGGCTTGCCATATGGCTTCAATTCGATGAGTGCGTGATAGAGCGACTCGGGGTAGTATTCCCATCCGAAATCTGTCTGAAGCTCGTTTTCATTCCGATTGAACCAGCCGTCGATCCGGTGGTGGTTGTAGTGATTGAGTCCGATAAAGTCCTGCGCGTCAGCAATCTGACGAAGAAGCAGCTGATTCCAGCCGATATCAGCGATTTTTTTAAAAAACCGATTCCACCAGATGCCCCGCGCTGCTTCGAACCATATATTGTGCTTGGCGATGCCGACCTGCGAATCAGGGAGTGCATGCTTGATCGCTTGGTATGCGAGCCGATGCGCTCGGATGAGCTGCCGTATAGCGCGGAGGAAATTCAGCAGCCCGCGCCTTTGAGGCGGCCAGGCGCCTTTCAGGTAGGCGTGCGAGGCGACGACATCGGGTTCATTCAGGGTGATCCAGAAGCGCGTCTCAGGTCCGAAACTTTCGGCAAGCTTCTCGGAGTAGCGAGCGAAATAGCTAGGAAAATCTGTCGCCAGTATCCCACCCTTGTCCCGGAGCCAGAGGGGGAGTGTCCAGTGCCAGACGGTAACGAAGGGATCGATATCGCGTGAGCGGAGCGCAGCGAGTACATCGCGATAGTGATCGATAGCGGCCATATCAAACTTCCCCTCCTCAGGTTCGATGCGGGACCACTCGACTGAGAATCGGTAGGCATTCATGCCGAGGCCCTGCATAATATCGAAATCCTCAGGGTAGCGATGATAGTGGTCGCAAGCTATTCCCGAGATATAGTTTTCAGGATTTGTCGCCTCACTCCGGAATTTTTTCCAGTTTGGGTTCCAGCGAAATTTCTGCTCCGATTCGCGAGCGAGGCGCTCGGCGTTTGCATGTTCCCACTCGCTCCAGTCATTCTGATTGTTGCCTTCGACTTGATGTGAAGCGGTCGCTGCGCCCCAACAAAAGCCTTGCGGAAACGGCATAGAGGGTTGTCGTGAATGGTTCTTGCTGCTATCATACCACGCTCATTCTCCCGAAATGCCGTATACTGAAACCATGTCAGAAATCATCGAACAGAGAGTTTTCGCCTTTCCCGACCCCAAGACGACTGTTTTTCCTGGGCGGTTCGTGCAGCGCGTGCTCGAGATGATCCCCGGAATGCTCACGTGGGGCACGCTGATCGGAGTAGTGGCGCTCTCGGTCTTTGCACCGGTTGCAGCCGCAATTTTTATCATGGTTTTTGATACGTACTGGATCTATCGGGCGATCTATATCTCCATTTTTTCGCTTCAGGCACAATGGAGCGTTGCCGAAGGAAAGCGTATTCACTGGCGGGAGCGATGCGAGGAATCATCTCATCCAGAGCAATATATCGAGAAGCTTCGTGCTCGAGCTCTCCTGATCAAATCGGAGATCCGATCATCGACTGGATTCAGGAAATGGAAGAAACGGCAACGGCTCCATCAGGCAATTCGCCGGATCGAGCGCATTATCTACGAGACGGAGCAGCTCATTCCGAACGCGAGTCTCATTATGGATTGGCGCGAAGTCGTGCATGTCGTGCTCTTGCCGACAGCGGGGGAGCCAGTCGAGGTGATCGAACCGGCAATCGAGTCGCTCGCTCAGTCGAGCTTCCCGCTTGACCAGATGATCGTCCTCCTCGCTACCGAAGAGCGCGAAGATCCGGAGACCCGGCTGCCGAAAGTCGAGGCGCTCCGGGCGAAATTCGGCCACCTGTTCAAGGACTTCCTCGTCACGACGCATATCGTCGCGGCTGGTGAGATGAAATGCAAGGCATCCAATGCAACCTTCGCTGCGAAAGAACTCATGAAGTATCTCGATGAGAAGGGGATCGACTACAAGCGTGTCGTCTTCTCTAATTTTGACTGCGACTCTGTCATCCATCCCGAGTACTTTTCAGCGCTGACCTATTACTACACGACCAACCCAGACCGTCTCCGGCGGGCGTATCAGCCACTCCCGATGTATCACAATAATCTCTGGGATACGAATGCGTTCGTTCGGGTCGTCGTGACCGGCTCATCGTTTTGGCACCTGTATCAATCGACGCGCAAGGAGATGGTGACATTCTCATCGCACTCGGAACCGTTCGATACGCTGGTGAAGGTTGGCTTCTGGCCGGTGAATATGATCAGCGAAGACTCGGTCATCTACTGGAAGTGCCTCGCGTTTTTCCATGGAGACTATAAGGTGCAGCCGATCCACTTGCCGGTCTCGCTCGATGCCGTGCTCGCTCCGACCTACTGGAAGACAGTCGTGAACCAGTACAAGCAAAAAAGGCGCTGGGCCTACGGGATCGAAAATTTCCCCGTGACGATGCGTGCGATCTGGCCGGACCTCGGTATCCGGATTCGAACGAAACTGCGTATCATGTTCGAAATGCTCGAAGGCCACTACTCGTGGGCGACGACTTCATTCCTCCTCACCTTCCTTGGATGGCTGCCGCTTTTCCTCGGCGGCGAAGCGTTCAAGGAAAGCGTTCTCGCGCATAACCTGCCGTTCTTCACGCGGACTCTTATGACGCTCGGCATGGTGGGTCTCCTCGTCTCGATCCCGATGTCGCTCCTCACGCTCCCGCCCCGGCCCAAGCGTTATCACTGGTCCCGGACTTTCCTCATGTTCTTCCAATGGTTTCTCGTGCCGGTCGTCGCCTTTCTCTCAGCGATTCCAGCGATCGACTCGCAGACACGCATCCTGACCAAGCGCTACTTCGGCGAGTTCTGGGTGACCGAAAAGATGCGGAAATAGGGGCGATTTCTACTCTTGCCAAGATAGTGAAAATGTGCTAGGATATTCTGTTCAGTTGTTCTTTTTACCACGCCGGCCTTGCTGGGCAGTCCGGTCCATCCTGCAGTGCTTTTGTTTGAAAGAAAGGAGAAAATAGCATGTGTTATAAGGTTGTTTCTGGTCAGAATCCAGGCATCCGTGCGCTTCGCTGCGATACGCCGCTTCCTCTTGCTACCAAGGGACCTGCTCATGATTCTCGCCTCAGCCGTGCCAAGACAGCTGTGTCTATTCCGAGTACCAGGATCGACCGCTGCTATCACGGTAGGATGTGTATCTCGTCGGTCTGCCGCGAGTCGATGAGCTGGGGATGGCTCTCGGATCTCGAGTGCCGCCGGTACCGCCGGACGGATCATGAACGCGGCAAGCGTCAGCGCAAGTCAGGGCACAAGCCGGACTGGCGCGGCTACGAGAAGTATTAGCCTCTTTCGAGGAGGCACATTCCTGAAAAGGGATTTGGTCACGCCTGACTGGATCCCTTTTTCTTTTCTATTCAAGATGAATTCGCTCCTCAAATGTCTGAAGCGCTTTCCGGAGGAGAGGGTGATCGGCGAGCGTCGGATCTGACTTCAGTATGACATCGGCCTTTTCCCGAGCGATCTGGATCAGTTTCATGTTGGAGAGGTGCTCCATGGCGATGTCGGGGAGGCCGGATTGGCGCGTCCCGAGGAAGGCGCCGGGGCCGCGGAGTTTCAAATCGATCTCGGCGAGTGCGAATCCGCTCGCCTCTTTTTCGAGCGCTTGGAGCCGGGCGCTTTCCGGGCTCTGCCCATCGCTCGGGAAAAGGAAGCAGTGGCTTTGTTCTGTGCCGCGCCCGACACGTCCCCGGAACTGATGAAGCTGGGAGAGGCCAAAGCGCTCAGCGCCTTCGATGAGCATGACGGTCGCGTTCGGGATGTCGATGCCGACTTCGACGACGGCGGTTGAGACGAGGATGTCGAGCTTCTGCTCTTTGAAGTCGTGCATGATTGCCTCTTTCTCTTTCGCCTTCATCCGGCCATGGAGGAGGCCGACCCGATGGTGTGGGAACACCTCTTTTTTCAACCGTTCGGCTTCAGTGGTGGCCGCCTTCACTTCTTCCATCGCCTTGCTCGTCTCTACCAGGGGGAGGATGACGAAGGCCTGGCGGCCTTTTCCGATTTCCTGCTCGATGAAAGCATAGACTTTTTTTCGTGCTACATCCGAAACAGCGATACGGGTGATGATCGGCTTGCGCTCCCTCGGCATCTCATCGAGCAGCGAGAGGTCCAGATTCCCGAAGAGGGTAAGCGCGAGCGTCCGTGGGATCGGCGTGGCGGTCATCGTGAGGAAATGCGGGACGGTCGCATCCGATCCATCCTCGCTCTCGAAAGCCTTCTCCTGGAGCCGGGCGCGCTGCGCGACGCCGAAGTGATGCTGTTCGTCGACAACGACGAGCGCGAGCGAATGGAAGCGCACCCGATCTTCGAGGATGGCGTGTGTGCCGATGACGATATCGGGGATGCCGGCCACGATCGCCTTCACGAGCGCAGCGCGGCCGATCGATCTTCCCGAGAGGGTCGAAAGGCTCCCGGTGAGGAGCGCGACATTTTTCCCGAGCGGCGCAAAGATGCGATCGAACGAAGCAGCATGCTGCGTGGCGAGGACTTCGGTCGGTGCGAGGAGGGCGGACTGGAACCCGCTCTCGGCTGCCGTGTACATAGCTGTCATCGCGACAGCGGTCTTGCCGCTTCCCACATCGCCATTCAGGAGCCGGTTCATCGGGCGCGTTCCGGAGAGATCGGAAAGAATTTCAGCGATTGCTTTCTCTTGGGCGCCGGTCAGAGTGAATCCGAGAGCAGCCTGAAACGCTTGGCGCAGAGCGGGGTCGAGCGTGATGGGCCGGGCACGGCCATCGGCAGCTGCTCTCCGGATAGAGAGGCTTTTCAGCTGGAGGAAAAACATCTCTTCAAACGCGAAGCGTTTTTCGGCGAGGAGGACGTGCTTCTCGAGCTTCGGAAAATGGATGTAGGCGAGCGCGGTACGGAGATCGGGGAGATGGAGTTCGGAGAGGATAGTGGCGCCGATCGGATCGGGGAGCATCTTCAATTTTTGGAATATGGTCGCGATCTGCCAGCGGAGGAATTTCGAAGTGAGGCCAGTCGTCTCCGGATAGACAGGGACGAGCCGGCCGGTATGAGTCGCCGAGCGTTCCGTTCGCTCGAACGCCGGAGACTGCATGATGAGGCCGTCTCGATCGCGCACGACCTTGCCTGAGAGGCGGACGGACTGGCCCTCCTTCAGGACAGTCTGAACAAAGCGCTGATTGAACCAGATGGCGCGGAGCGTCCCAGTGCGGTCTTCTACGACTGCTTCCGTGAGGAGGAGTTTCTTCTTCCAAGTCTTGCCGGCCGAGAGCCGAGTGACTACTCCTTCTACGGTGACCTTCGTTTCGGGGGCGAGCTCGGCGATTGGCGTCATGACCGAGTAGTCCTCGTACCGGGTCGGGAAATGATAGAGGAGGTCGCGGATGGTCTCAATACCCAGCCGTTTCAGCCCGTACCAATGAGCCTTTTTGATTGTGGAAAAGGTATCAAGCCTGGTGGTGAGGCTGAGTTCGGGCATATGGTGGGAAGTCAGTGGCTCCAGTATAGCGTATGAAAAAAAAAGAGCCCCCGGAACGCAGCGCGGTCCAGGGGTGGAATTCTCCGGTGTACGACGGAGCAAGGGGTTGAGAAGAGCGCATGGTTACTCTTGCAGTGACGATACGCGGTCAGGCGTTGGCTTGGCGATTGGGTGCCTGCTGTGCCGACCGAACCGACCGACCGATAGCTGCTGCATTCGTTGATGTTTTTGGCAAACGGCCCAGGCCGATGGCCTCGATGAAAGCGTCGAATTGCTGCCTTGACGGAGCTTCTGTGGCCTTGTCCTGGCAAACCTTCAGTATCCCTGATTCCGTGAAATCCAGGGTGAATCGGGGTTTGAGTGACCCTCCCGGACTGGTTCTATTGAAGTATACGACCTGCTCCATGATTGCCTTGATTTCTTCTTCTGTGGGTGCTGCGGGAATCTCGAATGCGCAGAGGCACAAATTAAACCGATCAAACTCCTGTACGACTTTTCCTAGTTGTAGCATGTTCTACCCCTTCCAAAAAATAGTTGGAGCGCCTTCTCGAACAACCCTTCGTTCTTTTAAACAACTCGCTCATCCTACCTAATTGGCATCGGTCTGTCAAGGTCATGGATGGATAAAAAAAATCCAGAGTACCAATCAGGTAGCTCTGGGAAGGAAATGTGGGCCTGCAGCCCGGTCAGAGTCGGAGTGGTGGCATATCCGTTATCATAAGCGGACGGCCATCAGCTGTTCCTTCCGAGATCGGACAGGGTCCATTGGCGACGAATGGGAGGTCTCCATCCGGCAATTCGCAGCCGAAGTGCCGAGCCGCTTTTTTGAAATCAGCGTACTCGAGTACCTGGCCGAGTGTCGGCGTGAGAAGCACGATGCCCCCTTTGCCAAAGTCTGGCTCAAACACCGGTCCCTGGTCATTGAGGACATAGGCACCGAGCGCTCCGAGGAGAAGGGCCTGGTCACGAGCACAGAGTGTCTCGCCATAGTGGATATGGAGCGCCAGTTTCCCATCGCTCCGATGCTCTAGGCCGACATGGCGCACATCAGGAAGTGAAGAAATCATGGTGATCTCCTAGCAGGGGAATGAAAACATTCTTGTTTTTTAAAGAGCGCCGTCACTATAGCGCGAAAAGCGCATTCCGTCAATGGGACGGTTGAGCAATTGGTTCAAGCGATGCTAGCATGGATGCATGTCAAAAGCCTATTACAATGGAAATTTCTGCGATGAATCGGCTATCCGTATCAGCCCACGTGATCTCGGGCTTCTCCGCGGGTACGCGGTGTTCGATGTGATGCCGGTGTTGAGGAGGCATCCATTCCATGCTGATAGGCATCACGCCCGGCTGGATTTTTCCGCCAGAACGCTCGGACTCAGTCTCGCGATCGATGGAGCAGAATTCGCCGAGATTGCGTCGGAGCTCAGCCGCCGGTCAGGATGGGAAAATGCGATGGTCCGTAGCGTCCTCTCTGGAGGACCGAGTGAGGACGGATTCCGGCCGGTTCCTGGACAGGAGAATTTCTTCATGCTCATAGAGCCGGCACATATGGCCGATCCCTCGCATTACCGGGATGGCGTATCGCTCGTTACGCTTGCCTATGAGCGGTCGCTGCCCCAGGTGAAATTTGCCAATCATGCAGTCGCGATTCAGGGTCTCGAACGGCGGGACGAGGCCGGAGCGTACGAGACGCTCTATGTGAGTCAGGGGATCGTTTCCGAATGTTCACAGAGCAATCTATTCTGGGTTCAGAATGGGAAATTGTTTACGACTTGGGACAATACTCTCCGGGGAATCACCCAGGGCCTGATCATGGAGCTGGCCGAAATCCATGGGAGGAAGGTGGCGAAAGGATCGGTCTCGCTCGATGATCTGCTTCGCGCGGACGAAGTCTTTATCACCGGAAGTAGCAAGGCGATCGTCCCCGTCGTTAGAATTGATGACCATTCGATCGGAACGGGCAAAGTCGGCCCCCTCACGCGGGAGCTCATGACTATCTATCAGGAATACTGCGACCAGTATCCGGGAACGTAAACACGCGTGCGTTCTGGTCGGGCGGCTGGCCACACTCTCGATCATTCCTATAGCGATCGATCGGCGGCGCCGTTTGTGACGATGCCTCTCGTCCTCCTCCTAGCACCCCGTTCAATTCCATGAAAAAACCAGTGGCACGCAGAAAAACGTAGAATATTTTGGATACGTATAGAGTGTCCTCGGCAGGAATCGAACCTGCATTTCCGCCTTCGGAGGGCGATGTCTTATCCATTATACGACGAGGACAGGTGAGCGAAATCGTATCATAGAGCGCGCTCGGAAGGCAAATTGATTGTACCATGGGGAAATTTCCGCCCTCGGGTTGACAGATTGAATTTTTTCGGTAATTATTCCGTGCGGATTACAATGAGAGAAAGGAAGAGGAAAAAAGTGGCAAAGAAGATAAATCCTTCGTTTGGCGGAGGTTCTGGGATCCTTGCTCTGCTTGCCGGTGGCACCGAGATCGTTGGATCTCAGCTCCCAAAACCGGAGAAACCGGTCCTGGAGCCTACCGCCAGTAGGCGTCTGGTGGGCAGTTTGAGCAGGAGTTTCGATCCGGCAAAATGGTCAGGGTGTGAAGCGGTAGTGTCATCACCGAACATCGGTGAGCAGCAATAAACAACCCGGCATAAAATGCGCTAGCGAGGAATCCTCGCTAGCGCATTCTCCTTATTATGCGCGCCACATGTCTTATCGGGGAAATCTACCATCGGATCAGTCCATCCCTTGAGGGAAAATCAGCTTTTTTCTGGCAGGTTCGGACTGCTCGAATTCCGCCGGGATTTCAGCTCTGGCAGAAAATCCTCGTGATGTGTGTGGTGCGCTCGGCAGGAATCGAACCTGCGACCCTCAGGACCGCAACCTGATGCTCTATCCACTGAGCTACGAGCGCAAAAAATAGCTCCCTAAAAAACGGCTGCCGGAAAAAAGAAAACACGCGGCTTCCGCGATCCTCTAGAACCCATCAAATATGCAGCATTTTCTCGAGGGTGTCAATGATGGTCGGACTGTGCCTTTCCTCAGGGATGAATCCGGCAAGGAGCTCGCGCAGCTCGTCGGCTGGGGCATCACCGATCGGGATGTGGATGAACGGGGAGAGGATGCCGTTCGAGTGGATGCTGAGCACGCCCTCGAGCGGCGGCTCGGTATAGATATGGAACGAATGGATGTCCTCGAAAGCGTAGAGCGTCTTGCCGCCGACTACGCCCTTATCGGTGACCATGAACTCGAACTCACGCGGGTCGCGGGTGACGAAGAGATAGCCAACGATGCCGATCAGGATAAAGGTGATCGCCATGATCGGGCTGTCGGTAAAGACGGCGTAGGCGATGATGAGCGCGAGGAGGATAGTCGAGATCATCAGTCCACGCGGGTTGGGCCGGACATGGATGTGTTCCGGTGCACGCCACGACAGGATGGGGTTGCCAACGAGGATAGGATCCATAGATTATTTTTCGTTTTTTCTACTATAGCATGTTTGCCGTAGCTTGGCGGATCGGATGTCGATGTCATCGAACCGGAAAGGAACGGGCTACCTCGGTCTAGAACTTTGAGAAATCAAGCCGTTGAGGGATTTCTTGGAGGTATCTTGACCGACGAGCGGATTAAGGAGGTCGGGTCGTTAAAAAGAACTTAAATCCACCTTGTTATAATCAATAAATTTCTTCTCTACCAAATCATACTGTCCTTTGTACGGATTCGATGCCTTACCGATGCTTAGCGGATCTTTTTGAAAAAGGTATATTTGTCCGAGTGGTGGTTTGCCCGGATACGCAAGCAAAATCCATTCTTCATGACCATTCACGAAGTCATTTTGCAATCTCAGCTGTCGATTCAAGAGAAGATATGCAAATGTATGCTCTTCAAGATAAAAATTGATCTGCTCAGGAGAGAGCTCTTTTCCTTGTTCATGAGCATCCAAAGCCACATATTTCCGAAATTCCTTATCGGATTCGTAAAAATTTTTTATTTTTCCAAAAACACTAAAAAAATCGTTATGAGACAGATACATTTGGAACCAGGAGTCAAAACGAAACGCCGCCTCTATTTGGAACTTCCTGTAATTCTTCACGACAAGCCTTCTTACTCCTCCCATGTGACTGACGACGGATTGTGCGAATCTGTTTTTCGTTTCGTACGCTTCCTTCTCGAAATTCATATACAAACCTTCCGAGTATAAGAAATTGGCACCAACTTTATTCACCGAAATCTTATCTAAAAAGAAATCCAGGGCATCGACACAAGTCTGGGGAGACTGCGTATTCGAAATGCGACTCATTGAAATCGGAAAAATAATAATTCCCCATTCCTTGGGAAATTTGTTGATATCGAAAAACTGATTTTTCTCCAATAATTTCATATCGCCTTGATTGTGATATCTCGGGTCACCCTCGATACTACAAGCTTGATGCGGTGTTTGTTGGACAAAGTTCGAATGTATTTCGAGCAGAATCCAAATGATTAAAATTACTAATGCGGACTCGGCAGGGCGAAACAATTTTTCTGGGGGAAAGGATTCGCCCTGCCTCGGCTGTATTCCCGCCCGCAGGAGGGGTCTGGGGAGGAGTGCGGGCGGGTTTCGGACTGGGATTTTTCGGAAATTCGGCGGCTAATTATTCATGACTTGCCTCTCTATCAGGATTATACTCAATTTTGAGAGGCAAGTCAGTCATTGCATAATGCACAAATTGTTTTCCGAGTTCTGTAAGTTCATATGAATCTTCATCGTCGAATGCAGAAGTTACAGGTTTTGGTCCCGATCCTTTCGGACGGCGTTGCGGAGTTTTCGGGACAAAATTTCCGTAATAATCGACTTCTCGATGTTGCCTAATTACTCCACCTGTACTTAAATCTCGGAAAAGCAATTTGAACAAATCAGCGTCAGCAGAATTTTCTGAAACTTCAGCTTTTCCTAAATCTGTCCAAACTCCACCGCGAGAAACTCCACTTGTTCCGTGTTTATAAATGACAGCAATAACCTTGAAATGAAGTTCAGAGTACATTTTTAGCCAATCAATAAAGAGGCGAACGACTTCGTCGCTCGTCATTGTCGAAGCGGCGGCGTTTGCGAGTATATTTCTGATGTATGTCCTTTTATCTTCACTTTCTGCACCAGACCATTCTCGAAATGTCTTTTTTAAAAGCGATTGATACTCTTTACTTTCCAATCTTTTAGCAATTTCTTCGTCGTGAATATCCAAACGAGTCATTATTTCGAGAATGGTTCTTTCTTTTTCACGAATCTCGTCCTCAAGCATTTTGATCCAATGACGAAAAAATTTGTTTACTCTTTCTTGTTCATTTTCAGACCACGCTCCCGCCGCCGCAGAAAGTAAACCACCAGCAAAAGGAACAGCTCCGCCGATTACTTGCAAAGCGCCTCTGACTATTTTGGGAGTGTTGCCTTCAGCGGGTAAATTTTCATCTTCTTCTGTCATAATTTTGTCTTCTTTGCACTAACTTTTATTTAATTGCAGAAAAGATTAATCCGATCGGATAATCTTTATATTCAGAAAATCTAGGACTTTCCTCTAATAATTGTTTTGTTAATTCAGGCTCAATAATTTTTCTTACAGAGAAACCAGCTTCAATAAGTTGATTAAAGTAATCAGATAATGGACGTTGATAATGTTCCACTTTGAATTCTTCACCAAATTTTTTAGAGAGGGTAGGGTTAGTTTTGCTATCAGTACCCATTATATATTTAGCAAAACCACGACGAAAATAACTTCCTAGCCCTTGTATTTTGTTAGATTTCTTGCCAGCTTGTTCTTGAGCAAAAATAAATAAATCCCAAGATGGATGAGTAACCGAAAATATAAAAGCACCATCTGGTTTCAATACGCGAAAAGCTTCTTCAATTGGCGTTTTTATATTTTCGACTTCATTCAACATCATATTAGAATAAACAAGGTCAACACTTTCGTTGTCCACATGCCATTTTTCTGTCGCATCCTGTTCCAAAAAGGATATCCTCGGATCGCTACATTTTTCTTTTGCAAATTCCAAATTATGATTTGAAATATCAGTCAAGATTAAAGATTTCGGATCTTGTTCAATGAATTTTGGAGCGAGATAACCATTGCCACAGCCGAGTTCGAGAATCACCTTTTCTTTCAAAAGACCTGCCAAATTGAACATAACCGGGTCGAGCACCAATCTCTTGTAAATCTCACCAGTTTCGCCAGCCCTTTGATTCCAATATGTTGCAAATTTTTTATCTTGATATAACGATTTCATAAAGTTATTTTATTAGCTCCTCAATATCAACACCAAGAGTTTTGGCGATTTTGCTCACCACAAAAACTGATGGTTTCTTAATAACTCCAGTTTCAATCTGCGGAGGAGGTGAGATTCGAACTCGCAATATCTTTACATCCGATCAAAGCGGAAGCGGAAGGATTCGAACCTTCGGTACCGTTTCCGGTACTGCAGTTTTCAAGACTGCTGCCTTCAACCACTCGGCCACGCTTCCGCTTTGACAAGATAGGTCAGTTTTCTCCGCCAAGGCGGGATTGCTGTTTGCAGCTCCATTGTAATGAAATGGAGACAAACAGGGAACAAGACTGCTGCCTTTATCCGCCAGCTGGCGGAACTCAGCCACTCCTCCAGTTTCGTTCCTAGTGCCCCGAGAGAGAATCGAACTCCCATCACCGGTTCCGAAGACCGATGCTCTATCCATTGAGCTATCGGGGCATACCTCAACCTGCCAGCAGACAATCTACTGATCCGCCAGCTGGCGGAACGAGCGCGTAGCCTTCCTTTTGTAGCCCGAAAAACGCCGTCCGTCAAAGCCTGTCCGGGCTATTGCTTCGCATCCGGCTTGAATTCGAGGATCGGGCGAAGAGTGGCGCCATTCATCACCTCGGGTTTCGGGAAGCCGAAAATATCGAGAATCGTCGGCGCGACATCGGAGAGAAGGCCATGGACCTCGTTTTGCTCCCTGATCATCTCCGCGGAGTTCTTTTCACGGTGATTGCCGGCAGTAACGTACCAGAGCGGGATCGGATTGGTCGAATGTTCGGTGTCGCGCTCGCCGGTTTGGAGATTGGTGACCTCTTCGACATTGCCATGGTCGGCCGTGATGATGAGGGCTCCGCCTGCCTGTAGCACGGCGGGAATGAGCTGGGAGAGACTTTTGTCGGTTGCTTCGACTGCCTGGATCGAAGCCCGCTCGTTGCCAGTATGGCCGACCATATCCGGGTTGGCATAGTTTACGAGGATGAAATCATAGATATTTTCCTCTATCTTCTTAATGACGGTGTCGGTCACCTCGGGCGCGCTCATCTCGGGCTGCTCGTCGAAATGGGCGACCGCCGGGGACGGGATGAGGATGCGGTCCTCGTTCGGGAAAGCCTCTTCATTTCCGCCGTTGAAGAAGTAGGTAACATGCGCGTACTTTTCCGTCTCGGCGATACGGAGTTGGCGGAGCCCGGCTTTTGAAAGAACTTCGCCGAGGCTGTCATGCACTTCTTCTGGCGGGAAAGCGGTCGTGACGGGCAGTCCCTTCTCGTATTCGGTCATAGTCACGAAGCAGATGTCGAGTTTCTTCTCTCGGACGAACCCGTCGAAGTCGGGGAGGACAAAGGCTTTGGTGATTTCGCGGGCCCGGTCTTCGCGGAAGTTGAAGAAGACTACGGCATCGCCATCCCTGATGGTCCCGATAGGCTCACCGTTTTTTTCGATGATGGTCGGCTCAATGAATTCGTCACTGATATCCCGGGCGTACGACTGCTCGAGATGGAGGAGGGGGTCGTCGGTCCGCTCGCCGATCCCTTTAGTGAGCATGAGGTACGCCTTTTCGACGCGGTCCCAATTGTTGTTTCGGTCCATCGCGTAGTGGCGTCCGATGAGGCTCGCAATCTCGCCGATGCCGACGAGTTTCATCTCGCGGGCCAATTCTCGGAGGTGTCCGATACCGGAAGTTGGTGCGGAGTCGCGTCCGTCCATGAAGGCATGTACCATGACTTTCGAGAGATTCTGCTCTTTGGCAAAGCGGAGAAGCGCGAGGAGATGATCCTTGTGGGAATGAACAGATCCGGGACTGATAAGCCCCATGAGATGGAGTGTCGAGTCGTTCCTTTTTACGGCGCTGGCTGCTTCGAGGAACGCGGGGTTGCTATTGAAGCTCCCGTCTTGGATAGCGAGGGCGATCCGGGGCATGTTTTGATAGATGATGCGTCCGGCACCCATCGTCATATGGCCGACTTCTGAATTTCCGGCCGTATTCCAGGGAAGACCAATCGAGATACCCGATGCCTGCAGCGTCGTCATGGGGTAGTAGCGATTGAGCTTGTCGAACGTCGGAAGCTTGGCTTCCCGGATCGGATTCCCTTGAGTAGTATTGGAAATGCCCCAGCCGTCAAGCACGACGAGAACAAATGGTCGAAAAGGAATTACTGGCGGCATGTTTGTATTTTTGGCTTTCTTAAGCGTAGTATACCAGTTCTTTCCTTTTGACAATAGCCGGAACGAGGAGTACCATGGCAGTGCAGACACTAATTCTCAATTCGCTCTTCCCGCGTCGCTTTTGCCGGTCGGTACCGAAGAAGCAGTTGCTATGATCAATCGGATTCTCTCTAGCTTCAGTTCAACTCTTTTCGGAGGCGTTGCTCGCCGCTAGTGCGGTCTTTTGTCTTTCGCCGAACACGTCCGGTGGCTGAGCGGCGCTCTACGGAGCGTCCATTTTCCTATGACACCGCTTGCATTTTTCCTTGCACTTGCCGCTCTCGGGATCGGCATTTTTGTGGGGTATATCATCCGTCAGAATCTTGCGAAGAAGCAGCTCTCGACTGCCGAGGGTCAGGCAGCCAAGATCGTCGAGGAGGCTGAAAAGAAGGCTGAGGCTGTTACACTTGATGCGAAGAACAAAGCCGTCAATATTCTCGAAGAAGCCAAGAAAAGCGAACAGGCTCGCGAGGAAAAGCTCGGACATATTGAATCCCGTCTCGAAAAGCGTGAAGAGCAGATTGAGAAAGAGGCCCAGTCTGTCGAGGAGGAGAAGAAGCGACTCCTCGGCAAGGCCGAAGAGATCCAGGCTATCAAGACCGAGGTCGAGCAATTGAAGGAGAAGGAGATCGAGGAGCTCCAGCGGACGGCCAAGTTGTCCCGTGAGGAGGCTGAAGGCCGGATCATGAAGCTCGTCGAGGACGAGAGCAAGGATGCGCTCGTCGCCCGTATGACGAAGCTCGAAAAGGAGGCGCATGACGAATTGGAGAAGCGCTCCTTCCAGATCATGGCGATGATTATCCAGAAATACTCCCGTACTCACGTCTCCGAGTTCACGACGACGACGATCACGATCCCGTCCGATGACATCAAAGGAAAAATCATCGGCAAGGAGGGGCGCAATATCCGGGCGCTCGAGAAGGAGACAGGCGTCGAGCTTATCGTCGACGATACGCCGGAGTCCATCATCATCTCCGGATTCGATCCGGTGCGCCGCGAGGTCGCACGCATCGCTCTTGAAAAGCTCATCGGGGACGGCCGTATCCACCCAGCCCGCATCGAAGAGGCGGTCGCCGAGGCGCGCAAGGAGATCGATAACAAGATCAAGGAAGCCGGCGAAGCGGCCGCGTATGAAGCAGGCGTGCCCGGGCTCCATCCGAAGCTTCTCTATATCCTCGGTCGGCTCCGTTACCGCTACAGCTACAAGCAGAACGTGCTCCTTCACTCGCTCGAGGTGTCGTATCTCGCTGCGGCGCTTGCCGCCGAACTAGGGGCGGATGTCGCTACGGCGCGCAAGGCCGGACTCATGCACGATATCGGCAAGGCCGTCGACCATGAGATCGAAGGGACGCACGTGAAGATCGGCATGCGTATCCTCGAGAAATTCGGCCTCGGCCAGAACGTCATCGATGGCATGAAGTCGCATCATGACGAGTATCCGCATGCGACGATCGAGAGCTATATCGTGACCGCGGCGGACGCGCTCTCGGCAGCTCGGCACGGCGCCCGCAAGGAAACGGCCGAAAAGTACATCAAACGGCTCGAGGAGCTCGAGGCGCTCATCAACACGTTTCCGCAGGTGGAGAAATCCTATGCTATCCAGGCAGGCCGCGAGGTGCGCATCTTCGTGAATCCGGAAAAGACTGATGATTATGGCGCGATGACGCTCGCACGCGACGTGTCGAAGCGCATCCAGGAAGAACTCCAGTATCCAGGCGAGATCAAAGTGGTCGTCTTCCGTGAGACTCGGGCTGTCGAGTACGCGCGCTAGGCTCTCGTCGAAGAGATTTTCGTCATCGAATACGCTGCACTCTCGTTCAGGGATGCAGCGTTTTTCTTTTGTCGAGCGGCTCTTGACAAAAAACCGCTGAGGAGAGCCAAAAGTCCTTGCGCGGTTTCGTTTTTTGCTTTATTCTCGGGGAAAGGAGAGTCTTCTCCTTCAGGTGCGAATGAAATTAAAACTAGGAAGGCAGGTGAGAACTATGAACAACGTGAACAAGGATGCGCTGGTTCACTCGATTGTCGACAAGACCAGCCTCTCCAAGAAAGATGTCGAGCTCGTTCTCGAAGCGTTCGAGGATGTCGTGACTGGCGAACTCCGCAAGGGGAACAAGGTCACCATGACCGGTTTCGGTACCTTCAAGGTTTCGAAGCGCGCAGCTCGTGAAGGCATCAACCCGCAGACCAAGGCCAAGATCATGATCCCGGCCATGACGGTCCCGAAATTCACCGCCGGCAAGGGCCTCAAGGAAGCCGTGAAGTAGTGAGTCTGTCGTTAGCGGCGCTCTCCTGTTTGTCAGGGGCACATCAATAAAAGATAGGATCAGCATCCCGGCCCCAGGAAGGAGCCGGGATGCTGCGTTTTGTTTTCAGGAAACAAGAGTGGATAGTGTACAATGCACTTGCCGCCTTTGCGGAAGATCTTTTTTCTAGCGAGTGGCGGGAAGTATTGGAATCCACTAATGATTTCGGGAGATGCTTGCATCCATGCTCGGAAAAGTTATTGCTGCTGTGAGGAGGCCGATGTCTTCCACCGGGGGACGGGTGGTTGGATGGTTGCTTTTTTTCGTCCTGGTCATTGGTTTGCGATTGATTTCCCCTCAATTCCGTTCAGAAATGGGGCCATTGTCCAATTCGGGTCTCCAAATCGAAGACCACAGTCCAAAGGAGTCGGCAGATCTGGCATCTCATGCCGAGAGCGTGCTCTTCTTTGATCCGACTGAATCACGGGTCCGGCCAGGGGAAGTCATTACGCTCCAAGCTATGATAGATACAGCGGCGAATCGCGTGAGTGGGGCCGAACTCCATGTCCAGTTTGATCCGTCTCAAATAAGCCTCGAGCAGATTTCTGCATCACCAGTCTTTTCCCTGAGTCTTCAGAATCCGGTAATCGACAATGCGAAAGGGGAGGCCTCGGTCGCACTCGGCGTGCCGCTCGGCCAGCCGGCAGTTTCCGGGAGATATGCCGTAGCGAATTTTCTCTTCCGGGCAGAGCGAGCAATCTCGGCTACCGAGGTCGTGTTCTCAGAACGCTCTCTCGTTGCAGCAGACAATGAAACCGGGAGCGTTATCCGTGAGATAAGGTCGGCTCGCATCACTGGGCTGCTTCCATGAGCACATGGTACCCAAACCCTCTCTTCGTTGGCCAGTGCGTACGTCTGATGAAGAAGGGTGTGGCAGTGGTTCGGCTGCGCATTCCTTTGGGGATTGGTGCTGCTTGAATTGACAGCAGAGCTGCTTTTCTTTCGGAGAGATGATAGAATGAGCGAAAGAGCCATACCGTCCGATTTCTGCTGTTGCAGATGAAGGCTTGAGGGCGTGGCAAACACTATAATAGACAGATAAAGACCATCCAGATCAATGAAATTATGCTGAACTCGAACTTTGAAAAAAACGTAAAGCGGGGGTATCAGTCACTTGGCCGGTCGATGCTTTTGGTTGGGAGGCGGAGGATTCGCCTTTCGTCAGCGCTGCTGGCCATCGTATTTTTTGGCGGAGCATTCACGATGCTCATCTGGAACGTTTCCAGCACTTTTCAGCGAGAGACAGCGGAACGGTCCTTGTTGCCATTTCCAAGCATACAGGTGAACCGAACCCAGGCGGCCGCGAATTCCACCCTTTTTTTTAATCCGGCGAGTACCTCTGTCGCGGGTGACCAGCAGTTTTCGCTCGATGCCCAGATCAATCCTGGAACGAATGCAGTCAGCGCTGTCGAACTGCACGTTACGTATGATCAAACCAAGTTTCGATTGGACAGTATTACGGCCTCCTCGACATTTTCGCTCGAGCTTGCAGCCGCCTCGATCAATAATACAAACGGAACTGCGTCAATTGCGGTTGCGGTTCCGTTAGCCAATCCTTCGGTGACGAGTACGTCGTCTATTGCTACTTTTTCGTTCCATTCGCTTGCTTCCGTGACAGGATCCTCGATCGCTTTCACGACAGCTTCGATCGCTTCTGCGGACGGGGAATCCGGCAATGCGATCGTGACCCGGACCCCGGCTTCTGTAACTGTCGATGGCACCCCGCCCACGATTACCAGTATCACTTCGGCTCATGCCAACGGAACATTCACAACGGGCGAGATTATCCCGGTCAGTCTGACTTTCTCTGAGGCAGTGACATCCACGGGGAGCGTTACCGTCACTCTCGAGACGGGCACGACGGATCGGACATGTACGTTCACGGTATCGAACGCGACCACCGGAAGCTGCAACTATACCGTCCAGGCAGGGGATACATCCGCCGATCTCAATGTGAATACGGTC
>SSEF01000040.1 GCA_008012175.1 Candidatus Moraniibacteriota bacterium | reverse complement strand
TGCCCGCGTTCGATGAGGGCGTCTGCGACATGGGAACCGATGAATCCAGCACCGCCAGAGATGAGTATGCGCATAAGTATTGAATTTTACGTATACTGCGGGAAATATGCTATTTTGTCAAGATATTTTTCCGTGGAAATTTGCACGTAAGGATTTTGCCAATGGCTTCTATATGGGATAAACTGGATGCATATGGAAACAGGAAAATACTCGCTTTCAGTCGTGGTCCCGCTCTACAATGAGGAGGGAAATGTGTTCGAGCTCCACCGCCGCATCAAGGAGGCACTCGAAAAATCTGGGCACCCATACGAGATCATCTTTGTTGATGATGGATCCAAGGACAAGACCCGGGTTGAGGCGGAGGCTTGCAAACCGATGAAGCTCATCGTTTTCCGGAAGAACTTCGGACAGACAGCCGCCTTTGATGCAGGGATCAAGGCAGCGACGAACGACATCATCATCACTCTCGATGGCGATCTCCAGAATGATCCGGCTGATATCCCGCTCCTCCTGGCTAAGATCGATGAGGGATACGATGTTGTCTCCGGCTGGCGGCACAAGCGCCAAGATCCGTGGTCGAAGAAGATCCCCTCGCGGATTGCGAACCTTCTTCGAAAACTCCTCATCCACGACAATATTCACGACTCTGGATGCAGTCTGAAGGCGTACCGGCGCGAGTGCTTCAAGGACATCGATCTCTTCGGTGAGATGCACCGATTCATCCCGGCTATCCTTCAGCTTGAAGGGTATCGTGTGGCCGAAGTGAAGGTCAGCCATCATCCGCGGCTTCACGGCGTGACGAAGTACAACTGGAAGCGCGGCATGAAGGGTTTTGTTGACATGTTGTCGATCTGGTTCTGGCGCAAGTATTCACATCGGCCGCTGCATCTCTTTGGCGGAGTCGGTGTGATGCTTTTCGTTCTGGGATCATCCATCCTTACGTGGATGCTCGTGGAGAAACTCGTCTTTGGCGCTTCGCTTTCTGAGCGCCTCTGGCCGCTTATCGGAGTCTTCTTCGCGCTGGTCGGTATCCAATTTTTTATCTCTGGCCTTTTGGCAGATATTTCAGTAAAGAGTTACTATCAGGCGCGGCACCGGATGAACTACAGCATCAAGGATATCGTTATTCGTCAGTAAAATAATGGCGTCATGAGGCTCTCTTTTCTTGGGACAGGCTATGTCGGTTTGGTGTCGGGTGCTTGCATGGCGGAAATCGGTCATACGGTCGTCTGTGCGGACGTGGACAAGGCAAAGATCGCCAAGCTCAAGAAGGGCGTTATTCCGATTTATGAGATTGGCCTTGAGGAAGTGGTAGAGCGTAACGTGAAAGAAGGCCGGCTCAGCTTTACGACCGACCTGAAGGAAGCGATCCAGTCATCAGATGTCGTCTTCATGGCGGTCGGCACTCCTGAGGATCCGGTGACCGGCGAGGCGGATCTGAAATACGTCTTTTCTGCAGCTGAAGCTTTTGGTAGGTATTTGAACGGTTACAAACTCTTCGTTGACAAGTCGACCGTCCCTGTTGGTACAGCGGAAAAAGTCACTCGTATCATCAAGGAGGCGTCCAAAGGGAAATATCCGTTTGAGGTTGTCTCTAATCCTGAATTCCTCCGCGAGGGAGCGGCAGTGAAGGATTTCCTCAATCCAGACCGCATCGTCGTCGGCACTTCATCGGTCAGGGCGAAGAAGGTCATGGAACAGGTCTATCGTCCAATCGTTCGTGCCGGACGGCCTCTTATGCTAACCGATGTCCGGAGCGCCGAAATCATCAAGTACGCTGCCAACTCTTTCCTCGCAATGAAGATCACCTTTATCAATGAGGTGGCGAATTTCTGCGAATCAGCTGGCGGCAACGTGAAGGAAGTCGCTCGTGGCCTCGGCTATGACAACCGCATCGGCTCGCGCTTCCTCTATGCGGGCATCGGCTACGGTGGATCCTGCTTCCCGAAAGACGTGAAAGCGTTCATCAAGACAGGTCATGAGTTTCAGTCGCATTTCCGCTTGCTCGAGATGGTAGATGAAGTGAATACGAGCCAGCGGCTTCGCCCCTTCGTGAAACTGAAAGAGCTCTGGGGTGAAAAGATGAAAGACAAGACGGTGGCTGTCTGGGGGCTCGCCTTCAAGCCCCGGACCGATGATGTCCGCGAAGCAGCAGCGCTTATGAATATAAGCGAACTTCTCGATGCTGGTGCGAAGGTTCGGGCCTTTGATCCGGTCGCGATGGAAAATGCAGCCAAAGCCCTCTCCGATAAGAACCTGACGTATGTGAAGAAGTCGGTTGATGCCTTGAAGGGTGCTGATGCGCTCATCATTGCGACCGAGTGGGATGAATTCCGTGTTATTGACTACGCGGAGCTAAAAAAGCGCATGAAGGGCGATATCGTCTATGATGGGCGGAACGTGCTTGAGCGCGTCGAAGCCGAGGCAGCTGGCTTCACGTACTATGGTGTTGGCGTCTAGGTATCTGACCAAAATCCGATGAAGGTTCTCTTTCTCAATTACGAGTACCCGCCTTTGGGCGGTGGGGCGAGTGTGGCAACCGAAGCGATCCTCCACGAGTGGGCGAAGGATCCGAGTATCGAGGTCCATCTGGTGACGTCAGCTGTTGGCGGTTCGCTTGAGCATGTCCGCATCGGAGGGGAAACGCATGTCCATCGCCTTCCGATCGGAAAAAATCCCGATCAGCTTCATTCCCAATCGCCTCGTGATATCCTCGTCTATTTGGTGAAGTCTATTTTTTTCCTTTGGCGTTTCATACGGCTCGAGTCGAAGAAACAGTCCTTCGGTGCGACGCTCGCCTTCTTTACGGTGCCGTGCGGTTTTCTCGCGTACCTCGTGAAGATTCTGTTCGGCGTGCCGTATGTCGTGTCGCTTCGCGGCGCCGATGTCCCGGGATTCAGTGAAAAATACAATCGATTCTATCTTTTCGCAAAGCCGCTCGTGCGTTTTCTCTGGCGTCAGGCGGAAGCAGTTATCCCGAATAGCGCTGGATTGATAGAACTCGCTAAAGAAACTGATCCTCACCAGGCAATGCAGAAGATTGAAAACGGTGTTGATACGGAGTATTCTACCCCGATCCAGCGAGACGATCAGGCAAGGCGATCATTTTCCTCTCCACCTCGCGGCTCACGCCACGGAAGGGCATCCATCACCTTATCGAGGCATTTGCCATCGCGATTGAAAAAACAGTGAAGCCGATCGAGCTCCACCTGATTGGCGAGGGGGAGCAGCGAGACGTGCTCGAAAAGCGCGCCAAGGAGCTCGGCATAGCGGAGAAAGTGAGGTTCATAGGTCGTGTCCCTCATGATCAGCTTGCTGCATACTATCAACGCTCTCATGCGTTCGTTCTGCCATCGAGAAATGAGGGTATGAGCAATAGTGCGCTCGAGGCGCTTGCCTCAGGTCTTCCACTTATTGTCTCAGGGACAGGCGGGATGGCTGAATTTGTCACAGACGGAGCGAACGGTCTCTTCGTTGACCCGGAAAATGCCGAATCTTTTGCATCAGCACTCGTCCGGATCGCGGAGAACCCTGAAGAGGCGGCTGCGTTCGGCATCGAAAGCCGCGCTCGGGCTGAAAAGCGCAGCTGGCGAGCAGTTGCTGAAAATTTCCGTAAAATCCTAGAAAAGGCGAAAAAGCAGTAGTTATTTTAATTTTGCTATAGTAAAGGGCATGAAGCATTGGAAATTTGTCCTCAAAGTTTCTGTTAGTGCGGCGCTCGTCTATTGGCTTATCGGCCGGGTAGATTGGCGCGCAGTCGGGGACATCGCGCTTCACGCATCGGGGCCGCTCATCCTTGGGTATATAGGCGTTCAGGTGCTCGGGAATATCATCTCGGCCGCCAAATGGCGTTACCTCGCTCGGATCCAGGGATTCGGTTTTTCCGTGAAGGAAGGGACGTTTGCCTATCTCACCGGTGCGTTCATCAACAATTTCCTTCCATCAACCATCGGTGGCGATGCCTATCGAGTACTCTGGATGAGCCGAGCTGGTGAACGGTCGCGCGCGTTCGGCGCGGTGTTTTTCGATCGGCTGACAGGGCTTCTCGCCCTCTTTCTCTTTGCTGGTATCGGGCTTGTCTTCTTGCCATGGCAGGTGTTGCTCGGGCAGCCGGCCTTCGTCATCGTGTGTAGATCTAGATGGTCGCTGTAGCATGATATGCTGACGGCGCTCTTTTTTGCCGAGCGCTTTTACCAACTCGCGATTTTTTTGGTTGGGCTTCTCCCGTGGGAGCGGCCGATTGGTCTCCTTCGGGATTTTGAACCATTGGCCAATGCGAGGGTGTATGGCGGGGCTATTTCATGGGCGGCTCTCTTTACGGCTGTCGGCATTGGCGGAAGCAACTTTTTCCTGTTCACGAGCCTCGGGGCCGATCTCCCACTGATCGCCTTTGGAAGTGCGATCTTCGCTGCGACTCTCGTCGCAAACATCCCGATCTCGATCAACAATATCGGCGTCAAGGAATGGTCGTACGTATTTTTCTTTGGTCTCGTCGGCGTATCGGCTGAGCTTGCTGTGACTGCCGCGCTTCTCTCGCGGCTTCTTCAGATGCTGATCTCATTCATCGCCCTCCCGGCATATCTCGCAGAAAGAAACCGAGGAGCGGCCTGATGCCGTTCCTCGATCGAGAGTGATTCTTTTGCCGTAGCCAATCGATATCAATTGCCGGCGTAGCGGTACACCTTCACGAATTGACTCTCGCGACCATTGATGAGGATCTCGTGATCAGGATTCTCTTTCCGATAGTACTGGTCGTAGCGGATCGCGGGGACGCCGCTATTCACTTGCCCGATGATCATCTTTGTCGTCCGGCTCTCGCGCCCCGAAGAAACGACGATGTAGTCGAGGCCCTCCAGGCGTCGGGCATCATAATTGCCGAAACCGCGGCGGCATTTCCCGACGAAGAATTTGCAGACGCCGTCCTTGTCCGTCCAGATGACGAGGTCGGATGCGTTCGGCTGACTATTGAGCCACGTGGCGGCCTCGTAGCTGCCAGGCCCCATGTCTTTCACGTCGGTGTGATAACGGCCCGGGAGGAGGATAGAGGCGTACGAGAGAGGAAATGGCGTCGCCGAGAGGGTGCCGATGCCAAAGGCGATGATGAGGCTCATGAGAGCGGGAAAGGCAAGCCGGTTTTTTTTCTCTTTCAAAAAGTAGTTGAAAAGCGCCATGATGCCCACTCCGGAAAGTATGGCTGCGATAGGGAAGAGAACGATCTGATAACGTACGATCATCGCGACGCCGTTGCCGGTCGCTCCGACGTAGTAAAGGAGAACGAAGAGGATGAGGTAGAGGGCAAGTCGAGCGTCGTCCCGCCGGAAGAAGTCTCGTCGAAGTATGAGCGCGGTGCCAGCAAAGAGTCCGGCCAGGATGATGGGTGTCAGTCCGAAGAGGAGCGGATAGAAGTTCGTGAGGAAGATACCAAAGACGTCAGCGCGACCCAGGACGGTTTTCGGCGAAGAGAGGAGGTTCATGAAGTCATACCACGGCATGCCGAGCCAGCTGTTGGTGAGCGTGAAGAGCATCGCCACAGCGAAGAATCCGGCCGCTAGCCAGCCTATGGCGAGCCGCCAGCGTTCGAGGAGACCGAGGAGATAACTTAGAGCGCGGGTCCGGTTCCAGGCGAGGTCGATACCGATGAGAATGAGGAGGACGATAAAGACTGGCGCGAATTTTTCGAAAGCCTGGCTGTACAGGGTCGAGGTGACGAGCTTTTCCGGTTTCACCCAGACAGCGGGAAACAGGATATAGAAGGTCGCGAGAGCAGTGAAGATGAAGATGGAGAAATCGGAGAGCGAGCGTTTCAGATAGTCGGCGAGCGATTGCTGACGCGATTCCTCGCGGTAGAGCCACTCGAGGAAGATGAGGCCGATCAAGAAGACGATGACGAAATTGGCGA
>SSEF01000021.1 GCA_008012175.1 Candidatus Moraniibacteriota bacterium | reverse complement strand
GAAGGAAACAGCAATACTATATATAGCAAAAAAGATGCCGTTTCCGAGTTCTTCAATTGTTATAAGTTTTATAACGAGAATGATGTAAATGAAAATAAAAAACAAAATAAGTGCGTTTATCTTTCGTTTTGTATACCCCTCCCTAGCTGCTTGAAGTGCAACCCAAATCCATTGAAATGCAAAAAGAACGACGCCTATGCGCCCAAGGACTTGAAGAATTATTCTGATTATCGCACCCATAATCTTAGTGTTTCAAAAAAAATAACTAGGGAGGAAAACTTAGCCTCCCTAGTCACGAAAACGCCCCTCCCAGGGCTCTAGTTCGCGTTTTTCGTGCTTCATTGGGTATTGATCAAACGGCCTGTAGACCTGTCCGGCTACCCTTATTGGCGAATCTTCGTTTCCAGATTTCGGTTGGACTTTCTCCTCTCCTGTTTTCTCCGGAACTTCATCTTCGATAATGGGGTCTTGCATCTTGACTTACCCTAACAAATCGTTGCGTTGAACATTAAAGAGCCAATAAATGATGACATGAAAAATGCTATATGTCAAATATAGCAATCCGAAATAGCCCCGAAGAAGGTGGGAGCATCCTCAGGAGCGTCTTGTCAAAAAAAAGACAGGGGTCGAAAGCTTCGATCCCCTATCGTCTGGAACACGTCCGCGATGCAGTACACCGGCCCGAGTGATTCCAGGATGAGCACTACCTCATCGGTTTCGTCATCAGACGTGACTGCCAAGATGCTTACGCGCTCCCCGCTCGGAAAACGGTGGACCTGGCCCCTCCGATACGGAGAAGGAGGGATGGGGCCCGCTTCGTTTTTTGTCACCAATGCTAGAGACATTGCTTCGCTCCTTTCAAGAGTTCGAGCCTGGATGGGCCCAGCCAGATTGGGAAACAACTATTTGCAGATTATAGCATTTATTCGATGTATTTGCAAGGTTCTCTGAACGTACTGGAGGCCCTCTGGCGAGCTGTAAAAAAAATGGGAGGCGCTTTGAAGCGATCTCCCAAAAAGCATTCCGCTATGAGCGGTCGATCCGATGCCTGATCTCGGCATACGTCGGGAGCTCATCCGAGCATTCCCGTGCCCGCGTCCTCAAGTCAGGAGGCGGCGGCTCCGGCCTGGCCGGACGAGTGTACGGACATTCGAGTGGATACGGCTCTCCATCGCTTTCCGGTATCGGCTTTCGTCCGGCTATGAACCCGCGCGGGTCCTGTCCGGCAGTCTTTTTTCGCATGATAGCCCTCCTTGGGTAGTAGCAAAGCATTCGCGGCGGATCTGGAACCGCTCGCCAGCATCTCGACTGGATAAAAAAATCGGGAGGCTGCGCTGCAGCGCTCCCGAAAAAGCTCACGCCTTAACGCCAATCGAATCGGGGCCTTCCCCGTTCTCCGTTCCCATTGAGGCCCGATGTTCCAGAAGAAATATGACGCCGTCCCTCGCCGCAAAACGGGGTATGCGGTTCCTGCCGATGCTTTTGGTGGGACACCGCCTCCAAACCGCCCGTCAGCTCGGGCTCTTGGAACACGCTCTGGTACTTCTTGAGACAGCCTTCCGAACAGACCCGGAAGCGATTATCCGGAGCGACTGGAAGGCTCTGGTCGAGCGGGACGTCCTTCTTGCAGACGAAGCACTTGATCATATCCATCCCGCTCTCACCTGCCGGTGGACATTCATACGGCATGATACTCCCCCTTTCTTGGTGTTGAAGTCGGTCGGTACAAAGAACTCTCCCCTAGTATACTCCCCTCTCACTCAGATTTTTATGATTTTGTCAAGAGTGCGGCAGAGACCGAACCGGCATGGCAGCGGGCAAAAAAAGCAGTGCGATCGGGTTCCAGACGCACTGCAAAGGCCTCCGATGAAGGGGATCCCTCGTGTCCGAGGGGCAGAGGCCAGGTCAGGTCTCCATTGTAGCATTTCTCAACGGAAAAAAGAAAGCCTCGGGATGGCATCCCTGTTTCCTCTTTCCTTCCGAGGATATGCCTCAGAATCCGACGAGCTGGACCTCTTCCCGGAGCTGGATGCCGAGTTCGGTCCGGACGCGCTGCTTCACGAGGGAGGCGAGCATGACGACCTGTTCCGCCGTCGCCGTTCCGGTATTCACAATATAGTTCGGATGATGCGGGCTGATTTCCGCGCCGCCGATGCGCCGGCCGCGCAAGCCGACATGATCGATGAGCCAGCCGGCCGGGAGCCGGCTGTCCTTGGGCGTCTTCCCCGTATCAAGCGCAAACTCATCCCGGAGAGCCTCGTCCAGGACGTCAGGATTCATGAAGAATGATCCGGCGCAACGGACCGCCTGCGGATGCTTGGCTTCACGGACGGCCATCGTATCCGCTGCGATGCGTTGGAGCTCGGCGCTGTCACCGTCTTCAAAGCGGAGCTGGGCCGAGAGGATGACGAGTTCGGGATGCGACTTGAAATGGCTCTGCCGATATCCCCATGCGCACTGCTTGGCGGAAAATTCCCGGAGCATGCGCGCCTTCCGATCATACGTCTTTACGGATAGGACGACATCCCGCATCTCCGCGCCGAAAGCCCCGGCATTGCCGCGAATCGCCCCGCCGAGGGACCCGGGAATACCGGCCAGGCGTTCGATGCCAGCCAGTCCGTGCGCCCCCGCGAGCTGGACGACGCTTCCGAGCGGCGTGCCGGCATCAGCATAGATATCGCGGCCTGAGATGCGGGCCGCGGCACTGGCGACCCGGATGACGAGCCCGCGGAAACCGCGGTCCGCGATGAGCAGGTTGCTTCCGCCGGAGAAGATAAAGGATTTCAGGGAATTGTCTGCCGCGTACTCGAGCGCCTCGATGAGCTCGGCAGCCGTCGTCACGGTCGCAAAAAAATCAGCCGGCCCGCCGATATTGAAGGTCGAGTATGGAGCGAGCAAGACATCTCTCTCAAGAGAAAGCATAGGCAACCCGAGAAGTAAGTCAAAAAAGCGGGCCCGGCATCGGTATCGCCATCATGAGGAGGAAAGCGCTGCAGCACAAGGCGGCGACAAAGATTCCGGCGACAAGCACGATAAGGCGGTTCTTCATAGCGTTTTTATTTTATAGGCTTGTTTTTTTTCGTCTCGAGAAGGAGCGCCGCCGCGATCTGCCAGACATCCCCCGCGCCCAGCGTTATGATAACATCGTTCGGCCCCATCTCGCGAGCGAGCGTGGCGACCAGTTGGGCGCGATCGGCAGCATAGTCTGCCTTGTCCAAAAATCCGCGATTGATCCGATCAACGAGATCCTGCGAAGAGACGCCGCCTCTTGTCTCGCGAGCGCTGCCATAGATGTCGAGGACGGTGACCCGGTCCGCGGACTCGAAGCTCGCGGCGAACTCTTCCAAGAGCGCCCGGGTGCGCGTGAATGTGTGAGGATGAAAAATGACCCGGAGGAAGCGGTCGGGATACAGGTCGCGGAAAGCAGCGAGTGTCGCCCGGATCTCGGCCGGATGATGAGCGTAGTCGTCATAGATGAGCGCACCGTTCCGCTCGCCGAGATACTCGAACCGGCGCTTCGTTCCGGAAAAAGCGGCGATGGCCTGGCGGACGAGCTCCCTATCGAGCTTCAGGTGGATTGCCGTAGCGATGACCGCAAGCGCGTTCTCGACATTGTGCCGGCCGGCGAGCCGAGTCCGGAACGGACCGATCCGCTCGCCCCGGAATTCGACGGAAAATTCCTGCAGCAGCCCGTCTGCCCGCTCGGTTTCGGACAAGACGCGATAGCCGACCGCCCGAACATCGTTCCCCTCGAGGAAACCGTACGTATAGCGAGCAGTCCCGAGATCCCGAGCGAGGAACGCGGCGCGGGCATGGTCTCCGCAGACGACCGCGAAGCCATGCCGCGGGACGCGCGCAAGAAAGTCGGCGAATACCCGCTCATACTCTTCGACTGTCGGGAAAAAATCCGGATGATCCCAATCGACGCTCGTAAGAATGACTCCGAACGGCTGATACTGGGCGAGCTTGTTCTGATATTCGTCGGCTTCGATGACGAGGAACGGCCCATGGCCGGCGAGCGCGCTCCCGCCCCAGCTCCGGATCTCGCTCCCGATGATCGCCGACGGATCCGTCCCGGCGGTGCGGAGCACGTCAGCTAGAAGCGCCGAAGTCGTCGTCTTGCCGTGGGTACCCGAGACGGCGAGCGTCATCTTCTCGCGAGTAAGCGCCCCGAGCGCCTCGGGATACGAGAGGGTCAGCCGGCCCGTCGCCAGAGCAGCAGCAAGCTCGGGGTTCTTCTCAGGCGAATAGGCCGTCGAGTACACGAACGCTTCCGCCTCCGGCGGCAGATTGGTCGAATCGAACGGGGTCGCGACAGGGATCTTGAGCCGACGGAGGATGGCATCCGTATAGAAGACCTCGGCCGTATCGGATCCGGTCACCCGTTTCCCAAGGCCGATCAAGAGCTCGGCGAGTGCCGTCATCCCCGCCCCCTTGATGCCGATGAAGTGCCAGCGCGAGTAGTCCGAAAGCTTCATACCGTTAGGAGAGCGTCATGAGTCCGCGAGCGATCATGGCTGCCGCATCGGGGTGATAGTAATGCTTCCGGAGAGCATCGCCCATCGCGCGCGCTTTTTCAGGGTGCGCGATCACGTCCGCGATGACTTCGCTCAGGATATGTCCGCCGAGATTCGCCTCTTCGATCACGACTGCGCCGCCATGACGGGCGATCTCGTAAGCATTCTCACGCTGCTCGCCATTCGCTGCCGTCGAGAGCGGCACGAGAATCACGGGCTTGGCCAGGGCTGCCAGTTCAGCGATCGATCCGGCACCCGCGCGCGAAATAACAACGGTCGCGAGAGCGTAGACGTCTGCCAACTCGGCTGCCGGGAGGAACGGGAGAGCGACATAGCCGAGTCCTGGCTTCAGCCCGAGTAAGACGGCCTCGGCCTGGACCTGTTCGAGATTGCTCCCGCCGGTAATGTGCATGACCTGGTAGCCGGCAGCAAGAAAGTCAGGTATCATCCTCACGACGGCGCGGTTCAAGGGTGCCGCCCCAAGGCTTCCGCCGATGATAAGTATCGCTGGACGATCCGCCGAAAACCCGAGGCTCCTCCGGCCTCGCTCAGGATCCCCGTTGAGCACTTCCTCGCGGATAGGATTGCCCGTGAGCGCTACCTTGCTGGCCGGGAAGTACCGCTGGGCCCGCTCGTAGGCGATGGCGATCCGTGCGGCAAAACGCGCAGCGAAGCGGTTGGCCCGCCCGGCGACCGCATCCGAATCATGAATGAGGAGAGGGATCCGATAGAGCGCGGCAGCGATCGCGATCGGGACCGAGGCGGCGCCTCCCTTGGAAAAGACGACATCCGGCATGAACCAAAGGAGATGCCAGAGCGCCTGGATGAGGGCGATCGGGAGCTTGAAGAGATCGATGAAATTCAGCACCGATGCGTATCGACGCCATTTCGCAGTCACGATGAACCGGCACGGGATGCCTGCCTCGGCCATCGCCGTTTCTTCAAAGCGGCCGCGTGACCCGATGAAGAGGAATTCGACATCGCCGTCCAGCTCCTTGGAAAGGGCGCGCGCTACGGCGATGAGCGGAAACGTATGCCCGCCAGAAAGCCCGCCCGTCAGTACGACTCGTTTTGCCATAGGATTACCCCTTCAGTGTAGAGTGCCGGGATACATTCAGCAAGACGCCGACCGCGCCCATCAGCACCGCAAGCGATGTGCCGCCAAAGCTGATAAACGGAAGCGTTATACCAGTCAGCGGGATAAGGCCTGTGATCGCTGCGATGTTGATGAAGGCCTGGCAGATGACCCAGGCAACGATGCCGACGGCGAGCAGCCGACCAAAAGCGTCCGGTGCGCCGATCGCCACCCGGATTCCCCGCCAGAGAAAGAACAGGAAGAGCGCAATAACGAAAGAGGCGCCGAGGAGTCCGGTCTCTTCGGCCAAGACAGCAAAGATGGAGTCCGTGACCGGTTCGGGAAGGTAGTTGAATTTCTGCCGGCTGTGGCCGAGGCCGACACCAAAGAGGCCGCCCGTGCCGATCGCGAGAAACGCCTGCGTCATCTGGTATCCGGCCCCGAGCGGATCATGCTCGGGGTTGAGGAAAACGAGGAAGCGCTGCATCCGGTACGGCGCGATCCGGATGAGGACAAAGAGGGCCGCGAAGGCGAGCGCGATGAGGCCGGCGATATGGCGCAGACTCGCGCCCGAGGCAAAGAAAACCGTAAGCGCAATGCAGAAAATGAGTCCGAGCGTCCCGGTATCCGGCTGCTTGATGATGAGGAAACCGACAATCGACAGTACCACAAGAAACGGGACGAACCCTTCATAAAAATCCCGGGCGGTCTGGGCGCCGCGGCGGGACAGCCAGGCAGCGAGATAGAAAATGATCGCGATCTTCATGATCTCGGACGGCTGAAACGAGAACCAGCCGAGATCGACCCAACGGGCAGCGCCGTACACGGTCGTTCCGACTCCCGGTATGAAAACGAGGACGAGCAGGATGAGCGCGAGGGCGAAAAACGGGACTACAAAGCGCCGCCAGACCTGGTACGGAATGCGTTCGGCTACGAAGAGAAGAACGATTCCAACCCCAAGGCCAAGGAGTTGTTCCTTGAAGAAATAGTACGGATCGCCAAAACGGACATTGCCGTAGGAAACGCCCGCTGAAGCGATCATGAGGAGCCCCGTCCCGATAAGCGCAAACACCGACAGCTTCAGCCAGCGATCGCTCGGATGGCCGCTACTGCGAAAGATGGTCCTGTTTGTTTTTCTGGCCATGGTGTTTTCGGGTCTGTTCGATCGACTGCTCCCGGCGCCACGAATCGATTTCGGCATGATGGCCGGAGAGGAGCGCCGGCGGCACTGCCCAATCGCGATAGATTTCCGGTTTCGTATACTGCGGATGCTCGACCGTTTCCGCAGCGGAAAATGATTCATGCTGAGCGCTTTCATCGTTACCAAGGACGCCAGGAAGCAGCCGCGCGACAGCGTCCACCACGACCATTGCCGGCAGCTCCCCTCCTGTCAGTACGAAGCTCCCGATCGAGAGCTCTTCATCGACAAGATGAAGGGCAACCCGCTCGTCCACGCCCTCGTACCGACCCGAGAGAAGCACGATCCGGTCATATCCAGCCAAGCGTCGCGCTGCCGCCTGATCGAACGGCCGCCCCTTGGCCGAAAGCAGGATGATGCGCGTGCCTTCTGCTCCTGGACGAGCCTGGATAGACTCGAGCGCCCGATCGAAAGGTTCGACCATCATCACCATTCCCGCGCCGCCGCCATAAGGGGTATCATCGACTTTATTGTGCTTGTCGAGAGAGAAGGCGCGCACATCATGAACACGAACCGCGATGCGGCCGTCATCCTGGGCGCGCTTCAGGATCGAAGTGCTGAGATAGCTCTCGAAAGCGGCTGGGAAGATGGAAAGGATATCAAATTGCATGACAAGAAAAATGACAAAAGAAAATGCCCTCTCTTCCTATGCTATCACGCCCCCGATTTCAGAGAAATGATAGCGCTTTCCCACTCTCCACCCCTTCCGTCCCAGCACAACTGCCAGAGAGGGGCGCGGGACGCAAGAAACACCTCTCATCGAGAGGAAAAAGAAAGCCGGGATCCATGAAGCTGGATTCCGGCAAAAAACAACGAACGAAAGAGACGGGAAACGGCCCGGCAGAAGGGCCGATATCGCACAGGCCTCTCAGGCGATTATGAGGAGCCTCCGATTCGGATCCGAACCCTCTTCGGAGAGCGGCTGAAAGCCTACCAGATCGCCTGCGATACCGGAGGACTCGCCGAGTCGCAACCGATAGAACACCCTCATCAAGCATCCGAGAGCGTCCTGTAACGGATACGACTGGTCGACCGCTGGAGAAACGAATAGTGACAGAGTACTGCCCTCTCCCTGCCTCATCAGGACGCAATATTCGCCCGTTCCCCGGCTTCCGTCTCGGATCTCGCTGACCGTACCGTCAAAAAATCGGTTTCCCGGCGACGTCAGAAAAAGGTAGTCCTCCATATCGTCCTCGAAGCGTCTGCTCCGATAGCGCTGGATCAGGAGGATCGCTGCTGCCTCCGAAATGAATATGGCGGTCCATAGCTCGAATTCCCGGACGAGAGAATATTGCTGGAAAAACCAGATATTCAGTCCCAGCAGGAAAAACAGGAGCAATAGGTGCAGCCATTGCTGCCTGAGGTAATCCACCAGGAGCGGCGATCTTGCCGATTTGCCGATCGCAGTCCCGTACCGCTCATCGTACTTTGCGATGAATGCATGCATCCGGACATGGCCGATATCGCCAGGCAGCATCAGCCAGAAACCAAGACCAAGCGACACCAGAGCGATGAATAATCGCTCGAACATGGGATTGACTGCAAGCATCCCCATCTCTGAGAACATATCCTTCCCCTCTCTTGAAAAAGCGAGCCCGGAGATCCGGTGCTTCCATTGATAAAAAGAACACGCCAAAACGCCTCTGCTGCGGCAAATGAGACAAATGCCTCATCCCGCAACGTCATAGAATACATAATAAACCTCTCTAAGTCAATCCTCGTACGAATCAACTTTTTTTCGGACGCCTGGCCGAATTCCCCTAAAAAAACAAGCCGGGATCCATGAAGCTGGATTCCGGCGAGGAAAACACTAGGAACTCGATCCGACAAACCGATCACCCACTTTCAGGAGAATCCGAGGGACTCCTTTTCAGCCGTCCATTCCCAGTCTTACCATCAGGCAATTCTGATCGAGAGACTTCGCTCAGGATCATAAGGATGATGGATTTCAATCCGAAAAATGCCAGATTGGCGATCGGCAGAAACTGGTAGCCGACAATCTCCCTGCCGCCGGTCGCGCACTGCCGGAAAAAAATCCGGATTGGACGGCCATAAGCTTTCGGGATCGGATACCGACGAGCTGTCGCAAAAGAGATGAAATACCGGTCGGGCTCCGGATTATCGGGATGCTCGAGCGAGACATCGACGAAAAATCCGTCTCGGCTGGTTTTCCAATGCTCATTCGCGTAACGGATGCTCCCGATGGCACAGGCATTCCCTGGATGCGTCAGCCTGAGCCAGGCATCCCAATCAGCGGCGAATCGCGCCTGCCGTCGGAGCTGCAGCTGCCAAGCGAGGCATGCCTCAGCCAGTCCGATGCCGATCCAGAGCCACGGGTCGCGGATATCCATCCAGAGCCACCCGAGAAGATTGGCAGCTGCCGGCAATAGGAGCCAGAACAGCAGGCTTCGGAAGGGAGGGGTCAGATACTCCACAAACAGTGGGGCGCCAGCCTGGATCGACCGTTGTCGATTCTTATACAGCTCGTACATGTCGATCAGCCGGACGAAACGCATCCCAGGCCAGGCGAACCAGGACCCGATCGCTGTCGAGATGATGCCTGCGAGCAGCATCCCTGCCAGGTCGGCTTCTGCAAAAAGTGAGGTATCCATAATGTCATCCTTTCTACGAAGAACGCGCCTGATAGAGACAGGCTGGTGCAATTGGTAAATAACAGGAGTGCTGCTGGAAAATCCAGTTGGGCGCCTGCGAGCATACCATGCCCGCTGGCCTACTGTAAAGCTAGAAAAAAGAAAGCCGGGTCCAGAGCGCTGGATTCCCGGCAAAAGATTGGTCGGCATCGCTGTTCAGCCGCAATCCAAAGTGCGTCTGGCAAGCTGGCCCTCGTAGGCCTCAGGCCGATGGTCGATGAACCCGTCCCGACTGTCGTCCCTGTTAGAGAACGGGAGCAACTGAACACCGATCAGCGTGCCCCTGACATTTGGCGGCAGGCCTGCTTCGGGCGGAGTGCCTAGACGGAAGAAGGCGCGGACTGGACTGCTGGTACGAGAGAACGAGCTGATGTCGTATCGGCTATCCGTGCTATCCGGAACATAGTAGAGATCCCCTATGCCAGGCGAAAAATCTTCCTCGCCCCTGAAGTAGATCAGCAGGATCGGCCGTACATCATCGCCACATCCTGTCATCAGGATAATCCGACCACTGAAAGAGATATTGCCAGGCTCCGTCAAACGGAGATATTCCTTCGCATCTTCGAGGAAAAATCCGTGCCGGTAGAGCTGCATGACCCCGATCGCCCCCGCTTCGGCAAGGATAACCGTCGGCCAGAACCATGACTGGGAATCACGGAAGCCGAGGCCTGACCACAGCCACAGGTTGAACCCTATGGGCAGGAGAAAACTGACGAAGCGGAAAAAATCTCCCCGATCGACATGCTCGAGAAGAGCCGGAGGCCTCGCAAGAGCGCCCAGATCTGTCCGGCGCCGCTCGCGGAGTATCGAGAGGCTGAGCGACATCCCAATTCCTGGCGAGATGATCCAAAGACCGAGCAGAATGGTGGTGATACACACGAGCGCGGTCGAAACCAGCGGCGAATCAAGAACGCTGAGCATCATGGTGAGACTCCTTTCAGGCAAACCGCCTATAGAAGAGGTGGGTGATGGAAAAGAACGAACACTGCCAGAGGCAGTGGAAAAGGGGCAGGCACACGCGGCATGACTCGCCCCTTTTCCGCTGCCGGGAAGCAACTTGCTTCCCTCGGCCTGTCGCCCCTACTCGAGCGCGCTCCAGCGCGCCGGCCGGTTCAGTATGAAGCGCTTCTCCGTGACGGTCCCGTCTTTTTCTTTCACCGTAATCGTTACCGGCACGTCGTTCAATCCCGGCTGCTTCTCGATAAGGAGATCGTAATCGGCCGTGTCAAAATCCTCCGGCAACACGTAGCTCCAGGTGACGGAACGCGTCGCCCCGAGCGGGATCTGGACGATCGCGCCGAAATACTTCTTGCCGAGATCGCTCCCGAAGACGGCCGGCTTGGCATTACCGGACACCGACTCGAGCCAGCTCCCTTCCGGCACGTAGATGCGCGCGAACGACTGGTAGTCCTTCGTCATGAAGTCCTTCTCCTTGGCGGTATGCTCATAGGTCACGGTGAGCCTCGCCTTAGCGCGCTCTCCGGAAAGGTCGATAGCGTAGTCCATGCTACGGCGCATCCGGTAGTCAGTCTTGAACGAATTCATATTGGAATCGACGGCAAGCAGATAGTCCTTCCCCCATTCGCGGTCGATTTCTCCGCTCCAGCCGGCAGCGCGCACGATTTCCTGGAGCGCCTCATCTTTGAACGAAATCTGGATGTCTTTCCTGTGAAGATCGTCAAGGACGACCTTGAAGAGATCGTACTTGCCGCCCAGAGGAAGTGCCTTGGCGCGCTCGAGGATGATGTTGCCGAGGAGGTTCATGATCGACTTGCGCTCGCCGCGGCTAATTCCCTGCTTGTAGAAAGCCTGTTCCACCTGGTACTCGAGGTCGAGGACACCGGTCTCGGCATCGTACTCGCCCGGGTACCCTGGCACTTCGACCGGCCCGACGACCGAGAGGAACGAGGTGAGCACGTTGGTCGTGATCCCGATCACACCATCAAGCTCTTCTTCGCCCTTCCCCATCTTATAGAAATCCTCGGCTGCCTTCGCATTTACCGACCAATCCGGCGAGATGTTCGAATCGCGGAGCTTCAAACTCTTCACTCCAAGAGTTTCAGGAAGCGGATAGGGCGCTGGCACCGTATCCGGGATCCGGCCGTCGAAATTCACCACGTCATGGGAAGCAAAGCTTGTGACAGATCCATCTTTCACCTTGAGGATGCCGAACGATCCGATGAAGCCCCCGCCGGGACGGAGCTCCATATTGTTCTGAAAGAGTACGAGGAACGTGCGCTCCTCCCCGTTCGTGTTCATAAAAGCGCCGGCAAGCCTGACCAAGGTGCCGAGATCGCCAGAAAGCTCGCTTGAGAAAGGGGTACCGACCGGACTGCCGTAGCGTGTCAGGTAATAGTATCCGCCGAGAGCAGCGAGCAAGACGATGACAAAAAATGCAGCTAGAAAAGCCTTCATAAAGTTTCGTGCAAGATACCCTTACATCTTACCAGAAAGAAGCTCGTTCAGGCGCCGTCGATATTCTTCGGGTGTCGGCTCATGAGTCTGCGGCTTGGCCGGTTCGGCCGGGAGCGCCGGTTCCGTTATAGCCGCATAGGCCGCGGCTGTTGCATCGATGTCAGCCTTCATGAGACGTGACTGCGCGCCCTGGAGCGGCGTGATCGGTCCCTCGATGATCGGAAGGTTGTCAGGAGCGGCAGCATGGGCCACGTATCCAGAGACAACCTTCTCATCGAGTCCGGCACGCTCGGCCTCGTATGATCGCTGTCCGTACTCTTCTGGAAGAAACACCTCCTCATTGACCGGTTCCTCGATCGGAAGACCGGTCGGCCATTCTTCTGGCGCGATATTCACTCCGGCCGAAGCCCCGATCGTTGAATTCGTTTCGCGGTATTCGTCCAGAACAGCTTCCTCCCTGTCGGACAGATCCGGAATTTGCGACTCTGAGGCTATAGGCGCCTCGGCAGGAATGACCGGATCGGTTTCATACGGACGAGCCTGCTCGTCGTGATTCCAATACGTTGGCTTCCGCGGCTTGAAGGTTTCTGGAGAAATCACGTATTCGCCACCGGATCCTTGTGAAACCTGGTGCTTCGGAAAAATCCGATCGATCAGCGCATAGACAGCGAAAAAGAGCGCCGTGAAGAAGAGCGCTGTGCCGATGATGTATGCGACAAAGCGCGGCCACGCACTCAGGATCGGAACCGCGACCGGGTCGGCAACGATGCGGATATCGAGATCGGTCTTCTGATTGTAATAGCGGCTCGCCGTGCGAACGATTTCAGCCACGACTGTCTTCGCGAGAACAAGCGCTTCGTCCTGATCGGCTCCGGCCGAGACGATACGGATCACATCGCTCGTGCCAACGCGTTCTACCTGGACGGCTTCCCGCCAGATCGCTTTGCGCTGCGCCGGCGTTTTGCCGATAAGCGGGTTCTCGATACCGGCACTGGCTTCCTCATACACCGCCACCGCAAACGGGATCTCCTGCGTCAAGGCCGCAAGGTTAGCAGCTGCGCCGCGAGCCAGATCAGCCCGCGGCAGGACCAGGAGCGACAGCTCGCCACGATAGCCTCGGAGCTCATCCATCCAGAACAAGCCCGCCGCGATAAGGAGCGGGATGAAAACGGCCCAGAATGATCGACGGAAAAGATTAGGCAGCATGGTTGGAAGTCCACTGGTATTCACGCGAATGCGTATCGATCGTCTCCTGGTACACTTCGACCGTCTGCCGAGCGATCGCGTCCCAGCTGAAGGCATCGTCTATGCGCATCCGGGCCGAATCGCCGAGCCGCTTCGCCTCATCGGGCCGGTTGATGTAGTACGCTAGCTCCCGCTTCAGCGCCTCGGTATTCCTGACGGGGAACACTGCTCCATAGCCACCCCGTACAACTTCGAGATTGGGAGCGATATCAGACACGATAACGGGCAGGCCGTATGCCATCGCCTCGAGGAGCGCCATTGACATCCCCTCGTTTTCGGACGGCTGGACGAAAACTCCGGCATGCGTGAACAGTGCTGCGAGATCCCTGCCGCGCTGTTCTCCGACAAAGAGGATATTCTCACGTCCAGACGCCATCGCATGGAGATAATTCTCGTACTCTTTCGTATTGGCCGGCGCACCAGCAATCACGAGCTTGTAGTTATTCGGAAGCTTATTGGTATCTTCGAGCTCCATGAACGCCTTGATGAGGTAATGGATCCCCTTGTGGCCGACGAGACGCGACACCGACAGGGCGTAGCGGCCTGGGCGCAGGCCCCACCGGACAAGGGTCTCGTCTGACGCATCCATCTCGACTTCGGCCCCGTTCGGAATATAGACGGCCGGACAATGATAGAATTCTCGGGCATACCGATTGAGATCCTGACTCACTGTGATCGTGCGCTCCGGGACTTTGCAGGTGAAGAATTCAGCCGCCTTCAGGAAGTTTCTCGCGAAAAAACCCCACTTCTTGTGAAAGTAGTCGCGGCTATGAAAGGTCGAGATGACCCGTGAGCGCGGTTTCAGGATGCGTGGCACGATCGCCAGAACAGACGGACCGATCGAATGGTAATGAATGACGTCGTAATCCTGGAACAGCGCATGCATCGTTGCCAAAAACGTATGAGTGATCGCATCGAGATGCTTGGTCGCGATGGATGGCAGCGAGACGAGCCGAACGCCGTGGAAAGACGACAGCGTCGCCGGCGTGTAATGTGGGCGAGTGTATACCGTAACTTCATGGCCAAGCTGCGCCAGGCGCGTTGAGAGCTTTTCGACATGCTTCTCGACACCGCCAGAATGAGTCGGGACGCCTTTTTGACCGATAAAAGCGATTTTCATAGCCAATCAGGACCACAAAGATTAACGGCGAATAGTAGCAAAGAATGCTGTTTCTGTCAACCCTAGAACACCCCTTCGTCGAACAGGCTAGATTTCCGCCCGAAAAACAAAGAGGGGCGGCCACATGCCATTCCCCTCAGCACTCAGGTGTTCTCGGATCATCCCGGGCTGTACTCCTTACCAGATGCGGAGTACGGGCGAAATCGACCCCCGCAGATTACCCTCGTATCGATTCGTATCGAGGACCAGCCCTCGGAAATCTCCGTCTCCGGAACGTGCGATCCGTGCGATCGCATACCGGCCATTGTCCACGAAGGCTGCTTTCTTAAATCCGATTGATCCGGCCGATCCGTATGAGTTCACTTCGACACCCTCGCGACCATTCCGGCGGATCGAATTATTTTTGCTCCAGAACGATGCACCATCCAGGGTGAGCTTGAAGCCCGAACCGCGGTTCTCGAGGATGCGGCTGTCTGCAAACCAGGCCTTCACCTCAGCGACGAGGTCAACACCGTCGCCGTTCCCTGTGATATCCGTGCTCGTGACAATCAGGTGGCGCTTCTCGGAGAAGATACCGGCCATGCGATTGTTCTTGATGACCGATTTCTCAATAACCACCTGCTCTTTCTTGTCGCGCGATCCCTTGTCGATATGGACACCGTCGCGAGTACTCCCCTTCACGACCGACCGAACGATCCTGGCCTCGGCGTGTTCGAGAACGCGGATGCCATGACGTCCGCCAACGACCGTGATCTTATTCACCTCGGTATCGTCTTTCATCACGATCGTCGGCTGATCCGGATTGTCCGCCTTGATGATGACATCGTCAGCGTTCTTTCCGCCGACGAGCTTCACGTCCTTCGGCAAGGTAATATTTTCCTTGTACGTGCCCTTGGCGACATAGACCACCGTCGAGCCCTTGGCATGCTTCAGCGCCTTCGAGATAGTCCGATAGGGATGGTCATAGGACCCGTCCTGTGTCCCCTTATTGTCCTCGTCGACATAGATCGACTTCGAACCTCCCAAGACAACGACTGGACCAAGAATAAGAGCGAAAAGGGCTGCAGCAAGCAGGCTATTCTTCCATTGGAGAGCGGTTTTTCCGTTCATAGAAATATATTGAGACTGGCTAAGAAAGTAACGCGCAATACTACCAAGAGACGCTCTTTTTGTCAATTCCTAGGAGCTCGGGTACTATGGAAATGAACAATACAAAAAAACATGTCCCTACACGGCCTTTTTTCCCCCCGAACTATTGCGGTTATCGGCGCTTCAACAGCGCCTGGAAGCGTCGGAAATGACGTTGCGAGAAATCTCGTTCAGAGCGACTTCTCTGGGGAGGTGCACCTCGTCAACCCGAAGACCGATACGCTCCTCGGTCAGGTTTGTTATCCGTCCATCGATGCCATTTCCGGACCGATCGATCTTGCTATCATCATCGTCCCGGCCAAGATCGTTCCAGCCGTCCTCCGGGAAGCCGGAGAGCGCATGGTCCGTGCGGCTGTCATCATCAGCTCCGGATTCAAAGAGAGCGGGCCCGAAGGGGCCGTGCTTGAGTCCGAAATCGCCGCGATCGCAGAAGAGTTTCGTATTTCCGTACTCGGACCAAATTGCCTCGGATTCATCAACCCGGGCGCTTACTTGAACGCCTCTTTCGCCTCCACAATCCCAGCCAACGGATCAATCGCCTTCTTTTCTCAGAGTGGGGCTCTCACCAGCGCCTTTCTCGATCTCAGCAAAGGGCGCCTAGGGTTTTCGCTCTTCGCCTCAATCGGCAACAAGGCCGTCACGGATGAGAGAGCACTCCTTGAACACCTCTTCAAGGATGAAAGGACGAAAACAATCGGCATGTATACCGAGAATCTCTCTGATGCTTCACGCCTCATCGCGCTCGGACGGCAGAACCTTCGTGAAAAACGCCCTAAGCCCGTCGTCGCACTGAAGTCTGGCACTACCCCCGCTGGGACAAAGGCTTCAAGTTCGCATACCGGAGCGGTTGCCGGAGGTGACGCAGCCTATGATGCCCTTTTCCGGCAGGCCGGGATGTTTCGTGCCGAAAGCTTTGAGGAACTCATGGACCTTCTCCTTGTTCTTGACCAGAATCCCGTACCGGTCGGCAAGCGCGTCGCGATCGTCACCAATGCCGGCGGCCTCGGCGTCCTCGCCACTGATGCCGCAGTCGATAGCGGTCTCGAGCTTGCAAAACTCGGAAGGGAGACAGTGAAAGCGCTCCAGGAGGCCCTTCCTCCCGCTGCCAACACGCATAACCCGATCGATGTACTGGGCGACGCGCTTGCCGACCGGTACGCCAAGGCGCTCCGCATCGTCGCTAGCGATGAAAGCGTCGATCTTCTGCTTGTCATCTTGACGCCGCAGACCATGACTGAATCCGAAAGGACGGCGGTCGAGATAGCGAAGATCAGGAAAGCGCATCCGAAGCTTCCGATCGTGACCGTCTTTTCCGGAGCGGCGCTCGTCCATGCCGGCCAGCTCGCGCTCCGAAAGGCCGGCATACCAAATCTCCTATATCCGGAATCTGCCGCGAAGATGCTCGGTAAGTTGGCCGCTTTTGGCGAATGGCAGCGTACGCTCCGCGACGAGAAACCGGGTGAATACGGACGCGATATCGACCGCGCGCGGCGGGTACTGTCCGATGCCGAAGCACGCGGCCAGCTCCAGCTCGGCGAACAATCGGCTATGGAATTCCTCTCAGCCTACCATTTTCCGTTTCTCAAAACCCGGCTCGTCACGAACCGCGATGAGGCTGCCAACTTCGCTCACGAGCTTGGGGCGCCTATCGCCCTCAAGATTGCCTCGCCTGACATCATCCACAAGTCCGATGCCGGCGGCGTCCTCCTCGGCGTCCGTCCGGAAGAGGTGGATGTTGCCTATGAGCATCTCCTCGCGACCGTGCAGGCCAATGTTCCCGATGCGCGGATCGAGGGGGTTATGGCGGTCGAGATGGCAAAAGCTGGCGGACGGGAAGTGCTCCTCGGACTGAAGCGAGAGCCGGGACTGGGGACACTTGTAGTCGTAGGCCTCGGCGGCATCCATGTCGAGACCTTTAAAGATATCGCTATGCGCTTCGCGCCGCTCCTGCCGTCGGACATCGATGCGATGCTCGAGGAGCTCAAAAGCCTACCGCTCCTCATCGGCAGCCGCGGAGAAGCGGGCATCGACCTCGGGCAGTTGAAAGAATATATCGCCCGGCTCTCCCAGGTCGCGATCGATTTTCCTGAGATCGCTGAGCTCGACATCAACCCGATCCTCGCTTTCCCGGATGGCGATGCCTTCCGCGTTCTCGACTCCCGGCTCCGGATCGCGAAGAGGCAATGAACGGACGGCGGACAAATGTTTTCTGCCGCCAGGGATTTCAGGCCTTCCCCTTCCGGTCATCCTTCCCTGAAAGCTCCGCGGCACGGTACACGCTGAGAAGTTTCTGGTAATAGGCCTCGGGACGGGCATCAGCCACGCTTTCGTAAGCTGCCCGGGCAAGCAGAACTGGATCAGGAGAAAGCATCAGGCTCCGGATGGCTCGCACGAGGTCATCAGCATTTCCAGCCTCAAACAACCAGCCATTTTCCCCCTCGCGTATCCGCTCCGGAATTCCCCCCATGCGAGAGGCGATGACCGGTTTCCCCCGAGAAAGCGCCTCAAGGACAACATAAGGCATATTTTCATGCCAGATCGACGGGATGACGAGGGCTTTCGCGCCCTGGAGTGCGCGTTCCCAGGCATCTCCGGTCTGATAGCCGAGAAATTCAATCCCGAGGATGCCCTTGGCGCGCTCGCGGAGCATGAATTCTCCCGGACCGTTCCCGATGATCTTCAAGCTGGCATCTCCCCGGAGCACCGCGCAGGCATCGATCAGCGTCTCCACGCCTTTTTCTCCCGAGAGTCGGCCGATGAAGAGGAGGTACTCGCCGCCTCCGATCGCTGGAGGATCCGGAAATGGGAGGATTGGTTGGACAACATGCTGAATCGGATAAGGAAAACCGGCGCGATGAAAACGATCGATGAGAAAGCGCGATGGCGCAATATAGACATCGATTTTCCCGAAGGTCCCGAGCATCCCGTGAACCCATTTTTCGATAGCGCAGATGGCGCTCTTCAGCTGCGATCCCTGGACCGCCCGGTCGAGAACGGCGCGGAGTCCGCTTGTATGGTCCCAGACCTTGCCTCGAACAAGGAGGTTGTAGCTGGGAGAGATGAGCTTGTAGTCATGAAGCGTCATCACGCTCCGGACACCATGCCGATGGAGGGTCCAGATGATCGAGGGCGAGAGCTGATGATAGGTGTTGTGGAGATGCGCGACGTCCGGCCTGAATTCGCGGATGAGCGCATCTAGCTTTTTTGCTGCTTCGTGGTTCCAGACGATGCGCATCGCCGCGCCGAGCTTCGAAAAAACACCCATATCCTCATCGTGATAGTCGACCTTTGAGACAAAGAACCGGCTCCAGGGCGTCTCCAGGTTTTCCGGATGCTCCATAGCAAAGAAAGCGACCTCATGGCCGTTTTCTGCTAAGATACGGGCAGTATCAAAATATGCCCGCTCTGCCCCGCCCTTCAGGTAGTGGAATTTGTTGATGAGGAGGACGCGCATGGCTTCAGTATACCCGCTTTTTGCATATCCACTAATCCTATGGCGAATCCTATCGAGGCACTTGCTGTTGCCGTCTCAAAACGAAGCCGGACAAAAAAGTGGGCGCAATTCCTCGCGCTCATGACGCCCGGGCCGGATGACCAGATCGTCGATGTGGGCGTGAACACAATCGAATACTCTGAAGCCGACAACTATCTCGAGCAGCGCTATGCTTATCCAAAAAACATCACCGCTGTTGGTGTCGAAACGGATTTTTCCGAGTTCAAGCAGCGCTATCCGGATGTCGTCGCTGTCACGAGCGACGGCACTCGGCTGCCCTTCGCGGACAATTCGTTCGATATCGCTTACTCAAATGCCGTCATCGAACATGTCGGCGGACGCGAGAAACAGCTTGCTTTCCTCTGCGAGCTCTATCGAGTGGGAAAACGCGGCTACATGACGACACCGAACCGGCTCTTTCCGATCGAAGTCCACACCCGTATCCCATTCCTTCATATCCTTCTTCCGAAGCAGGGATTTGACCGGGTCGCGACTCTGCTCGGCAAAAGTTGGGCAACCGGCGATTACATGCATCTCCTTTCGGCGAGCGATCTGCATTCACTTGCCGCAGGGGCCGGCATTGAACGCTATAAAATTATTCCGAACCGCTTCCTCGGCCTCACTATGACCTTCACATTCGTATGGAACAAGGAATCCTGACAGAAAGGACATCTCTACTGACCTGGCCCGGCGCCCGGATGTGGACTACCGGCATCGCCATCTTCCTCATACTCACCATCCTGGTTCATCTCAGCGGAGCATCGATCCTCATCCCAGTGGCGGTATTTTTCGGCATCGGAGCGCTCTACCTTCTCTTCGAAAGTCCTCTCATTCTCCTCGGCGCGCTGACCGTCGTCCGGATGTCGCTCGACTACCCTTCACAGTTCATCACGCTCACTTTCTTTGAGCGCTCGTTCTCCCTCTCGCAGCTGCTCGGACTTTGCATTGCCGGACTCGGGACCATATTCATATTCTCCAAAACCCGCCTGCTCGGCCGCTTCCCCCTTCTCCTTCCCTATGGCCTCATGATCCTGTGGGGGCTCGGAACGCTCGCGTATTCGATCGCTCCGAGCATGTCGCTTCAAGAGACGCTTCGCGTATTCGACCTCTTTGCCATTGGATTCATGGCGTATGCAGTCACCGAACGCTATCGCGACTATCGCTTCCTTCTTATGGCGATCTTCGCTTCAAGCATCCTCCCCATCCTCTTCGGGATCTACCAATTTGTCTTCGGTATCGGTCTCATAGATGAAAACGTTTCAGCCACCCGCATCTTCGGCACGTTCAGCCATCCAAACGTCTTTAGCCTCTACCTCTTCACCATCGCCGCGATCGCGAGCATCTACACCATCGTCTATGCGCGCCAGGATCGCGCCCGCCTCCTCTCCAGCTTGTACCTCGGCCTTGTTGTCGTGACCCTTCTCCTCACCTATGCACGCATCGCGTGGATCTCGCTCTTCATCTTCGCTCTCCTGGTCGCCCTCTGGCGCTACCGTTTCCTGCTTCTCCCGCTCATTCTCTTCCCTCTCGTCCTCACGACTTTTGTCCCGGCCGTAAGCGAGCGCGTCACCGAAGCGCTCCATCCGACGCCAGACTCCTCGATCATATGGCGGCAGAATCTCTGGCACGACATGATACTCAAAACCAGCCTCGAGGACAGGTCTTGGCTCGGCAGCGGCATGGATACATTCCGTATCTCAGCGGAACAGCTCAGGGGGAAACGTTTTGGCTCGAACGAATCCCATAATGATTTCGTAAAGTTCTATGTCGATGGCGGCGTTGTCGGCCTTGCCGTCCTCGCGCTCTATCTCGTCACATTCGCGTTCCCGGCCATAAAGGTCCGACGACTCACCCCGAGCCATAGCCTGAAGAATATGGCTTCCTTGCTCCTCATCCTCGTGCTCACGCTCATGATTGCGAGCCTTTCCGACAATGTCTTCAAGAATACTCCCGTCCAATGGATCCTCGCCATCGTCATGGGCGGATTCCTCGCGCTGTATCACGCTTCGCTTCCGAAAGAATTCCGAGACCAGCTCTAGCCGTCTCATCGCAAGAAAAGAAAAAGGCCCCGCTGGATGTGATATCCATTGGGGCCCGAGAGGGTGCGGACGATGCCGCTAGAGCGCGCCGCCGAGGAGCGATCGGGGGGAGATGATCGTGACGAACTTGCCGCCCGTATCGCCCACCCAATCACCGAGGAAGGCCTCGCAGTTGTTGGGCGCCACGCCCTTGTCGAGGGTCGGCTTCACGCAGTCGGGCGACCAGCCGGTCCATTCGCTTCCTGCGCCGCGCCAGAAATCCATGGCGGACTGGAGACGGGCATCGCCGGTGATGCGGACTTCCATCCGGATGCCGTAGATGTGGCCCGGCACCGCCTTGATGCGATCGGTCCACATGTGAAGGATGTTCTCCGGGATCGACTTGAGGTCGACACGGAACACCCCATCTGCCGTACTGACGACGGTCGGCTGGCGCTCGGGCTGGCCCGAGATGAACCATTCCGGCAGCCGCTTCCATTGGCCGCCACCACCGAAGGTCGACGTACCGTTGGACGTCAGCGCGAGCTCCGGGATGAGCCGGCCGCTCTTGGGGTCCAGGCGGACCACTTCGAAGCGGCGGAACTCGATCACTGCCGGGCGACCGCGATCGCACGGATATGCCGTGACCGCGTTCCACATGCCGACCACATGGTCGAAGCCGCGATCGGCCATCTTCTGCGCCGGGATGTACTTCCGGGCATGGACGGT
>SSEF01000015.1 GCA_008012175.1 Candidatus Moraniibacteriota bacterium | reverse complement strand
GTTCGTTCATTTCGACTGGAGCGGGAAGATCGGTGATGATATGAGCGTCTTCACTCGGATGAGCAAAGAGCGGCGGGCCGAGACGATGGAACGGCTTCACGAGAAGTTCAGGAAAGAACGGGTCGGCTTCCTCTTACCGCTCATGGCGACGCTTCATCGGGAGAACAATGGCTGCTATGGTCCCAAGAAACGCTATTATTCGGCTCACCGCAAATACACCTGTCAGGATGAGGATGCTATCAATGCGATTCTAAAGTAATGGGGTAGGGGGCTATCGGTCTCCCTGATATACTGGAGTCATGGAAGAACCGCTTTCTACCAAGCGCTTTCAGAGGCGCGCCGAGGACTTTACCTGCGCGCAGTGCGGTTTCGGCGTGGAGGGAAATGGCTACACGAACCACTGCCCGCATTGTCTGTATAGTCAGCATGTGGATATTCATCCGGGTGACCGCGCAGCCGAGTGTGGCGGACTGATGGAGCCGGTCGGCATTGAACCTTTCGGGGAGAAGTGGAAGATCCTCCATCGATGCATCGCGTGCGGTCATGAGCGGAAAAACAAAGTGGTCGACGCGGATGAGTTTGCCGCAGTGCTCGAACTCCAACAAAAAGCAAACAAAAAACGTTTCTATGCATTGGAAAAGGATGACTCTACCCGAGCCTGAGGATGTAATCGTCGAGATGCATTCTCGGCGGAGCGGACTTTCTCAGGCCGAGGTGAAGGAGCGTATCGGTGAATACGGATTGAATCGTCTCGCTGACGAGGTTTCTCCATGGCCGGCCATGCTGAAGCGTCGCTTCCGATCATCCTTCCTCTATCTCCTCCTCGCCGCGGCAATCCTATCTTTCTTTCTCGGCGAGCGGTTAGAAGCGTTGCTCATTTTTGCCTTCATCCTCATCAATGTCGGTCTCGAGAGCTATCAGGAGTATCACTCGGAACAGAGCCTCCGATTGCTCCGCAAATACCTGGTTTCGCATGTCCGAGTCAGGCGTTCAGGGGAGATTGTGCTCATCGAGAGTCACGATATCGTTCCTGGGGATATCGTGATTGTCGAGGCGGGTGATCGTCTTGCGGCGGATGTGCGGTTTTTTCTGACGCGTTCGCTCGCGATCGATGAAAGCGTGATTACTGGCGAGTCAGTTCCAGTTGCGAAGACGCATGAACCGATCCGATTCCCCAAGCTCGATATGTCCGAGGCGGCGAACATCGGGTTTACGGGAACAGTCGTGACATCCGGGCGGGGCGGGGTGTAGTTATCGCGACCGGCAAATCGATGTCGCTCGGCGATATCGCAAATCTGACCGAGGAGCCGCGGCATGAGACGAGCTTCGAGAAAGGTATCAATCACTTCAGTCGATTCATCCTCCGGCTCGTAGCGGGGACGTTGTTCTTCATTTTCATCGCAAATATCTTCCTCCGTCGCGGCGAGACGAATGTGGCCGAACTCCTCATCTTCTCCCTTGCACTAGCGGTTTCCGTTATTCCGGAAGCATTGCCGGTCATCACGACCGTGACACTCTCTCGTGGATCCCTTCGTCTCGCCCAGAAGAAGGTCGTGGTAAAGCGCCTCTCTGCCATTGAAGACCTCGGTAGTATCAGCGTGCTCTGTACCGACAAGACCGGGACGTTGACCGAGAATGCACTCGCCGTCTCAGAGGTGCATGCGTCTGATTCGGAACTCTGCCTACGCTTGGCGAGCGTCGCCTCGATCGAGCCGCCAATCCATCGTTCGCTTCTCCGGGATCCATTTGATCTGGCAGTGTGGCATGCGGTGACCGAATCGGAACGGATCCGGATCGCTGGTATCGCTCGCATTGACGCGCTCCCGTTTGATCCTGGTCGCCGACGAAATAGTGTCCTGGTTCAGCTCGAGCGCAAGACGACGCTCATCGTCCGTGGTGCGTTTGAAGAGGTGCTTCATCGTTGCGTTGGGCTTTCGGAATCTGAACGGAGCGAACTCATCGAGTGGGGGAATGCTGCTGGCAAAGATGGAAAGCGAGATCTCGCAGTGGCGACTCGCGCACTCCCGCGCAAGCGCACGATATCGCCCGAACTCGAAGAAGATCTCACTTTCATTGGCATGATCGCTTTTCTCGATCCGTTGAAAAAGTCGGCTGAAAAGACGATTTCGGATGCTCGAGCGCTTGGTATTGCCGTCAAAATCCTGACCGGGGACAGTCGAGATGTGGCTGGGGCGGTCGCGAAGTCGGTTGGCCTTATTAGAAGCGTCGATGAAGAGGTGATTACCGGTGCAGAGCTCGAAGGACTTCCCGCTGAAGTGCAGCGCGAACGGGTGGAGCGTTGCCATGTGTTTGCCCGCGTTTCCCCGCAGCAGAAGCATCTCATCATCGGCCTCCTCCAGGAAAAGCACGAGGTCGGATTCCTTGGGGAGGGTATCAATGACGCGCCAGCTCTAAAGCTCGCCAATGTTGGACTGGTTGTGCAAGGGGCGGCGGATATCGCCAAAGAGTCTGCTGATATCGTTCTTCTCCAGCGGAATCTCGGTACGGTGGTAGACGGTATTCGTGAAGGGCGTATCATCTTCGCGAATATCATGAAGTATCTCCGCATCACGCTGACATCGAATTTCGGGAACTTCTACTCGGTAGCGCTCGCCTCGCTCTTTCTCCCATTTGTGCCGCTTCTTCCGATTCAGATTCTCCTCCTGAATCTTCTTTCGGATTTTCCGATGATTGCAGTAGCGACGGACAATGTCGATCAGGAGGAGCTCGCCAATCCGCGTTCGTATCAGGTCGGGTCGGTAGTGCTTATGACGGTTTTCTTCGGTTTTGTTAGCTCGCTTTTTGATTTCGCACTCTTCGCCATGTTCTATCGAGAGGGTCCCGCGGCGCTTCAGACCGCGTGGTTTATGCTCTCTCTCATAACCGAGATCATCCTTATCTTCTCGCTTCGGACACGATCGCTTTTCTTCAGCGCACGGCGTCCATCATGGGTGCTTATCGGGCTTTCGATCTTTGCTCTCGTCGTGGCCTTTACGGTCGTCGAGAGTCCGGTCGGGCGGGATATCTTCCGCTTCGCTCCGGAGAGCGGACATATCCTCCTCGTGGTCATGGCGCTCGCGATCCTCTACTTCGTCGCGACGGAGTGCGTGAAGCGCTACTATGTCCGTCATTTTGAGGCAACGCGGTTCAAGGGTGTATGACTCTCCTTCGTCGATGGCTCGGCGCCCGAGCGTATCAGGTACTTCTGGCGGTGCTCTTCCTTGCCGCATTTCTCTATCAGCGTGAAACCGGGCAGACAGTTCTCGTTGGTCAGCCGGCGCCTCCGGTTTCTGGGGACGTCGCTGAAACCGAAGTTTCGGATGGCCTCGTCCGTGTGACCCGTGTCATTGACGGAGATACGTTTGAGATCGCGGGCGGCGAACGGGTTCGTCTCATCGGTATCGATACGCCGGAGAGCGTGAAGCCGAATACACCAGTCGAATGTTATGGAAAAGAATCGAGCGAGTATCTAAAATCCCTCATCGAGGGAAAGGAGGTCCGTCTCGAGCGCGATCGGACGGATCGGGACCGTTATGCGCGGCTCCTCCGCTATGCGTACCTCGGCGAGGTCTTTATAAACGAAAAGATGGTTCGCGACGGATATGCCGAATCGGTTGGGTACAAGCCTGATACAGAAAAACAGTTAGTCCTCGATCGCGCTGAAGAGGCGGCGAGGGCTGAGTATTCCGGCCGCTGGGCTACCGATGTCTGTCCATGAAAGCTAGCCAATAAAAATCCTGGCATATGCCAGGATTTGTTTCTTTCTCGGGGCCTAGAGTTTTCGTCGGAGCTCCTCTTCGACCTTCGTGAGGTTTTCATCAGAGAAGTGATCCGGGGCATTTTCCTTCAGGTTTTCTACGAGATCGTCGATCTCCTCATCCGTGATACCGCGCTGACTACCGTCTTCGTTCAGTGCCTGATCGAGTACAGCGCGGACGAATCGGATATCATCGTCCGAGAGGCCACGATTGCGCAGCCTTGGGATGACGGACTCCTTGAACTCAGTTCGGGTCACCTTCCCTTTTCCGTCCTCAAAGAGCCAAAGCATATGAGAGATATGGGTTATTGCTTGGTAGCGATTTCCTGGTTGAGTCGAGTGACAAAGTCGGTAATCGAGAGCGTACCAATCTTTCCTTCGGTGCGGTGCTCGACGCCAATGGTATTGCTACCGAACTCTTGGTCGCCGATGACGATAAAATACGGAACCTTCTCCACTTTGGCGCTCCTGACTTTTTTCCCGAGTGATTCGTCGCTCTTGTCGAGCTCAGCGCGGATGCCGGACTGCATGAGTTCGGCAACAACGGATTCGGCGTAGGCAACATGCTTTTCGCCGATCGGGAGGACTTTGACCTGTACTGGGGCGAGCCAGAGCGGGAAAGCGCCTTTGTAGTGCTCGATGAGGAAGGCCATAACGCGCTCAATCGCGCCTATTGATGAACGATGGACCACGACGGGCCGTTTTTCTGTCCCGTCAGATGCGATGTAGGTGAGGTTGAAACGGTCTGGCATGCAGAAATCGTACTGCACGGTGAAAGCGGTGTTTTCTTTGCCTCGCGCGTCGACCATCTGGATGTCAATTTTCGGTCCGTAAAATGCGGCTTCGCCTTCCGCTTCGACGAATGCCCCGCCGCGCTTCGTCAGAACATCTCGGAGCATAGACTCGCCTTCGTCCCAAGCAGCGTCGTTTTTGTAGTATTTCTTGTCATCCTTTCTGTCGCCAAGAGAGAGGCGGTACGAGTAGTTTTTTCCGAGCGTGAGCCCGAAGACAGTGGCGATGTGTTCAATGAGGTCGAGCGCTTTTCCAACCTCGAGAGCGGCCTGATCTTTATCAGCGCAGATGATATGAGCGTCAGCGAGGCAGAAACTCCTTACGCGGACGAGTCCTGAAAGCTCCCCAGATCCTTCGTAGCGGTAGAGTTTTGCAAGTTCAGCGATTCTCATGGGGAGTTCCCGGTAGCTCCGTGGTCGGTCGGCGTAGAGTTGGAAGTGATGCGGGCAGGTCATCGGCCGGAGCATGAATTCATGCTCATCGATCGTGATCGGTGCGTACATTGAATCCTTGTAGTAGGGGTAATGGCCCGAGGTCTTATAGAGATCGAGCTTGGCGATGTCTGGAGTGTAGACGTGGGAGTAGCCCCAAGCGATCTCCGTATCCACGATAAAACGCTCAAGGATGCGGCGGATCGTGGCGCCTTTGGGGAGCCAGAGTGGAAGGCCAGAGCCGACAAGGTCGGAAAAGGTGAAAAGCCCGAGCTCTTGTCCTAGACGTCGGTGGTCGAACTCGGCGAGCTCGGGGGCGGGTTTTTCGACGGTAACTTCAGCCATAACGTTCTCTATCTTAGCTGGAACCAGCCATTTCTGCAAAGGAAAGCCGCCCACGAGGGGCGGCTGATACCTGGTCTCATCCCGTATCTGATCATTTCTTCTCTTCGACTTCCTGGAACGAGAGAACCAAATCCTTCTTCAGTTCAACGGACTGAGTGATGACGGACCCGTCTTTCTTCTTGATTGTAATCGAGACGGGGATAGTGCCGACGCCGGACTGCTTCTGGAGCATGAGCTGGTAGCCGTCCTCTTTGATTGTGTCGGGGAGCTGATACTTGATCATGCCAGGCGTCTCGTGGTTCATGACTGCATCGACGAAGACGCCGAAATACGTCTTGTTGAATCCTTCGTCAGTGAGCGGGTAGCTCACGAGCTGGCGTTCGAGGAGCGTGGCGCCTTTCGGGACGTAGGCACGGAGATAGGTATGGTAGTCGCTTGTCCGCCAGTCGCCATAGGTCGCGCGATGCTTGTAGGTGTGGGTGAGCGTCGCGATCGGCTTCTCGCCGGTGAAGTCAACCTCGTACTTTACGGATCGGTCGACGAAATAGTCGCTCTTGAGCGCGCCGAGGTTGGCATCGACGAGCATGAGATAGTCATTCGCCCAGTCGGTGTTCACCGTTCCATCCCACTTCACGCCGGCCACTATATTCTGGAGCGCGGCATCCTTGAAATAGAGCATGATGTTCTTCTCGCCGAGCTCGCGATGAGCGAACTCGATCATCTTTGGGATGTTGTCGACGGTAGCGAGCCGCTTCACCATCTCGACAGCGAGCACCTTCATGATCGCTTTCCGGTTCTGCTTGAGTTCGGCTGCGACATCATCACCGAGATAGGCCTTCTCGACGACTTCTTCGAGCTTGAGCGCCCCATCCTCAGCGCGGAACGTCGTGGAGTAGCCGGCAGGAGTAATCGGACCAGTGATGGCGAGCGCATGATCGAAGACGTTCGCATTGATCGCGACAACGCCGTCAAACTTCTGCCCGCCGCCTGCTAACCGGTAGAAATACTCGGCTTTCTGGGCATTGGTCGGGAAGTCTGGTGAGAAATTTGAGTCGCGCATCTTCCAGCGCTTCAGCTGAAGCTTTCGGGTGAGCGGATAGGGTGGAGTGATCTTCACCGTGATGCGCTGGTCGAGTAGATTTGCATCTTCGACGAACGTGGAGAGGACTTCGCCATCCTTCACCTTGACAATGGCATACTGGCCGAGGAAGCCACCGCCGGGCCGGAGTTCATAGTTATTCTGCAGGAGCACGAGGTAAGTACGCTGGATGCCATCTTTTTTGAGCAGCGCCTCGGCGAGCTCTCTGACAGCTTCAAGCTCTTTCTTCGTATCTGATTCGAGCGGGAGGAACTTCGAGACCTTCGTCACGACCGAGAGGCCGCCAAGGGCGAACTCCTGTTTGTGTTCCTTAGCGAAAAAAGCAAGCCATCCTCCCGAGAGGACGATAATAAGAAAAAGAACGAAGAAAAACACTTTCCAATTGAGCCAGGTTGGCATGAGAGATGGGAAAAAGATTTAAAGACCCTTGTATGATACCAAGAAGACTGGTCTTTGACGAACGCTTGATTCAGCGTATCCGATACGCTATAAAGAGTACGCGTGAATCGAGGAAAAGACGCGGGTATAGTATAGTGGTAATACGTGACCTTCCCAAGGTTAAGCGACGGGTTCGATTCCCGTTACCCGCTCCAGCAAAACTTTCCGCATACCTGATTTAGCTTAGCGGTATCGCGAGTGAGTAATAAAAAATGTATGAACAAGAATTTTTCGTTCGGCGAAGCGTTCGGTACCGGTTGGACAAAGCTGAAAGAACACTGGCTTTTCTTCGTTTTGGCCTATACGACGGTATTCGTTGCAAATGGTATCTTTGGTGGGCTCGTCGAAGGTCCATACAAAGAGATTGAACCGACCGGGAGCCTCCTCGCCCTGATCGGCCTTATGTTGCGTGTTTGGCTGAACTTCAACCTGCTCGTTCTCACCATCCGCATCTTTGATGGTGCAACGCCGATGTGGCGCGACCTCTTCATTTGGCGAGAAGAGACCATTTCTTATGTCGGCGCATCCATTCTCTATGGACTCATGGTGTTCCTGGGCTGTCTCTTCTTCATTATCCCGGGTCTCTACTTTGCTGTGAAGTACTGCTTTTATGGCTATCTCATCGCAGACAGGCGGGTCGGTGCGTTCGATGCGCTGAAGATGAGTGGGCAATTGACCGATGGCATAAAGTGGCCACTCATCGGGTTTGGCCTCGCCTCGATGGGCATCATTCTCATCGGCATGCTTGCGCTTCTCCTGGGGCTTTTCATCGCGATCCCGGTCGTATCCATAGCGCTCGCCTTTGTCTATCGTGCACTCTATCAACAGGCTTTCGATCCAGCTGTTTTCTCGCTCGAGACTGCTCCTGTTCCGGCTGAAACCCCCAAGCACCAATGACTGGCTTGCAAGTACCCTTGGCTCAAAACTAATCGAGCCAACGATTGAGAAGTACATTCAATCTGTCCCGCCAGTCGAGCGGGGCATCTTCGTTTTTTGCAGTTTCATCCGGCGGGTTTTTTGCTGCATGGGCTTTTGGAGTGAATGACGATGGGAGTGTGAATGGCGTCCCATACGAAACCACCTCAGCCCATGAGAGCTTTTCTGATTCGATGGCCTCGCTTGGGTATTCGCCTGGTTCGACCTGCTCTGTCGGGGGAAGGATGGACGCTTCGGGCACTCCAGTTGGAGTGGCGGTTGCCGTCTTGGCTTCCGATGCGACATCGGGGGCTGCTGCTTCGACCTGAGGATCGGCCGGTTCGACCAGAGCTGAAATGATAGCTAGCGCCCGTCCCTTTTCCTTCTTTAATACGGCGTCGTCAGCCAGGCTCTTGTCGAATTTGTATTTCAAATGCTGGAGTACTTTTCCATCGGGTGAGCGCAGTTCGATATGTCCGCGCTCGTTGCCGAGCGTGAAGAGCGAGTGCTCGCGCGAGAGTCGCTTCATGGATTTGGCGGGCAGGATAAAGTCCTCGCGGATCGGATGATTGGTGATGGATTGCTTCTTTGTTCCGGTGGCGATGCTGAAATCCCTCAAGTTTACTTCATGTCTTTCCCGGTTCTCGATCTCTATCCATTCCAGCTCGCTGTCATTTCCCTTCGGATTCGGAACAAGAGATACGATGCGGACATTTGGGGCTCTATACTTTTCGATTTTTATCTCAAACTTTTCCTGTGCTGTATCGATGCCGTCATCTGTCGAGAGCGTCACAGTATAACGTCCGGATTTCAGATATTTGTGAGACGTGTTTTCCTTGTAACTCTTGTGTCCATCGCCGAAGTCCCAGATGAACTTCAGCTTATCTCCATCGCTGTCTTTACCGCGCGCGCGGAATTCAATCGCAAAGCCGCGGTAGCCTTTTTTGGGAACCCGTTCCTTTGTAGTCGGATCTCTATTTTCGCTGTTGGCTGCACCAGGCGTCGGTTTTCGAGCGCCGCGCAGCATCGAGCCGATGAGATTGAGCGAGATTCCCTCTTTCGTCTTTTCATACTGTACGCGGTGCACAGGGCGTTTTTCTTTGTCCCAGAGAGAAAGGGTTTCGTTGGAATTATTCAGCGAAAGAGAGAATTCCTCGTCTGTTACAACAAGATAGCTGAGTGCGGTGATGCTCGTTCCGATTGGGAAGATATATTTGCCGGTTACTGAGGCATCGCGGATTTCCCAGCCTGAGAGGTCAATGGATTCAAGGCTCGGGTTGTAGAGCTCGATGAATTCCCCGGCATCTCCTTTTTCTTGCGGATTGGGCAGGACTTCATTGATGAGTATTTTATACGGGCTGGATCCGGTTTCGGTGCTGCCTGACTCGCTGACAGAGGTTTCGCCCTTTGAATTGGTCGGTGTAACATTTCCTGTTGTGGACCAGGCCAGAGAGGCGAGGTCGCGTGCGAAACTTTCGCTTTTGCCCGGATTGCCGAATTGTGCGGGTGCAAAGGGGGAGGCGTGGCCCGTGCCCCATGTGAGAGAATCGATAAGCACGCCATCCTTGTCGTAGAGGGCGAGGCTGTTGTTGTCGGACAGGCTCGATCCGGTCGTTACATCGGCATGGTCCCGGTAGATGCTCGCGCTGTTGGCCCAGAGGAAGTATCCGTGAGCAGGAATGGCATCGTCTCCGCCAAACGTCTTGAGTGAGCTGCCTTTGGCCGTAATATCGCTCGTACCTTTGCGTCGGAGGCTCCAGCCAGAGAGATTCACTGCGGTGTTGCCATTGTTGTAGAGTTCCACGAACTCATCGTTCGCGGCAGTGCCGGAAACCTGTACCTCACTCAAGCCAGCTGTAGCCGAAGCGATCGCCGAGGGTCCAGAAGAAACGAAGCTAACGAGGAGAAGGATGGATCGGAGGGTTCGCATAAAAGGCTGAGGCATATCCTTTAGGTTGACAGGACATCGTAGCAAAACATCGAAAATTCGCCAGTCTTGCCGGTATAAAAAAATCCTGGTTTGATGCCTTTTTTCCGGCGATAATAGCTGTATGGCAGGAGAAGGTTCTGTCATCTGACTTGGACACTTGACAGCATTTGATTGCTTCTATACTATGGAAAAACCGCTCTAGAAACGGTAAAAAGACACGCAACTGTGGAACTCAACGGCAACTGAATACGGGCGTGATTGAGTGGGGTGGCATACCGGCTCGTGACCGGATTTTTTTTTGAAAACTGCTTGTTCGGAAAGAGAGAGGTTTGGGTGAAGCTTTCTCTCCCAGGATTCGTCTTTCCGCGCAAGAACTCTTAACAATACATTGAAGTCTTTGTAAGCACGTCGAGAGAGTTGCCGCATGCGCGGGGCTGTGACGAGTATGCTTAAAAGTCAAAGTTGTAAGGTCGCTGTATCGTGTTTCGTCAAGGGACGCGATATGGCAAAGCAATAGAAACGGTGAAGTCTGCGCAAACATTCTTCATCGTCAACTGAAGTGTCCGTGAGTATTTTGTGCAAACAGAATATTTGCGGACATTCAAATGAAAGCAGGTTACCAACGCAGAGTGTGGATGCCTTGACTTATGCAAGCGAAGAAGGACGTAGGAGGCTGCGAAAAGCCTCGGGGAGCTGTCAACCAAGCTGTGATCCGGGGATATCCGAATGGGGCAACCCTCCCGTAGCGATACGGGAACGATAGTCTGAATTCATAGGGCTATCGAGCAAACCCAGTGAATTGAAACATCTTAGTAGCTGGAGGAAAAGAAATTAATAAAGATTCCGTCAGTAGTGGCGAGCGAACGCGGAAAAGCCTAAACCACCGAGCTTGCTCGAGTGGGGTTGCAGGGCTGATGGACTCGATCGATCGGGGTCACGTACGAATGTTAGGAGAACGTTCTGGAAAGAACGACCAGAGGGGGTAATAGTCCCGTATCCGAAAACATACCGTACCTGATGCATCAGTTCCTAAGTAGGGCGGGGCCGGAGAAACCCCGTTTGAATCCGGGAGCACTAACTTCCAAGGCTAAACATTGCATAAGATCGATAGCGAACTAGTACCGTGAGGGAAAGGTGAAAAGCATCCCGAAAGGGAGGTGAAATAGAACTGAAACTCTCTGCTAACAAAGAGTCGGAGCCCGGAGCAATCCGGGTGACGGCGTGCTTTTTGCAGCACGATCCAACGAG
>SSEF01000039.1 GCA_008012175.1 Candidatus Moraniibacteriota bacterium | reverse complement strand
CGAAGCAAGAGATGAAGCAGCCGCCTGACTAAATCCGCTGAGATCGGATGCAAATGACGAGACGGAAAAAGAATCCGCATTGCCTCCCCGATACCATTCGGGCGGAGTCATGGAAAGATCTGCGAATTCCTTGGCCCAGATATCAGAAACGCCAAGAAGCAGTGCGGCCGGAAGAAGCTGTTCGAAGAGCTCCGGGGTTTTCTCCGGCGCATTATGGAATTCAAGTCGTCGCTTTTCGGCGATTTGGAGATACTCTTTCAGCCCAAGGAGGCGCTCTTTCATGATGGCGCCCTCACGCGTAACGCGAGGCATGAGGTACGCGAAGAAAACATAGACAGGTACGCAGATGAGGAGCGCGAGAACATTGACTCCCTCGAGCTGAAGCATGGGAAGGATGAAAAACGAAAAGAAGAAGACGGCCAGTCCCCACAGCGTGTATTTTCCCCAGACTTCTTGGGGGCTCGCGGTGAAATATCGTTCTTTGACGAGGTCAGCCACGGCTCGCTTCTCGAGATCGGGAATCTTCGCGTAGAACTTGTTCTTGAGTTCAGACACCTTGGCCGAACGCTCTCCCGTTTTCGAGAGAGCATCTGCTTTCGGCAGACTGGCCTCGATCGATCGCTTCAGAAATCCCGGGAGAAGCCGTGACTGATTGGATGCGAGAAATTTCCGAGCCTGTTCGGCATCGGCTCCACCGTGCGCACTCACGAAAATTGCCTCAAGGAGCGCTGATTCTATGGAGCCGGGCTCCGGATGCTTGGCAGTCTCGCGGAGACGGTAATCCGTCGAATTAAAGACGATACCATCCACAGTCACCCGTTCGATCACGAGATAGCCCTGCACAGCGAGATCGATGATCGCGGCCGGGATTTCCTTGCCTGAGAGCCGCCCATCCTGAAGGGCCGCGATATGGAGTGATGACAGATGGGCAGGTACTTCGTACTCCGGCACGATCGTCCCTCGTCCCACTGGATCACGACCATCGCGCCACCAGCGGCGAAACATGAAACCGAACATCGCAAACGGGAGGAGAACGAACGGATTGTCAATAAAAAACCAGATGAACCGCTTGAGAGCAGCTGGTTCATGAACGATCCCTTTCGGAAAACCAAGGGCGATGGTGAGTCCCGATCCGGCTGGCAACATTCGGCCCGCTTCAAAACGGAATTCTCCCGATGAGAAAACAGCATCCTGGGACGCCAGACAACGCTCGGTACTCCCCAGTGGCCCGATATAACAGGATGACTGCAAGACTGCAATTGACTCCGGAAAACGGACGATTGCAACACTCTCCCTGATCGGAACCGCCCAGCTATTCCCAGTCGCATTCCAATACAGCTCATCGAAGCCATCAAAATACCCGATCACATCCCGGACCCGGTAGCGGATGACGTATGCGACCCTTCCTGTGACATACTGGTCCGGATCACCGATCTTCACGCGCACATATCCGTCCGTCCGACTGTCTTCATGCCGCATATCCTTCCCCTGGTCATCCGAGACTGAAATCCGATCGATCAGCATCGATCGAGTCACCCCTCCTTGAGTCTTGTATTCGACTGGGATATCCCGGTATATCCCATGACGTTCAGCCAGGCCAAATGAGTAGCGAATCGTCTCTGTCACGAGGACCGACCCATCGGCTTGGACTCCGATCACCGTTTCGAAACGCTCTATATACTCACCTTCTTCCGCGCTCACTGACAACGGGAACAAGGAGAGAAAAAGGCAGGCGGAGAAAATCGCCTGCCTACCAAAACTCTGGCTCATACGGACTAGAACTCCACCTTCACCGGTTCCTTCTCTCCCTCTTCAATCTCGAAGAATTCACGCTTCATGAAGTTGAACATTTTGGCCACGATATTCGAAGGGAACATGTCGACCTTCGTATTGAGCTCCATCACCGTTCCGTTGTAAAAGCGGCGCGAGGCCTGGATCTTGTTCTCGGTATCGGACAGCTCGCGCTGCAGCTCGAGGAAATTCGTGTTCGCCTTCAGGTCAGGATAGTTTTCCGCGACCGCAAAGAGGCTCTTCAGGGCACCCGAGAGCATATTCTCGGCCTGACCATGATCCGCGACGGATCCTGCCTGCATCGCCCGGGTACGCGCCTCAGTCACCTTCTCGAGAAGCTCCCTCTCATGGGTCGCATAGCCCTTCACGGTATTCACGAGATTCGGAATGAGGTCATAGCGACGCTTCAGCTGCACATCGATATCACTCCAGGCCTCATCGACATGAGTGGCGAGACGGACGAAGCCATTATAGAGCCCGATGCCATAGAGAAGAACGAGGGCCGCGGCACCAACGAGAATGAGCGGGAGGCTCAGCATACGCGTAAAAAAGTTAGTGATTTCAGTGGCTTGATTATAGCAGAACCCCCCAGGGAAGGAAGCCTTGACCTTATGGGGAGTATCAGGATGCTATACTGGAGGAGTCATATGCACAATTTCTTCCAAGACCATGCCATATTCATCGTTCCGATTGCGGTGAGCATCATCACCCAGTTCATAAAGTTCATCATGTTCGGGATGAAACACGGCTGGAAACTGGAGTACCTCGCAACCCATGGCCACATGCCCAGCGCGCACACCGCCTTCGCCATCTCGCTCCTCACTTCAATCGGCTACTATGAAGGGGTCAGTTCGGGCGCTTTCGCGGTGGCAGTAGCCGTGGCCTTCCTCATTATCGATGATGCCGTTCGTCTCCGCATGTACCTCGGAGATCAGGGACGATACCTCAACACGCTCGTTCAGACACTTGGCCTTTCTGTCAAACAGTTTCCACGATTGAAGGAACGCGTAGGACACCGCACAAGCGAAGTACTTGTTGGTGGTTTCGTAGGTTTTTTCCTCTCCACGATCATTATCCGCCTCCTCAGCTGAGCAGGTATTGACTTTTTCAGAGAAGATGGTACTGTTTTACTGTTTTCGTGTTCCGTAGCTTTACAACCCATCCATAAGGAGAGCCCCATGCCATACTGGATTTCCTTCTCCCTGCCGATTCTCATACTGTTCTTGGTAGGCTTCCTCTATTATTACTACTGGATAAAGAATCAAGCCGATGAGTATGAGCAGCCGGAGCAGTACACGGTTGAAAATATTTCCCTTGGGGGAACGTATTCGATATTCCTCCAGAATCGCGAGCAGATATTCTCGGTTCTGATCATCCGAGGCAAGGATTTTTTCATAGAGGTACTCCCCGATATATACAGCGATGCGGGGCAGACTGGCCGATCCCGCTTCAGCGGCTGGACCAGTTGTGTGCCGTCAAATCGGTTCATCCGGAAAGAAAATCTGCGCGAACATCCCCGAGACATTGATCGGCTTTCGGCGAGGTGATGCAATAACTCTTTCTCCCAGATGCGGCAGCTGTAAACTACGGCGGCCGCTTTTCTTTATCCCCTAAAAAACTTCATTTACTACGTTGTATTTCACGCAGGATGCCTTCAATCACTGACTTTTCATTCCACGGCACCCGCACATCGCCAAAGGCCATCGTCTCCTCAGCGCCTTTCCCCGTGACAAGCACGATATCGCCTTCCTCGGCCAGCATAAGCGCTTTCATGATCGCTTCCCGCCGATCGAAGATACGGAAATACGTCTCGCCTTTTTTTTTCGTCACGCCCGCTTCGATCTCATCGATGATGCGCTCCGGATCCTCGTGATATGGATCCTCATTAGTAAGGATGATGATATCGGCATTGTCGGAAGCGATCCGACCCATGATCCGGCGCTTTCCTCGATCACGCTCCCCGCAAGCGCCGAATACGTGGATGATGCTCGTCCCTGGTATCTGCATCGGCTTCACGGCCTGATAGAGCTTCTCGAACGAGTCCGGCGTCACGGCGTAGTCAATGAGGATATCGAGCTGACGATCATTTTCCACCAGCTCCATCCGACCCGGTATGCCGGCCACGCTAGCGAGAGAGCGCCGCATCGTCTCGACATCAACGCCAAGCGCCTGGCCCGCGGCAATTGCAGCGAGCGCGTTTTCTACATTGAAAAGTCCGGGGAGACTGATTCGGAAAGAGGATCCGAGCGCCAGAAAGCGCGTCACCGAGAGATCAAGTTCTATCTCGCTCGCTAAAACATCAGCCCCCGCATCTTTCGTGCTATAGGTCACCGTTCGTCCTGGTGCCTTGACGGAAAACTCCTCTGGATTCTCCATGTCGGCATTCACGATAGCCCATCCGACACCATCAAAAAGCTTCTTTTTAGCCGCCCGATAAGCTTCCATCGTCCCATGATAGTCGAGGTGCTCACGCGTCACGTTGGTGATGACCGCAACTGCATATGGTATCCCCCAGGTCCGGAATTGATCGAGTGAGTGCGATGAGGTCTCAAGCACGACATGTGTGCAGCCAGCTTTCTTCGCTCGCGAGAGAAATGCCTGGAGCCGCCAAGCTGAAGACGTTGTGAACTTCGATGCATTCACCCAGCGCTGTTCGCCGATCCCGTACTCTATCGTCGAAGCGTAGGCGACCTTCTTCTGGCTGCCTGAGAGAATTGAGGCAATGAGCTTGGTCGTCGTCGTCTTGCCATTCGTCCCTGTCACACCAATGACCGTCATGCCTCGGGCAGGGAAACCAAATACGAGATTCGCGAAAACGGCCAATGGCCAATGGTAAAAGACGTTCTTTACCGGCTGCGGGATGAGGCGTGAAAAAAAGCGCTTGAGCGATTTCATAATGGAAGATGAGAAAGCATGCTCTGGAAAATCCGGCGCAAACCAGCAAGACGCCGCGACTGCCGGTAGATTGCATAGCGAGCCGGCGAGATGATGATATCGTACGTCCCCGGGAAAACAATCGGGTCTGCATCCGGTGCAAAGCCCTGCTTGAATCGCGTGATTCCATCCCAATCAGTATCGCCCACACCGCGCTTTGTCCGGATTCGGACACCGCCGAAATCATAGCGCCGCATGCCGCAACGCTTGGCCTCCTCCATGCACTTGAAATGCAAGAGGAATGGTGCCATGAGTTCACGCCGGAGATCGCTCGATCCGCCATGCAGATAATATGCGGTCCCGGCGAAGAAAACCACAAGTGCCCCAGCGAGCGGAATATCCCCGTGTTCGGCGAGAGCGAGCGTACACATATTCTCCGGAAGTGCCGTGAAGAAGCTCTGGTAGTACGATCTCTGATGCGGCGCTATCGATTTCCTGCTTGCGGTCGAAGCTATGAGGTCGAGAAAAGTCTCCACGTCTTGTGGCTGTCGGGTAAACCGTACTGTTACCCCATGCTTTTCGGCCAGGCGGACATTATAACGCACTTTTGGTTTCATCCGGCTGAGCCAGTCAGCCAGTCTACCATCGAGGGACGCAGTGAATGTTTCTCTCGGGTTGATGTCCCGCGGGGCCGGTACGACCTCCTGTTCGCCGAAAGCCTGTCTTAGAGCTGCAAGCACTTCGTCCGCTTGCGGCTCGATACGGATCCAGGCTGCACCAGTCGACCGGGCGATTTCAGAAAGCGCGGCGCGGAGCTCCTCGCTCGCGAATCCCGACAGATCGATAATTGGTCCGCGCGGAATAGAGAGATAGTTTCCGAGAGCCGGAAGCGAATAACGAAACGCATGCCCTTCAAAACCGACGCCAGAAAATGGAAAAGACTCGCGGCCGGACGCAACCTGAAGCCGCGCCCACTCATCCGATTGGAGGAGCCCGCCGTCAGGTGCGTTCGCTGTGAGGAAAGATTGAGAAACCACAGGATTATTTCTTGCCGAGACTTTTCAACGCGAGTTTCAGCCGCTCGCCGACGCTCGTTACATCGTCCGGTATGCCTTTGAGCGCTTCGCGCGCCTCGGTGACCGAGTAGCCGAGAGCTGTGAGTGCCTCGATAGATTCCTGTTCCGCCAGCGCGCCCGCCTGGTCAGACACGTCCGCAGACGAAACTTTGTTCTGGAGCTCGACAATGACTTTTTCCGCGGTCTTTTTACCGACGCCTGAGACGCGGGTCAGGATAGACGGGTCTTTGTGGAGAATCGCCGCGCGTATCGTCTTCGGTTCGGCAATGGCGAGGATGCCGATCGCTACTTTCGGTCCGATTCCCGAAACCGAAATGAGGAGCTCGAACATGGAAAGCTCGTCTTCGGTCATGAAGCCGTATAAGCTGAGCTGGTCCTCCCGGACATGGGTATGGATATGCAGGAAAATCTCGGTGAGTCCGGCAAGTTTCCCGAGCGTGTAGGGTGAAGCATAGACCTGATAGCCAATACCGCCGACAAAGACGATCGCATGATTTGGATGGATGGAACCGAGAGTTCCCTTGAGGGCTCGAATCATAGGAATGGCCCTATTCTACCATGCAAGGAAATGGCTTGCCTAAAGCGGGAAGTTGTGCTAAAAATGAATCGTCTCAAGTTTCTCTGTTCTGCTGCCCATAATTGTTTTCATCCGATTTTAGTTGAGTAAAGAATATGCCGATCAAAAAGTCAGCCAAGAAGTACATGCGGGTCACCGCCAAGAATACGCTCCGTAATCGCTCCATCAAGGGCATAATCAAGAGCACCGTAAAAGGCACGCGTGAAGCGATCGCCAAGGCCGATATGCCCAGCGCCAAAGAATGGTTCCAGAAGGCCCAGAAGGCACTCGACAAGGCCGCTGAGAAGAACGTGATAAAGAAGAATAATGCCGCTCGGCGCAAGTCCCGCCTCAATGCCGCAGTCAAGAAGCTCGCGACGAAGTAGGCCCCTTTCCTGAAAAATCAAAACTCCCCTTCCGGGGAGTTTTTGTTTTCTAGAACTTCCAAATGAAGAGATCGAGCCCGACGCCGGGACGGACCTGGCCCGTTTTCATGCCGCAGTCAAGATCCGAGAGAGCGGCAAGTGCGTGCTTGAGACGAGAGAGCGGAAGCTTTGAAATAAGTGGCATGAGCTTCTTGACTGAAAATGGCTTGGCGCCAATCGCAGCCGCGATACTGTCCGCCGAAACCATCCCCCGCTCGTATTCATCACGCACCTGGATTGCCTGACGGATCTGCCAAGCAAAAAGTCCGAGGAGCCTGAAAAGAGCATCCGTATCCGTTTCTTCCCGCCGAAACAGCGAAATCGCCCGGCTACGATCGCCCCTGACAACCGCATCGAGCAGCGCAAAAGAAACACTCTCTCCATCCTGTTCGTCGATGATGCTACGCACATCAGCGTCAGTAATCAGCTTTCCCTTCGTGATCAGAACGAGCTTCAGGAGGGCATGATAGATATGACCAGTCGCGCCGGCGGTTCGGATAGCCAATGATTCGATCGCCCGCGATTCGATCGTCGCTGCTGGATCGATACCATGGAGGATATCCATAATGGATTGGATCAACGCACGACCAGCAAGGATATCTACGGTCTCGACTTCCGCCTCCTTTGTAAGCCAACCCTGGAGCGCATTCCCCTTCTTGGCCCGACCAGCCGGCTCGGCACTCGCGATAACCAGTGCGTCTTCAGGAAGCGTCCGATCGAGTTCCTCGATGATTCCCTGGGAGAGCTCCTCATCGAAAAGCTCGACATGCCGGATCGCGATAACGCGCGGACGAGCGAAGAGCCCGCCCGAAAGACCTTCGTTCAGACGCGAGAGGATCCCCAGAGCAGCATCACGACCATCCAAAATAAGCTCTTCCGTTCCTGGATAGGCAGCAGAGAAATCCTTCGCGAGAGCACGTTCACGGAGCCGAATACGGTAATGGTCAGTGCCGGTAAGAAATCGGAGCATATGCCTCAGTATAGCAAAGCCCCGCCAAATGGCGGGGCAGTATCTCCTACTGAGAATTTTTCGACTAAGCACCCGGTTCCCAAGCAAAGGCCGTTCCTGGTTCCACGACATTCACCCAGATCTGGCCCGGGACAAACTTGATTTCGTTGCCGGAAAGATCGAAAAACGTAAACTTGCTGCCAAGACTGGATTTGTCTTTCTTCCATGAACCCTTCGTCTCCTTGCCATTCATGTAGTAGTACGCCTCGCCGGAATCGGTCTGATCGTACCACGGGTCACCGAGCTGCATGTTGTTATACTGTCCCTCGATCTGCTCCGAACGAGAGAAGACGATCGCGACGTTCTTCGGGGCGATGCGGCTGCCGTTATTACGATCAGTATCGGCGACATTGCCCCAGAGGCGCTTCCAGGTATTCGTCTCCTTGTCATAGTAGTACTCGACTTCGCCCGCGCCTGGGTAACCGATACGGATATGTCCGCCCGTCGGACGAGAATCAGCCGCCGCTTCATCCTGATGCGGATAGCCAGAGAAGGTATTCTCGAGTCCGTAGCCGAGCGCTTTGGCACGCTCGAATGCCTTCACGACATTCACTCGACTCGTATCTTCGAGCTTCATCGTGCCGACACGTGTCGCACGGTAGCAGACATCCTCACCAGCTCCGTTTCCAGCCGCGCCAGTGCAGTCGATATTGTCGAGTATCCCCTCTTTGATCTTGTCGAGCGCAAAGTGCGATCCGCCCCAGTGGATATAAATAGCACCGAGACTCTTGGCGATCGGGAGGAAGTCATGCCGCGAGGAACGGACCGCTCCGGCCTCGGTCGGCTGATTGCACTGATAGACCGCCATGAGACGATTGATCGTCGCCGTGATGACCGGCATCTCGAAAACCATGTCGGCGTCCGAGAATCCGGCCGCAGGACGGGCCGTCACATCCGCCGGCTGCATGACCGCGACGGGCCGGCGCTTCCAATCGGCACAGCCGAGCCCAGCGATCGCGCTGACATTTTCAGGGTTCTTCGGCTTATCATCGACGACGCTCGTCTTCGGCGTGTTGTTGATATCAATCTGCTTTTCTGCCTTCTTGGAGTCGCCGCCAAAGAAATAAACGTACGCGACGCCGCCCAAGAGGAGCAGGATGATGACGATGATCACCTTCTGCCGGGTTTCCATACAAAAATCTTTAGGGTGTTTATACTTGGCACTTCGGGCAGTAGAAAACGCTCCGCTG
>SSEF01000027.1 GCA_008012175.1 Candidatus Moraniibacteriota bacterium | reverse complement strand
AGTATACGGAAATATGCCTGAAGCAAGCGGAGAAATCGATTCTCCTATCGGTCGGGTAAAAGGCGGTGAAAAACGGGCTGTCCCGGCTGGAAAGCGTGAATTCGCTGGGGAACTCCGTGAGGCTAGTACGGAATACGCGTTACACACACGTTATACAGGGTATGATTTTCTTTCTGTTAAGCCAAAAACTGGTCGAACGCATCAGATCCGGGTCCACTTGTCCGCGATCGGCCACCCAATCGTCGGTGATCGACTGTATCGCTTCAAGGAACACCGCCGCGATCCTCTCAAGCCGCCCTTTCACCTCCTCCATGCCGGCGAGCTTCGTTTCCAGTTGGGCAAGCAAAAATACCGTTACGAAGCCCCGCTCCCCCGCTATTTTTCCGATACCCTAAAAATGCTTGACGCCGAAGCGGGAAGGGGCTATGATTGGAGCGCTTGAGTAAGCCTTCCTGTTCCTCCGTAGAAGGCTTCTTTTTTATCAGTAGCCCGTGTCTTGTCCGGGCGATTCTACAACCGTATATGCACCAGAAACTCGTCGAATTCAATAAGAATCTCCGTACTGCGCGGACTGACCTTCCTCTCCTTCAGGCTGGTGATGTTGTGAAGGTGCGCCGCAAGATCAAGGAAGGTGAAAAGACTCGTATCCAGATGTTCCAGGGCATGGTTATTGCCATAAAGGGCGGCCAGAGCTCCTCGCCCATGGTGACGATCCGTAAAGTCTCATCTGGTATCGGGGTTGAAATTATCCTTCCCCTCCTTTCGTCTCAGATTGATTCAATCGAGCTTGTGAAGCGGACTAAGGCACGGCGTGGTAAACTGTACTTTGTTCGAACGAAATCAGCCAAGACCATCGGCAAGAAGCTGAAGGAGGTTCCGTTCGAGATCGGTCACGCTGGTAAGGAAGTACAGGACATCGTGAAGGAAGTGCAGGCGGCTACCAAAGCCGAGACCACCGAGGTCAAAGCGGAGGAGGCGAAGGCAGAGTAACGGTGCGATTATCGCGCCAACAAGCCCAGGTGGCGGAATTGGTATACGCGCTAGCTTGAGGTGCTAGTTCCCGCAAGGGATTGGAGGTTCGAGTCCTCTCTTGGGCACAAAAATGAAGAGGGCCCTCAAAAGCCCTTTTTATTTTGGTAGACTGGGTGTATGGGCAGTTAGCTCAGTTGGTTAGAGCACCTCGTTTACACCGAGGGGGTCAGAGGTTCGAGTCCTCTACTGCCCACAACCGGAAAGTCAGCGGAGAATTGCTTTTTTCGGTCGTTCAGGGATAATAGGTATGTTTCGCCGGGGTAGCTCAGTGGTAGAGCGAAGGACTGAAAATCCTTGCGTCGGCAGTTCAATTCTGCCCCCCGGCACAGGGTCATTCCCTATGTGGCTACAGGGACTGTAGCTCAGCGGTTAGAGCAGCGGGCTCAAGTGTCCTTTCATAAGTTGTGTTTTGGATTGTGGAGCTCTGCATGGCAGTTGTTGCAGAGCAGGGTGCACTTCCGAATTTCTCTCTCGATCTGAGACGACCTCCGATTGGAGAGAGATCGGATATCCAATTGAAAGTTTTTCTGTTCTGGATCAGCGTGGTGAAACGCGAGTGCGGACAAATTCTTTTTGTAACCGCATGCTGAACATTCACCGCCCATTCGTTCCACGAGTTCCTTCTTTCTTGCCCAGCCGCGTTCTTGTTGCGCAGCGTAGGATTGATGGACTTGGTTTTTACAAAAAACCGAACAGTACAGACTTTGTTTTCCGGATAGCAGGCGTGCACACACGACGCAGGTTATGGATTTATTCATAACCGAATGATAACATGATTTATATGGACAAGCAGGGCTGTTCAAGGAGCAATTCTTGAATGATAACTTGTCAAATTCGGGGAAATCTAAACGGTTGAATCCTTCAATCGCAGGACAATCCCGAGCCAAGCCTCGAATGTTCGAGGAAGGTGTAGAGACTAGACGGCAGGCCCCCCTCTCGTGGGGTGAAGGGATAGTCCAGCTCACAAATCGAAAGAGTTGCGAAAGCAATAGTGAGAAGCATAACCTGTTGGTCGATGGTTCGAATCCATCCAGTCCCACGTGTTGATCAGTTTCCAGTTTCGGGCCATATTGTTTTTGATGGAGAAAATCAGCGGGTATCGTATAGCGGCTATTATGTGACCTTGCCAAGGTCAAGATACGGGTTCGACTCCCGTTACCCGCTCTAAGGCAATCAAGACTCCCCTTGTGGGAGTTTTTGATTGCTTTCGAGGTAATGGAGGAGAACGGGAAGGGGTCGGGAAACGGAAGTTTCCCGTTTGGGGTGACCGAGTCTTCGAGGGCTAGAGGGCGGAAGCCCTATAGAACGCAGCGAAGCGAGTAGTGAGATTCTCCCCTTACCCGCTCAGTCAAAAATAAGGCTCACCAGAGCCTTGTTTTTTATTTCCCCTAAACGGAGTCGAACTTGGGGTGGACAAAAGTATAAAAATATGCTATCCTATTTTGTTTCAAGATAGTCTCTTGAGATTGCCCGTTATTCCCGGCATGTAGGGAATTTCTTTGACAACCGAAGAGGTCACATGAAAACTCTCTCGAAGCTGGCGCTCATCCTGTTCGTGGTGTGGATCGTCACGATCCCGCTCGAGTTCTGGTTCCGGGTCTTCGTGCTCGGCCGCCAGTACGAGACGGCGCCGTTCTACCAGTCGTTCTTCTACGTCCTCCTGCCGATCGCGATCATCGCGGCGGCTGGCTGGGCCATCTGGCGTATCGCCAAGGCGAAGTTCGACTTCTCCTGAACCCAACCACAACGACCAAGGAGTCTATCCATGAAGTCCATCCGCATCATCGCGCTCGCGCTCGCTGCCATCGCTGCATTCCTGACCGGCTGTGCCGACCGGGCGTTCTCGAACGTCCAGACCCTCTACACGAAGGACTGCGGCGTCAACTGGCAGCTCATCAAGGTCGGCGAGCCGATCCCGTACAAGCAGTTCAAGTGCGAGTACCACGTCACCGTGCCGGACTACCCGCTGCAGGGCGACACGCGCTTCAAGACCATGTTCAAAGGCCGCGTGCTGGCCGAGGTCGAGGTCGCCTACGACTACAGCATCTTCGATGCGATCGTCTTCGTCGGCGAAGCCAAGTACATCGGCAAGGCCAACACCGACGCGACCGACAAGTCGAACGCCTCCGGCCTCTACGAGGCCGCCGAGAACGCGGTCATCGACAAGCGCATCCGCGACATCGCGGCCGACATGCTCCTCAAGGAGGACATCGTCGACTTCTCCCAGGCCGAGTTCGAGGACAAGCTCCTCGCGGCGGTGAACGAAGTGCTGAAGTCCAAGGGCGTGAAGCTCAACTTCCTGTCCTTCGTGCCGATCCCCGAGGAACAGACCCGTCTCGCCATCGACATGCTGACGGCGTACAAGGTCTACGAATCGCGCGGCCTGGCAGAGTTCGGCCAGAAGCTCGCGATCGCGAAGGCTGGCGCCGCCCGCATCACCCTGACGGCTCCGCAGCCGAAGGCCGACGAGAAGAAGTGACCTACTTCAGCGGCAACGCCGCGTAAGGCATGAGGCCACGAATCCATAACGGAAACGTGGCCTTTTTCTTTTTATATGTAAAAAGTTCTAACCGTATCTACCAGCCAGCTCAGTTAAAAATGAGGCTCTAGAGAGCCTTGTTTTTTATACCGGGAATGTACGGTCGAACTGAGGTAGAATGAACGTATGGAAAAATTTCCATTATCATCCCCTGAAAAACCTGCTCTCTCTGAAGACGAGAAGAAGCGATTGGAGTTTTATCGTGTCTCAAAAGCAGGTATTGCTGAGACATACAAGACGAGCAAGGAAAGAGTTGAATACATAAAATCAACGCTCGAGGGAATTATGCCTTTGATTGAGAATAAAGAAGCTTTTCTCTCAAGGCTTGATGAGTGCGCTGATATAGAAGAAAAGGATCAATTTGTTGACGCCCTCTTTGAGCTTTTTAAACCTATTATCGATAAGAAGTTCGAGGATCCTGAGTCATTTCTTGCAGAAGGCGAGAAGAGGCCGGACTATATCGAAATAAATAAGGTCGTTTCGTATGAGATTTCAGAAAGCACAATATTTATTCATATTTATCTAAATGAAGTGCCTGAACAACGAAATGAAAACATTCTGACGAAATTCAAAGAGGCCATGCAAAAACTCGCACAAGTTGTCCAAAATCATCCAGAAATAAGTCTTATTGAAGGGAATTCCCTTATGATAGCGAGACGCCCTCGGGTGATTGAACGCTTTGGTTTTACGGTTGATAAAGAATCGACAGAGAGCAGTCTCAATCGTAGAGCTTATATCTCACGAGAGGATTTCTTAAAAAGGTATCTCAAGGGATAACCGTCTTGTAAGGGCTTACTTCAGTAAGCCAAATCCCAAAGGCTTACCCAAAGCACACTTCAGTTCGAACATCTCGGACGCACCCACTCAGGAAACTAAAAATCACTCCATATCGGGGTGATTTTTAGTTTTGTGGGAGTAGCGCGGGAGGAGAACGGGAAAGGGGTCGGGAAAACGGGAGTTTTCCTGTGGCGGAGAGCAGCGAGTCTCTCGAGCGTTGAGAACCGAGGGGTTCTCAAAGAGCCGAAGACGAGTGAGATTCTCCCGTTACCCGCTCCAAGTAGCAGATCGTCCCGTCCTGGGGCGGTTTTGTTTTTGGATTGATAGTGGGAAAAGTCAAGGGGAATAGTCGGTGATGGGCTACAATGGTGGTATGCAAAAAAACTCGGCGATATTTATCCAGGGAGTCTTCATGTTCGTCGCTATTGGTGCGTTCGCGTTTTTGCTATGGGAGCCGCATATCGAAGGGCGGAACGCAGAGGCGACGTTCTTCGAGATCTACTTCAAGGATCCGTTTCTCGCCTATGCGTATATCGCGTCCACTCCGTTTTTCATAGCACTCTATCAGGCATTCAAAATTTTTGGATACATTCGCCAGAGTCAGATGTTTTCTCGAGAAATCATAACGGCTCTCCGCGTGATACGATACTGTGCGTTGGTCATGATCGGCTTTGCCATTATAGGAGAAGTATTCATTTTTCAGATGGAGAGCGATGATCGGGCAGGCGGGGTTTTCATGGGACTCATCGTCATCCTTGGCTCGCTCGTAGTCTTTGCTACGGCAGCGATGCTCGAACGCAGAGCGAATGATCTACTGACATAAAGTTTCTCCGCATCTGATATGGCTAGGAATATGTTTGGTTTGAATCAAAAAGAGCGCTTGTTCTTTCGGAAGCTCTCGACGCCGGAGAAGATTCAGGATTATCTCGATACGCTCCCCTTCAACTTCGAGAAGTCGGGACTGACATTCTATTCCCCGCGCGTCATCCTGCGCGAAGGCAAGGCTCACTGCATCGAGGCGGCCTGTCTCGCTGCGACAGCACTCTGGTATCACGGCGAGGAGCCGCTCATCCTCGACCTGCGATCGCTCCGGTATGACTTTGATCACGTGGTGACCTTGTTCAAACGAAACGGCTACTGGGGCGCCCTGTCGAAGACGAATCACGGCGTGCTCCGATACCGCGATCCGATCTATCGCACGGTCCGCGAGCTCGCCCTCTCCTATTTTCACGAGTACTACCTGACGACAACGGGTCGGAAGACTTTGCGCGAATACTCGCGACCGTTCAATCTGAAACGTTTCGGGACCGATTGGGTGACGAGCGAAGAGAGTCTCATCGATATCGCTGAGGCGCTCGACCTGTCACGGCACTACCGGATCGTCCCGCCCGCGAATGAACGCCTCCTTCGCACAGTTTCCGCAATCGAGAAGAAAACTGGATCGCTCCCCGAGTGGCGGAAGACTGACCCGGGTACCTGAAGAGCGCGCTGGAGAAATAAAAAAGACGGCCTATCTTTTGGAGTCGTCTTTTTCTTTCCAATAGTATACACTATTTCCTGAATTCGTCCTTCACGTCCGCAGCGTACTCTTTCATGAGCTTGGCGATTTTCGGACCGATGACGATGCTGCAGAAACCTTGGGACCGATTGCGATCATAATAGTCGCGATGGTAATCCTCGGCAGGGTAGAACTTGGTGAAGGGTATGATTTCGGTGACGATTTTGTCCGGATAGATTTTTTCATCGGTTATTTCCTGCACGACTCGTTCAGCGATTTCTTGTTCGTTTGCATCGGCATAGAAGATTGCCGAGCGATACTGCGTCCCGACATCGGCCCCCTGCTGATTCAAGGTCGTCGGATCATGCGTATGAAAAAAGATAGCGAGGAGCTTTTCGTACGCAATGACATTTGAATCGTACTCGATCTGGATCGCTTCGGCATGGCCAGTTGTTCCACTCGAGACTTCCTCGTAGGTAGGATTTTCCGTCTCGCCTCCGGCATACCCTGGCGTAACTGAGACGACTCCACGGAGGCGCTTGTAGATCGCTTCGGTGCACCAGAAACAGCCGCCAGCAAAAACCACTCTTTGCATCATAGGATCATTCTTCATTCAGGATGGGCGGCAACGTCTTCCCTTCGGGGACGAAGCGGAGCGATAGTGAATTCACGCAGTGTCGGGTATCTTTGGATGTGAGGTGCTCCCCTTCGAACACATGTCCGAGATGGGCGTCGCAGTGCGAACAGCGGATCTCGGTCCGACGACCGTCGGCGTCGACGAGACGCTTCACAGCCCCAGGAAAGTCGTCGTCGAACGCGGGCCAACCGCAACCAGCATCGAATTTCGTCCGCGCATCATAGAGCGGCGCATTGCAGCGCCGGCAGAGATAGGTGCCCGGCGCGAAGAGCGAATCGTACTCGCCGGAAAACGGCGCCTCGGTCCCTCCTTCGACAACGATGCGCACTTTATCATCAAGGGTGTTCCAAGCCATACGGCATCCAGTATACTCTGAAAATATTGCCCAGGATATGGTATACTGTGGGCACTATGAGCGAACATCCATTTGTACGGCCAAAGATCTGTGTTATAGATGATGATGCGGATCTTCGGGAGATCTATCTTCTCAATCTGAGTCGTGAGAACTTTGATGCAGTTCTGGCTGGTGATGGTGAGGAGGGTCTTGCAATGATTCGTCAGCACAGGCCAGACGCTATCATTCTGGATCTCCAGATGCCGAAAAAGAACGGTTTCGAGGTGCTCGATGAAATTTCGAGAGATGTGAAGCTGCGCGGCATCCCGATCGTCATTCTTTCCAATGCGGATGATCAGGAATCCTTCAAAAAAGCTGGAAAATTTGAAACACACTTTTATCTCGTAAAAGCATTGACAACGCCGCAAAAAGTGGTGAAAATACTTCGGGAAGTTATCCGATAGTAACAAAAATTGTTAGGTTAGGCGCACAATAGTGCGTCTTTTTTTTTCGATATTTTGGAAAGATACTTTTTAGAATTCAATAAATGGCTTATATAGGCGCTGAAATCCATATTTAGAATAGTACGTGATCTGGAAGTAGAACATTTTAGTATTGACACAAATATAAAAATATGCTAATGTATGAAGTCACGCTTAAAAGGCTGGCTTGATCGGTAAGTATTCGGTTTCTACCATACTTCACCGCTCAGATTATGTGTAAGGGCTTTCTATGCGCTTTATTTATTTCCCCCTGCTTCTTATAACGTTGGCTGTGATTTTTTCACAGCCAGCTGAAGCGGCGTTTCCCGAGGTTTCCTCTTCTCGCTATGATATTGCCTCCGATCCGCTCCTTCTCATCTGGACTTTCGGGACGGAAAAGCGCAAGCCAGTTGTGAAAGCAACGGGCGAAATGACGGCTGACGAGAAGAAGCTCGCTCGCTGGAAGGAAAAACAGGCCCATCTTTGGGGCCAGCTCGAGGTCGGTAAGCGCTTTACGATCAATGCTTCGGCCTATACGGCGGCAGCTGATGAATGCGGCAAAGACGATGGCATCACGGCTTCCGGTCTCAAGGTAACCGAAAATCGCACACTTGCTTGTCCTCCAAACTTTCCCTTCGGCGCCAAGATTGCTATCGACGGCATGGGCGTGTATCGCTGCGAGGACCGTGGTGGTGCTATCAAGGGAAATAAGATTGATATTTATATGGAGACCAAGGGTGAGGCGTTTGCTTTCGGCCGCCAGCACCTTGAAGCTGAAATTGTAGATTAATTAAAAGAGGGGCTGACAAGCCCCTCTTTTTATCCGATTGACTCCCTCTTTCGGCTTTGCTAGGCTCAGAGTGTTCTGTTCGGGTCCGATGGCCGAGCGGTTAGGCAAGGGTCTGCAAAACCCTGTACAGCGGTTCAACTCCGCTTCGGACCTCATTCGACCTCCTCGCTTCTCCTCCCTGGGATATAATAGAGAAGCCGCAGGGAAAAATTGCCGCGGTGGCGGAATGGTATACGCAGCGGACTTAAAATCCGCGGGCCTTAAAAGCCATGAGAGTTCGAGTCTCTCCCGCGGCACAGCTTGAAATACAAAATATGGGTATCGCCGCTTTTCTCATCGTCATCCAATCGATCATCACCTTTGTCCATTGGGTGGTTTGGCGCGTTCTCGACAACTACTGGCCGCTCGTCGGACATTCTCGCACAGTCTTTTTTTCGATAGTCATCGCACTCTCCTTCTCTTTTCTCGTCTCAAATATCCTTACCCGTCTCTTTCCGGGAGATGTGACCAGGACTGCATATTTTTATGCTGCTATGTGGCTTGGTACGGTGCACCTCCTGTTCCTTGCGGCTGTGGTACTCTCTCTCATTTCGATTATTTTCGATTCTTTCGGAGGAACCGTTTCTTCCTGGGTAGCCCTCGTGTGTTTCATGACAGCACTTGGATTGAATGGCTTTGCGCTCTGGAGTGGCTTCCAGGTCCATCCGAAGCATCTCACAGTTCTATTGCCGAACCTGCCTGATTACTGGGTTGGAAAAAAAATTGCGTTCTTTGCCGACTCGCATTTTGGAAATATTCATCGTGAACGGACGGCGCGGGATATTGCCGGACTCATCTCCAACGAGGATCCGTCTCTCATCCTCATGGGGGGGGATTACTTCGACGGTCCACCCATCGATGCCGATCTTGTCACGGCTCCTTTTAGGTCAATCACTTCTCGCATCCCTTCGTATTTTGTTTCAGGAAATCACGAGGAGTACGGCGATACGATTGGATTCCTTCGCTCGCTTGAAGCAGCCGGGTTCCGGGTGATCAATGACAGGCGTGTCGAGCTCGAAGGCCTTCAGATCGTCGGTCTCGATTTTGTCACGACTCGGACGCCCGAAGCGACTGAAATGGTCATGATGCATCTCATGCTGAAAGATGATATGCCGACCATAGCGCTGAAGCATGTCCCTCGGAACATCGGAGAGCTTGTTGGCGGCGGCGCCGACCTGACGCTCCATGGCCATACCCATGAGGGGCAGATGTGGCCATTCAGTCTCATTACTTGGTTTGTATACAAAGGATTTGATTTTGGTTTGAAGTCATATGGCGATGCATTTGTTTATACGACAAGCGGCGCGGGAAGCTGGGGTCCCCCGCAGCGCTTCGGTACTGCCCAGGAAGTGGTCTTTTTTACGCTCGAGCGGAAGCAGTGATTGTCAGATCGCCCAAACATAAAATCCCGACTCTATCGGGATTTTATGTTTCCGATTCGAGCTTCTTAAGTACAAGCGGTATCTTCCCGAAGTCCTCCATGAGCGTCCCACGCATTCCACCATTGTAGAGCGCTGCCGCTGGATGATAGAGGGCGAAGAAAACCTGCGGACCGATATCAGGAAACATCCGGCGGAAGGCTTGTCCATGCACCTCGGAAATTTTCTTTCCAGGAATGAAGTGCTCCATCGCGTGCCGGCCGAGCGTCACGATCATTTTCGGTTCGATGATTTTGATCTGTTCATGAAGCCAGGGCATGCAGGCAGCGATCTCTTCCGGCAAAGGATCTCGATTATTGGGTGGGCGATACTTCACCACATTGGTGATATAGATATCCTCGCGCCTGAGACCGATACCGTCCAGCATCTCGGAGAGGAATTTTCCTGCCGCGCCGACAAATGGGATCCCCTGCTCATCCTCATTTTTTCCGGGTGCTTCACCAATGAAGAGAATATCAGCGTCCGCATTGCCATCTCCCGGAACCGCCTGAGTAGCAGTATCTCGGAGTGTACAGGGGCACTCCAGTATCATCCGGGCATTCAGGACTTTTAATTGGTCGATCTTGGAGGTATCAGCCATAGAACGATGACTTAAGTAATATGCCAACCCTCGGCTGACTCCATGATTTTTCCTTTTACCTCAAATCCGCTTGCAAGCTTATGCCCACCTCCTCCGAGCTTGTGAGCGATCAGGGAGACATCAACGCCATGATGCTCTGAGGCGCGTAGACTTCCCCGCACGGTTTCTTCATCGCGTTCTGATAGGACAAGTGCGAACTTTGCCTCTGGAACAGTGGAAAGAATTGATGCGACTTGATAGATATCGTCTGGGGTTGCCTCGCACTCACTGATATCCGATCGCGTTACAGCTGTAACGAGCAGCCCTGATTCTCGGATGAACCTTGCTTTTTCAAGAGCCTTCCCCCAGAGCTTCATTGCCGAAATATTTTTGTTGGCGAAGATCGTGTTTGAAACCTTTGTGAGTGGCGCTCCGAGTTTCATGAGGTGCGAAGCAATATCCATAACTTGGGGTGACACGCTCGAGTGCTGAAAGTTTCCTGTATCAAAAAGGATGCCAGCGAGGAGTGCTGTTGCCATATCTTTGGTGATATGGACTTTCGTCTGTACAAAAAAGAGATACACGATCTCGCTCGACGATGAGTATTTTGGATCGATCATGACGATGTCACCAACTAGATCAATATCAGGATGGTGATCGATAAGAGCGACAACTTGCCGTTCTTGAAGTCGGTTTCGGAACAAGTGGAATCCTCGGTCGACCGAGTCGGCTGCGATGATGGCCTCAAAAGAGGCGAGGTTAATTTGGTCAGGATGAAGAAAATCCGTATGAAAAAGTGAGCTTAGGTTTTCAGGAAACGGATCGTAACAAGCAATTTCAACACGCTTTCCAAGAGACTCGAGATAGTACTTGAGTGCGAGATTTGCACCAACGGTATCAGGATCGGGTCGCTTGTGCGCCACGAGGAGAATCGATCCTGCTTGTTCGATGACAAAGTGGAGTGTTTTAAATTCTTTTCCAAAATATCGCATAACGCAGTACGTCTATCATCGGCCCTTCCGTATCTCCTGGAGCAAGTGCTCTACTTCGTCGGCCTTTTCTTCGGTTGTATCGAGCTCAAAGATGATTGTCGGCAGTGGCCGAGTCGCTAGCCGTTCATGAAAGAGGTGTTGAATATTTCGCCGCTCATGTTCAATGGTCTTCATGGCATAGTCGCGATCTTTTGCTGGAAAAACACTCAAGAAAACATGTGTTACTCGCAGGTTTCGGGCAGTATCAACCTTTGTGAGAGTGACAATGACGCCCTCCTTAAAAGAAATTTCACGCGTCAGAATCTCCCCAAGGAGGTCGCGGATAAGATCGTTTAATTGGATAATCCTATTGTGCATCATAGTGCCCCCACCAGGAATCGAACCCAGATCTCTCCCTTAGGACGGGATAGCTCTATCCATTGAGCTATAGGGGCAACTCGGTACTGTACTGGAAAAACACGGTGCTGGCAAGACAAGTGTATTGTACCAGAGAGGGCGGCGAATACGTGTGCTCTATATAAGTAAAAAAGGCCCTATTTTGGCCTATTGGTGGACCATACCGGATTCGAACCGGTCACCCCTTCCATGCCATGGAAGTGCTCTACCAAATGAGCTAATGGCCCAAGTATATAAGGTTATGATGACTCCTTACAATCATACTGAAATTCGCTGATTCGTCAATAATTACGCCATTTCTAGTATGCGCTATACTAGAGGGCCATATGAAATCCATCAGTAATCACCTGAAATCAATTGAGGAAGTATTCCTCTATGTTTATATATGGCAAATACCATTTTCTTGGCGGATAATTTTTGATCCGAATCGAAGTGAATGGAGCGAATCATTCAATGAATACATGGATATATCTATTTACTTAGGCGAGATTTTTGTGTTTTCTGCACTCATTATACATATATTAGAATATAAAATAGTAAATAAGTCAACTATCTTAGATTTTTTTTCAAAAATTTTTGAAATGTTCCACGTGAAACAGAATAAGCTACTAGTGCTTATATTAACAGCCTGCATAATTGTTAATGTTCTTCTTTCGATTGATAAGATTCTCTCTCTAATTTCAATACTACACTATCTTTCTTTTATTATTTTTTTGTATCTTATTTTCAAACTATATGTTTCACGTGGAACAAAATTCTTATATTCAGTATTTCTTATTCTGCTGATAAGTTTATCTTTCCAGTTTCTAATATCTTTTGCTCAGATCATAAATCAATCTTCTGTAGGTTTAAATGTACTGAATGAATCAATTATTTCAATAGATAAAGAAAATGTTGCTAAATTTCATCTATTTTCAAATACTTATATAAGAGCCTATGGAACTTTTCTTCATCCAAATATTTTAGCAGCCTATGCTCTTTCGGCATTGGTATTTTTAATATATGCAATAAAATATCATTTGTTCCACGTGAAACGTTCATTTATTTTATATTTTTTATTTATATCATTCTTTACTATCCTTATTTCACAATCAAAAATATCTATAATCCTATTTTTTATTATAATTTTAAATTTTATAAATGAAAAAATTCACTTGTTCCACGTGAAACATTTAGTATATGCATTGCTTCTTTTTATGGTTTCCGCAGTTTCTTTTCTAATTTTGATAAATGATGATTCTAAGCAATCTTTAGTAACAAGAATTGATCAGGCTATTCTTCAGTCAAGCTTTACAAAAAAAGAGTTTTTAGTTGGATCGGGAATAGGAACATATAGAGTATCCTACGATAAACTATCATCGGATTGGTGGAATTATGAACCTATTCATTTCGTTCCGGCTATTTTTTTAAAAGAAACAGGAATTTTTATATCGATCATATTTTTAATTATTTTTTTAAACACTATTAATAATGTTCCACGTGGAAATATAGATCATCTAGCAATTTTCTTGATATTTGCTTTAACTATTATTTCTGTAGATCATTTTGCTTGGGATATTTATCAGGGGACAGCAGTTATTTTAATTTCTACACTCGCTCTATATATTGACAAAAATACTAATACACTGTATAATATTTATTAGTATTTTTATTTATAGAGCACAGAAGACCGATCTAAATAAGAGAAGTGGTGGTAGTAATGTATTTCTTTAAAAAAGAAAATACTGAATAAAATTTTAAAGAAAATGAAGTGCGGGGTATATATAGTTATTCATTTGATCATTGATCTCCTAAAAAAGGATGAGTCTTTTGAAAATAACTTATTGTGATATACTCAAGCCATATGGGTTTATCACAAACAAAAAGCAACTTACGCTGGGGTTTTCTGTTGTTTATTTTCCTTTGCTCCGCAAGTTCGTGGATGTATGCCATTGCCGATGAGGCTTCATTGAGTGGGCGTGTTGCGTTTGACGACATCGATACGGACGGTCTTTCAAACGAAGAGGAGAAAATTTATGGAACGGATCCAGATGTCGCGGATACGGATGGTGATGGCTATAGTGACGGAATCGAAATTGAAGGAGGATTTGATCCGCTTAAGTCAGCGCCCGGTGATCGGGTTGTTGTAGAAGAAGTTCAGGAAGTTAATACTGATATTGATACCCAGGTCATGAACCTGACCGACCAAGCCACTGAAGAGTTGATTGGTGTTATTTCAGAAAAAGGAACAGATGCTGAGATCACAAGCGAAGATCTAAATGCTGTTATTACAAAGCTCTCTTTGGATAATCAGGAAGAAATAGTTTTACCTGAGGTTGATACTTCTTTAATAAAAATTAAGCAGCTCGAATCTGGACTTTCTGAGGAAGATCTACTTGAGAGAAAACGACAGGATACCGTTGAGTATTTGACCCTGGTAAGTTATATACTGATTTCAAATGCACCAATCCAGATTCGTGATTCTCAGGCGCTGAAAGCATTCATGCTTGATGCTGGGAAACAGGTGGTCATGGGCCTGGCAACAGGAGATTATTCCTATCTTGATGATCTTGAAGAGCGAAGCAAGAAGGCACTTGATGAAGTGAATGATGTAGAAGTCCCAGAAAATATGCTTGATACGCACGTAAAGGCAGTAAAAATGCTGGCATTTGCCTCAAATCTTAAACAGTCGCTGAAGATAACAATCCCCACGGACGATCCGCTTGGCCAAATGCTTATGTTTTCGAAAATACAGGGTTTTCTTATGGCCTTTGATACTTTTACAAGTGAGACACAAAATAAACTCGTTGATATTGGGGTTGAGAATATACCACTTGATATCTAGGCAGTAAGCTATGCATAGGCTGGCAATATACCCAAACCGTTTTAGAAAATCAATCGCTGTTTTTTTGTTGTGTAGTATATTTTTTTCAACATCAGTTCCGCTTCCAGTTCGGGCAGGCGTTTGGGGGGAAAGTATAGCAAGTTCGCTCTTGAAGCAGGCTCTTGAAACAATTTGGGAACAGATCCAGGCTATGCTTTTGGGTGTTGCGAAACGTGTTGCAGTTGAAATGGCACGCGATGCCGCAAACAGACTTATTGCGGGGGGGTCGTCTAAGAAAGCAGCTTTTATCACGGACTACAAGGAATACATATATGGAGCAGCCCTGGATGAAGGGATGATTTATATGAATGACCTCCTCACGGCTGTGACGGATGGGAAGAGTTCGGCACTCAATTATGTTGTTGCGGGCGGGAGTCTCCAGCAGCTCGGGATGAACTACATGAATTATCTCAATGCTGAGGTGAATGCCGCCTTTGCTGCAGATAGGTGCAAGTATAATCTCGATCAGTACACCTCAAATGTAATGCTCTCTCTTGGAGAGGGCGATTGGCGCATACTGAATGCCGTGGTTTCCTCTGATTGCAATAGTCCGCTTGCGCTGAGTCTTAAAATAAAGGAGGAGACGCAAAGGAGAATTAATCAACAACAGGAAATTTCCAAAACAAAGGCGATTGCCGGACAGGGATTTACGGGTGTTGAAATAAACGGGAAAACCGTTTCTCCGGGATCAGTTATAGCCGATGTTACAGCCCAAACACAGACGCTTGCTCTGGAGCTTATTCCTGCAGCAGGAAACTGGGGAGAGCTTATTGCAGCAGCAGCAGGTGCATTTGCAAATCAAGCAATTACTAACCTCTATCAAAAAGGATTTGAAATGGTGTCCCAAAATATTAGTCGTGAGCTTGGAAAGGTGGATTCAGAAATTCGCGGAGCTCGAAATGATCTACAGCAACAACTCGGCCCAGGTTCGCAATTCATGCGGAATGCAAACCAGCAGCTCGGAGGATGGAGTGGCAGCGCTTCGAGCACGGGGAAGTACACGGGTGTTCAGCAATCAGTTGTAAATTTTAACTCAACACCAAGTATCGTTACCGATCCGTAGGCTCTGCCTCCGATACAATTGTTTAATGCAGCCTTTCCTGTGAAGGGAGGGTCTGTTTTTTTTTGAAACCACCATACTGAGGTGGTTTTTTATAGAAAATATTGAGTGAAATACGTCTTATTTTAAAGAGAAGCAATTTCTAACCTTCAGAAATATACGAGCGTATTGAAGAATTAAAAGAAGGAAAATAGGGAGAATTAAAAAATGGCTTACTTCTATAAATAAAACCCCTGAAAAAGTCCCATCCGAAGGACTTTTCCAGGGGCTGACACTTTCGCCTCGAAAAAAAGAAAGAAACATTACTGAGGAAGCTCCGCTGCGCGATTGGTTTCGGCAGCAGCAGTCCGATCATATCATGGAGCCCGCTACCGATGGAGTCGGCAATGTCGAGATTTTCGAAGAACGTGCTGAGACTTTCCTTACATGGGAGAGAGCGTGCCTGTTTCTCCTTTCTCGCGGTTGCGTGCATGTCTGTGCTCTTCTGTCTCACGCACAATCGCCTCGATAAGGATGCTTGTGGAGATCCGTCCAGATCGTACTTCTTCTCTGAGTTCCTGGTCGCTTACATCCACATGCTTCAAACGAAGGTTCGTGATCATGGCGTCAAGTTCATCGGCGCTTGGCGCGGACCCGAGGATTTCAGTGCGAAGCGTTTGTAACTTGTCAGCACCGCCGACCTGCTCGGCGAGTTTGTTGAAATGACGCTCGTCGCTGACATGGATAGTGCGTTGCGCGATGGTCCAACACGCACAAAGCGTAGCGTTGCCGATGCAATCGATTTGTTCGAGGATCTTCATGCCCCGCCAGGATTGGATGAGCGCATTGGGAAACGCAGTGCCCCAGATCCCCCCTTTCTTCTCGTCGGGCAGGATGAAGCCAATCCCAATTTGTGCGAACTCGCCCTCACGATCTGCTCCGACGAACGGAATGACTTGCTGGCGCCGCCCATCTACGACTTTTTCAGATCGGGTGCCTATTGTTGCAATGATTAGACTCATCTGCTTCTCCTTTTGATGTCAATGTACTGCGACCAACCAGCCATCGTAGCCTGGTTTCCGATCAATTTAGAATAATATGACTATTATGTCAAGTGTGATATGAGAAATAAAAAACAGAAAACTTTGTAAATTTCTTTCCTAAAAACTCAGGAAATTTCCCTCTATAAATTGGCGGCATGTACGTGTGCATTTCTAAAAGAAAGGCTATGACAAACGTCTTAGCCCTGTTCCTCATGGAAGAACTTGTAAAGTTTCGTTTAGTGTGGACAATACTGGATTCGAACCAGTGACCTTCACAATGTCAATGTGACGCTCTAACCAACTGAGCTAATTGTCCTTATTCTACATGTGGTCGAAATGAAACACAGAGGGTACTGTAGCATAAATTCTATCTCTGGCAAATCCTCAAAATCTAGTTTGGAGAAATGCCTGATGGTGTTTTTGACGCTTCGAGAAACGCTTCCTCCACGGCGTATTTTTTTTTGGTATTCGCGATAGATCGGAAAAAGGAGGTTTTGAGTATTTGGTCAAAAATATAATAAAGTCCAAACAAAATACCTGAAAGCAGAGACGGAAAAGAGGGGTATTGTTCTATTGGTAAGCTGCTCAATCCAAAAAGATTTTCAATGAAAAGGCTGAAAATAAGAGATAGCAGTGCAGCATACAAAAAAAAGAGCAGCGTACTAAAGGTATTCTTTCGGAAAAGTCGGAAACCAAGATCACTAGCACTCCGAAAACCTGTCTTTCCGAGAATTGCGTAGAAACAAGAGAGCTCCTTGATCAGATAAAAGTAGACCCCGATGATTAAAAGAAGTAAGGATCCAAGCTCAAAAATGACTGCTGTAACAGACGGGTTGAAATATTGGGCGAGAAAGACGGGCATGATTACGGCAGCTCCAATACCTAGAAGCAACAGCCAGTAGATGCCTTCAAGACTAACAGAGATCCAGCTAGCGCGAATCATGTCGTGCCAGAAAGAATTCTTATCTACCGTAGCAGGACTAGAGCCGTTAAATTTTCTCCCTTGGTGAACAAAGGTTGTAATGAGCGCTCCACGAATTGCGGATTGACAGAGAATAACAAGAAGAGATCCGCTGAAAATAAGGACAAGTCTATAGTCGGAGAGGAGTACTGATAACGGAGAAAGCTCAGGGTTTTTTGGTATATGGTTTTGGATGGCTTGCGACACCACTGTGTTGAAACCAACCAAAGTTCCAACAGGCACAGCAAACCACCAAAGGGATTTGTGCTTCCAGAAATCCCGGAGAGAATTCCGGGTAATCACTACTAGCGATACCATTTCGGGCATGGTGCCATTGATCTAGGGGTAAGAGGCTTCGTTGTTCCTTATGGTGCAGGCGCCGGGGCTACTTCGGCTTTGACGAGTGCATCAAATTCATCCTTCTCAATCGTCTCTTTCTCGAGAAGCGTCGTGGCAATACGGTCGAGCAGAACACGTTTACCGGAGAGAATTTCCGTCGCTTGATTGAAAGCTTCGGAAATGAGTCGCGAAACTTCAGCATCGATAGAGCGGGCGGTTTCTTCGGAGTAGTTCCGTTCTTCATGCATCTCGCGACCAAGGAAGATGAGCTCTTCCTTTTTGCCGAAGGTCCGGGCCCCGAGTCGGCTCATGCCGTAGCGCGTAACCATATTGCGGGCCATTTGGGTAGCGCGTTCGAGATCATTCGAAGGACCGGTCGTGACATCGCCAAAAACAAGCTTTTCGCTCGCATAACCACCGAGGAGAACAGCAAGCTCATCAATGAAGTAACGGTCGGTGTGAAGAGTCTTGTCCTCGGCCGGTACCGCGAGCGTATAGCCGCCGGCATGCCCGCGTGAGATGATCGAGACTTTGTGAACTGGATCGGCATTTGCGAGGCTGGCACCGACGAGCGCATGCCCACCCTCATGATAGGCAACCACTTTCTTCTCTTTCTCATTGATAGCACGGCTCCGACGTTCTGGACCAAGGATGACCTTTTCAATCGATTCGGCGAGTTCCTGCATGCCAATTTCCTTCATGTTTCGGCGAGTAGCGAGAATCGCACCCTCGTTCACGAGGTTAGCGAGATCAGCGCCTGAGAATCCAGGCGTTCGTTCTGCGAGGCGTCGCACATTCACATCGCCAGCAAGGGGCTTGTTCTTGGTATGGATTTTCAGGATTGCTTCACGTTCGTTGATATCAGGGAGATCCATGGTTACGCGGCGGTCGAAGCGTCCCGGACGGAGGAGGGCTGGGTCGAGAACATCTGGGCGATTGGTCGAAGCGATCACGATGACGCTCTGGTCGGTTTCAAAGCCATCCATTTCAACAAGGATCTGATTGAGCGTCTGTTCACGCTCGTCGTGCCCGCCGCCGAGCCCAGCACCCCGATGCCGTCCGACAGCATCGATTTCATCTATGAAGACAATAGCCGGAGCATTCTTCTTTGCCTGTTTAAAGAGATCACGGACGCGGCTAGCGCCGACACCCACAAACATTTCGACGAATTCACTACCACTGATATTGAAGAAGGGGACGCCAGCTTCACCAGCAACCGCTTTGGCCATGAGTGTCTTGCCGGTGCCGGGAGGGCCGAGGAGGAGAACGCCCTTCGGAATCTTGGCACCCATCGCGAGGAATTTCTTCGGCTGACGGAGGAATTCGACCACTTCCATAAGTTCCTGCTTAGCTTCGGTCGCGCCAGCGACATCTTTGAAAGTGATGCGCTTCTTCTTATCCTTGGGGTCGAGAACGCGTGCGCGGCTCATGCCGAAATTGAGTGCCTGTGCATTGCCACGCTGCGCCTGCCGCATCATGAACCAGATGAAGGCTGAGATAAGAATGAAGGGGAGAATGAAGGGGAGAAGCGTGAGGGTCCAGTAACCGAAGCCAGTGTCTTCCTTTACCGTGACCGAAACCGCCTTGAATCGCTCCTTGTCAATTCCGTAGTTGGCGAGCGTCTCGGTGAGCGAGCTCTCGGGCTCTTTACTCGCCTTCTGCTTCGTATCGTCCTGCTTGACGATCTCGAGAACATTGCCGGTGACGACAATTTCCTTCACTTCGCCATTGTTGATTTCCGTGACAAGCTCTGAAAGCGAGACATCGAGCGAGCGTTTCTCAGGGGAAGAGTAGAGAATCATGATGCCGGATAGCATCAGGAAGAGAAATACGACGAGCCCGATATTCTTCATCAACTTATCCATAGATTTTTAGGTTGGGAAAACGTACGAATTACTCCGAAGCATTCCCTACCATACCACGAGAATAGGGGTATTTCAAGCCTCGCGGGAAGGCGGGTTTTTTCTTCCTTCCCGGCCAATGGCTGTCGCGGCTCTCGCTAAAGCTTCGACGATCGAAGGATTAAATGTCTCGAGGAGTGGTAGGAGCTCGTGGCGGACACGATTTCGGGTAAACCGCCGCGAGGCGTTGCTTCGGTCAATGCGGAAGGGGATTTTCTCATCCTGGAGAAAGTCGAGAATCTCAGACTTCTGTAAATGGACGAATGGGCGCGATAATGAAGAAACCGGCCTCTGAAAAGGCGAGAGGCCCTTCTCTCCAGCTCCGCGAATGAGGTTGAGGAGCAGGGTTTCAGCGACGTCATTCATCGTATGCGCAGTCACGATCACATCAAAATCATATTTTTTTCTAAGGCGCTCGAAAAAATGGTATCGGATATGACGCAATCGCTCCTCGATATTACTATCCGGGCGCTCTTTCGGATGAAGCACCGAAAGCGGAACAGATAACGATTTGCAGTGCTTTCGCACAAGTGCTTCATCTTGTTCGGAATCGCACCCGCGAAGCTGGTAGTTCACATGGGCGGCGCGGAGGGTAAATCCGTGCTTTTCCCGAAGTCGTACCAGGACTGTCAGGAGTGCGACGCTATCCGGCCCACCTGAGACAGCGACGATGACCTTCGAACCGCGCGGAAGGAACTCGTGTTTTGCCAGCGCATTCTGAAAACGGCGGATGAATACAAGCCCGCCATGAGTCCTGGCGAGGCCGCTAGTCTTTGAGGCGGGATTCGATGATCGTCTTGACTTGCTTGACCGCGTCATCGAGTTTGCCCTCTTCATTTTCAACCCTGTAGTCATAGATATCGAGATGATTGAGCCATTCCACGGTATAGGCCATGCGCTCTTGGAAGTAAGACTCCGGTTTCTCTTGATCACGTTTGCGGAGGCGCGCTTCAAGTAGCTCGATGGGTGCCGATATATAGATGGCGGGAATTTCCGGAAAGAGTTTCTTTATCGATATAACGCCCTTCCAGTCGACTCGCCAGATGGCGATTCCGCCTTTTTCAGTAATTCGTTCGAGTTCGGAATGTGTTACGCCATAGCGTCCACCGTTCTCGTTTATAGAGTGTTCGGCAAATTCTCCGTTTTCAACGCGGTGTTCAAATTCTTCGGGGGAGAGGAAGTAGTAAGGGTTTCCCTCAGATTCCCCTGGTCTTTTTGCCCGCGTCGTGGTTGTGATGATGCGTTCAATTGGAAGGGTTGATTGGAGCGCGTCGATGATAGAGTCCTTTCCTGATCCGGCAGCACCGGAGACGATGAAAACGTTTTTCATGTTAGTTCGGATATCGGCTACTTACGAAAGCGCCCCTCCAGAGAGGGGCGCGATGGCACATTACTTCTTGACCGGGAGAAGTCCGAGACGGTGCGTCCGGGGCTCGATCGAGAGGATCTTCCAGGTGTACGGCTTGCCGACCTCGAAGACTTCTTCCATCTTGCGGCCCGGATAGATGTCGGAGAATTCCGAAACGTGCGCGAGCCCGTGGATGTCCTTGTCGAGATAGACGAACGCGCCAAAGGGGTTCATCTTGTCGACCGTGCCTGGGACTTCGTCGCCGACCTTGTAGCGCTCGCCGACATGCTCCCACGGGTCGGCTTTCAGGGCCTTCATGGAGAGTGAAATGCGATTGTCGTCGATGCCGATGATCTTGGCCGAAACGGTATCGCCGGTTTTGACGATCTCGCGCGGATCATCGATCAGCTGCCAGGCGAGTTCGGAGATGTGAACGAGTCCTTCGAGTCGCTTGTCCGCGTGTTCGCCGGGGAGGGCGAATTTTACGAAAGCGCCAAAGTCGACCACGCCGGAGACAGTACCTTCGATCGTATCGCCGACATGGAGCAGGTTGAGAAATTCCTTTTCCTTCTCGCTCTGAGCAGCCTTTTCAGAAACAATAAGCTTCTCGCTCTCGCGGTCAGCATCGAGGATGCGGACGGAGAGCGTCTCACCGACAAGTTTCTTCAGGAGATCGAGGATCTTGTTCTTATCGCCGTCTTCAACGCGCGGATAATGTTCGCTTGCGAGTTGGGAAACCGGGAGGAAGCCCGGAATACCATTTACCTCTATCATGAGACCTCCTTTGTTAGCATCACTTACCTTTGTCTCCACAACTTCCTTGCCCCGGAGCTTATTCTCGATATCTTCCCAGCTCTTGTCATAGGAAGCTTCACGGATCGAAAGCTCGATCATGCCGTCCTCATTCTCGAAGCTCATGAGGGTCGCCTGAACCTGGTCACCAACACGGAGCTTTACGCCGCCGCCGAGACCGTCTTTCATCTCTTTGCCGAGGACGATGCCGGTGCCGAGGGGACCGAGGTCGACCAGTGCTGAGCTCGATCCGACATAGATGACGGTGCCCGGAACGACATCGCCTACTTCCGGTATCGCCGCAGAATGGGCTTCGTAGAGCTGTTCGAGCTCGGTCATATTACTTTTCAGCTTCAGATCGGTCATGTTGTTGGACATGGACATAGGCGTTGTAACGGGTGCGGAGCCGGGGAAGCTCCGTAAAAAATTAAAACCCCGGAATTTGGGGTGCAAGAAGGTCTCAAAAGAGAAGGGAAACGGACAGGCGGCTTCTCAATCGGGATTCAAGCATCCCGTATTCAGTTGTCTCAAGGCTTAGAAAATACCAGAAACACGTGCGAACATTCTATCAGCAGCGAGAGAAAAAATCAAGTCTATCCGGGATTACAAATTTGAAGAGAGGAGTATTTAGAATCTAAACCCGATGCTCTTCCATTGAACTAATAAAGAAACGACTATACCCTATCGCCCCTGTTGATAAAATATCATATTTAATAAGACATTTATAAGTAAAAAAGTCAATATTAAAAATAGATATGGAGGTTGATTGGCTGAGCCATAGCAGTAGTCTCAGTATCTTGCTCTGAGAGGGAAATCCTGCTAGGATAAGCGTATTCTTTGTGCATAAGAGGATGCTTTCGTATGAATATCCAGTATTACGGAGACTATTGCTTCAAGATCACAACTAAGCCAAACGGCCGGGCAACGGAAGACGTTGTGATTGTCACTGATGTGCCAGATAAAGGCCTGGGACTTCGTGCACCACAAGGCGAGGCAGGCATCCTCCTCCTCTCGCATCAGTCCCCGGACGCGGTTGGGCTGGAGGTGATCAAGGGAAGTCCGGTAAAAATTTTTTCGCCTGGCGAATATTCGGCTCGGGGAATATCCATTCTTGGCTTTCCAAGCGTTAGTAAGGAGAGCATGTCTCCTAAAGCCGCCAAAAATACAATTTTCTTGTTTGAGACCGAGGAAATGAGACTCTGTTTTCTTGGAGGTCTTGCGGGCGAGCCGGCAGCGGACGTAATCGAACGACTTACGGGAGTGGATGTGTTGTTTATCCCGGTGGGTGGTGGAGACACTCTCCCCATCGATGTGATTGATGAGCTTGTCCGGAAAATCGAGCCAAAAACGGTTATCCCGATGCATTATAAAATTGCCGGCATGACGACAGCTTTGCCGGACGAGAAGTCATTTTGTAAGGTTATGGGGAATTGCCCAAGGGAAACCATTGCAAAATGGAATGTTAAAAAGAAGGATCTCGAAGGAAAGAATATGGAAATTGTGCTCCTTGCAAAGAATTAATGGTCGTTTTTTATGCGCTGGAGTCTTGAAGGTTGGATTGAAAGGGTAAAAATGAAGCCAGAATCGGTCCGTCAGCGCTATGTCATTGGCTGCGCGCTTGCCTCCATGTTCTTTGTGCTTATCATCTGGTCACTTACGGTGTCTGAAAATCTCAAGCGAACAAAGACTGAATCGGCAGATGGCGCAGTGGCAGGCAATGGAATTCTACCGAAGCCGTCAGATTTTTCTTTGGACGATATACTTTCGGGAGAGAAGGCTATGGAAGCTGGGACACCGAAGTCTGGCGAGGAGTTTCTTCGCGAACAAGTAGAGAATCGTGCTCGCCTCGATCCGGGCGAACAAGGCATTGTTCCAAAAGAAGCGCAGAGTTCAGAGGGGGCACTTGCACGTTAGTCAAAATTACCTATGTCAGAAAAGAATGAATTCCATGCCGGCCGTATCGAGGGTCGCAATATCACGGAGGAAGTAAAACAGTCATACCTCGACTACGCGATGTCTGTCATCGTGGGCCGTGCCCTGCCGGATGTCCGTGACGGTCTAAAACCGGTTCATCGCCGCATCCTTTACTCGATGTGGTCGACAGGGCTTCGTTCGGGTGCGAAATTTCGAAAGTCCGCGACGGTTGTCGGTGAAGTGCTCGGAAAGTACCATCCGCACGGTGACACAGCGGTCTACGATACCATGGTCCGCATGGCACAGGACTTCTCGCTTCGCTACCCGCTCATCTGGGGGCAGGGAAACTTTGGCTCGATGGATGGCGATCGGGCGGCAGCCTACCGGTATACCGAGGCGAAGCTCAAGGCGATCGCCGAAGAGATGCTCATCGACATCGAGAAGGATACTGTAGACTTTATTCCGAACTTCGATGGCGTGCATGAAGAGCCAGTCGTGCTCCCGGCAAAACTGCCACAGCTTCTTCTGAACGGCACGGTCGGTATCGCGGTCGGCATGGCATCGAACATTGCGCCGCACAATCTTGGGGAGCTCGTCGATGCGATCTCTTTCCAGATCGACAATCCGGAATGTGACGTGGATGATCTGATGCAGTTCATTAAGGGACCGGACTTTCCGACGGGCGGTATCATCTACAATACCCGAGATATCCGTGAGACCTATGCAACGGGTCGCGGGCCGATTGTTACGCGTGCAGTGGCTGAGATTATCGAGACAAAAGCGGGCGCATTTCAGATCATCGTGTCCGAGATGACGTATGCGACGAATAAGGCGGCTCTCATCGAGAAGATCGCTGAGCTCGTGAAGGAAGACAAAATCCAGGGGATTCGGGACCTTCGCGATGAGTCTGACAAAGACGGTGTCCGCATCGTGATCGACTTGAAGAAGGACGCATTTCCGCAGAAGGTCCTGAACAAGCTCTATACACTCACCGATCTCCAGAAGAACTTCAACGTGAACATGTTGGCGCTCGTCGATGGCGTCGATCCCCAGATCCTCAACCTGAAGTCGATCCTCGAGCACTACATCGTCCATCGTGAGCGTGTCGTCACGCGGCGGAGCGAATACGAACTACAGAAGGCCAAGGATCGTGCCCATATCCTCGAAGGCCTCAAGAAGGCGCTCGATCATATCGACGAGATCATCAAGACGATCAAGCAGTCGCCGACCAAGGAAGAGGCGCACGCCAACCTCATGAAGAAATTCAAGCTGTCCGACAAGCAGGCAGCAGCCATTCTCGAGATGCGGCTCCAGACGCTCGCCGGTCTCGAGCGCAAGAAGATTGAGGACGAGCTTGCTGAAAAGCTCAAGCTCATCGCGTATCTTGAAGACCTGCTCAAGCACAAGAAGAAAATCCTGGCGCTCGTGAAAACCGAACTTACCGAGGTGAAAGAGAAGTTCGGCGATGACCGACGGACAAAAGTGGTGAAGGGCGGGATCGGAGAATTCAAGCAAGAAGACCTCATCCCGAACGAGGAGGCGATCATCACCCTCACTGATGACGGCTATATCAAGCGCATGAATCCGAGCGTCTACCGTGTGCAGAAGCGCGGCGGAAAAGGCGTGATCGGCGCGACGACAAAAGAGGAGGACAAGATCGCGAAGGTCCTTACCATCGAGACGCACGATAGCCTCATGTTCTTCACTGACACGGGCAAAGTCTTTCAGACTAAGGCATATGAGATCCCTGAGTCGACACGGACGGCCAAAGGACAGGCGATCGTAAATTTTCTCCAACTTTCGAACGAGGAGAAGATCACGGCTCTCATCGCGCTTGGCAAGGATGACGCGTCGAAGTTCCTCTTCATGACGACGACTGATGGGACGGTAAAGAAATCGAAGATCGAAGAGTTTTCCAATGTCCGCCGCTCCGGACTCATTGCCATCAATCTCGAGAAAGGGGACACGCTCAATTGGGTCGCTCCGACAACTGGCACTGATGAAGTCGTCATTACGACCGGGTCTGGCCAAGCGATCCGATTCGGGGAGGGCGACGTCCGCCCGATGGGCCGGGGAGCGGCTGGCGTCCGTGGTATCAAGCTACGGACAGGGGACCATGTGGTCGCGATGGATGTCGTCGAGAGGGGCGGCAAGGACCGCGAGCTCCTTATTCTCTCTGAGAATGGATACGGCAAACGGAGCGATCTCAAACATTACAAGATCCAGAAGCGCGGCGGTTCCGGCATCAAGACGATGAATGTCACCGCGAAGACCGGGAAACTCGTCGGAGCGCATATCACGAGCGAGGAAGATGGAGAAGCTGACATGCTTGTAACATCGGAAAAAGGCATCATCATCCGTGTGCCATTTCAGTCGGTACCACTCCTCTCTCGCGTAACCCAAGGGGTGCGCGTCATGCGGCCGCAGGTCGGGGATCATGTCGGCGCTTTCACTCTGATCTGAACCTAGGCAACGAATCGGAAAATCCAATGACAAAGAAAAAAGGTCCCGGCACAGGCTTGTGCGGGGACCTTTTGTTTGTCCGCTGCTAGCGGAGGCTGATTTCTATCCATTCCGAACCGTCAGGTTTTTTGTAGCAGTATACGAGGAAACCTTCTGGGGTCGTCGTCCGGCCGCGATAGCCATCAAAAGGGGTTGCGGCGAGGAAGCGAAAGACTGCTAAGCAGTCCTGTTCCTCATCATCGGTCTTGTAGTAGACACGGATTTCTGCGTCATCATCATAGTAGGCTCGAGCAACTTCTTCCAGGCCCGTAATAAGCCTGAAGTGTCCAGTATTGAGTTCGGTCCGAACGCCGGACATATCGGTCATGGCGATCTCCTAGAAAGAATGGAAGTGATTGGAATGGGAAAAAACACTATCTAGACATCCAAGAAATCTTGGACGTCTTATTTAACCAGTTTCAAGCCAGCGTGTCAAAACTGATCCAGCCTGATGCTCACCAGTAAAGCCTTGAGGCTATTCTCTTGACAAGGCCTAAAATTTAAGGGGATATCCAATTATATTCTATGGGTGTGAAATGAATCGTGCAGGCATGCGTGAATAGGGTCATTCCGCGTTGTGTCTTGCCAGAAAGAGAAAACCGTGCTATTCTCATGAGGTAATTTTTATACATCGAGCGTAGATTGGTTGTGAAGTCCGACCTCCAACGAGTCTATCGCTGACATGAAGACGCTATGGCGCTCTCGCACAAGCAGAAGGAAAAGGTGACCAGCGAGGTGAAGCGGCACGATTCGGATACCGGTTCTCCGGAATACCAGATCGCCCTCTTCACGGAGCAGATCAAGAGGCTTACAACACACCTGAAGAAGAACAAGAAGGACTTTCATTCGCGCCGCGGCCTCCTCAAGATGGTAGCCAAGCGCAAGAAGCTCCTCGCCTACCTCGAGAAGACGAATGAGAAAGCTCAGAAGGCGCTCGTCAAGAAGCTCGGACTGTAACAATGGTTGCCGCCACGCGAGTGGCGGTTTCTGTTGAGGCGGCTTTTTAAACCGGTGAAATATTTTTATGGCAAAATTCAGTGACCAGCGGGTCGGCGTGCTCGTGGATATACAGAATCTCTACTACAGCGCCCGCGTTCTCTACGGCAAGAAGGTGAATTTCAAGGCCGTTCTTGAGGCTGGCGTGAATGAGCGCAAGCTCATCCGGGCGCTCGCGTACGGTATCAAGACGACGGAAGGGATGGAGGAGAAATTCTTCGAAGCCCTGACGAAGAGCGGTTACGACGTGATGACCAAAGATCTCCAGATATTCCCTGATGGATCACGCAAAGGCGACTGGGACGTAGGCATCGCGATCGATGCGATCAAGATGGCGGCGAAGCTCGACGTCATCGTGCTCGTCTCAGGCGATGGCGACTATGTCCATCTCGTGGAGTATCTCCAGAACACTTATGGCGTCCGTGTCGAGGTGATCGCATTTGCTGAATCATCCTCGGCGAAACTCATAGAGAAGGCAGATGATTTTCTCAATCTTTCCGAGAATAAGCGCCGCTTCCTCATCTGAATAGCAAGGGTTGGGCGGAAAAACGAAAACGGGCCGGCGCCCGTTTTCTCTTTGACAAAAAAAGTGGTTTTCGGTACGCTTCGGCCCAAGGAGGAACCGTTTCGGGTTCCTTTTCCGTACCTGAACAACTGGAAAGGAGAGGGAAACATGAAGATCAATCCTGATTTTCCGGTCGGCAATGCTGCCGGCTGGTGCAAATCCGTCGCTGAAGTGGAAGCTTTGGCAAAATCCGCGGCTGGCTTCATCATCGTCGGTTCAATCACTATGAACCAGCGCGATGGCAATCCCGGCAATACGTTCAATGGCGATCCGGTCTTTACGCTCAATTCGCTCGGCCTGCCGAATCCCGGCATCGAGAAGCTCGAAGAGATCGGTCCGGAGATGGTGCGTATCGCGCATGAAGCCGGCAAGCCGATCATCGTGAGCATCGCGGGTTTCTTTGCTGAAGAGTTCGGTGAGTTAGCGGCTCGGGTGCAGCGGATCGGCTTTGACGGCGTCGAGGTCAATCTCGGCTGTCCGAATGTCGCCGATGGCGGCAAAAGGAAGCCGATTATCTCGTACCGGAAGCAGCTGGTTGAAGATTCGCTTTCGGCGGTGTTCAATTACACCGGGGGTTGGTTTATTTCGGTGAAAGTCTCGCCGATGGATCCGGACCGGATCGAAGAGATTGCCTCGGTCATCGCGGAGTTTCCGGTCGATGCTGTCGTCACGCAGAACACCGTGCCGAACTGCCTCGATTTCAATTCCGACGGCACGCCGGTCATCCAGACGCCGGACAAGCTCGGCTATGCCGGCGGTTCCGGCAAGCAGATCTTCCAGCAGGCGCTTGGCCAGGTACAGCAATGGCGCAAGGTGCTGCCGGAAGGGATCGCTGTCTGGGGCGTGGGCGGCGTACAGAGCGGTGAAGATGTCGAGAGGATGCTCTGGGCCGGCGCTTCGGTTGTGCAAATTGGCACCGCCTATTTCGTTGGCGGCGCCAAGGTGTTCGGCGATATCGCCATGCAGTACATCGGTTTCACTGACAACTGAAAGGAGAATCACGATGGATCGAATCACGATCACTCGGCCGGATGACTGGCATCTGCACTTGCGCGATGGTGCAGCGATGGTGAGTGCGCTCCAGCATAGCGCGCGCGTCTTCGGCGGGGCGCTCATCATGCCCAACTTGAAGCCGCCAGTCACTACGGCAGGAGAGGCTTTGCGTTACTATGCACGGATCATCGAACCGCTTCATGAACCACCATTCAAAGCACTGTTCGAACCGATCATGACGCTCTACCTTACCGACAATACGATGCCGAAGGACGTCGAAGAAGCGGCGAAGTCCGGGCTGGTGAAAGCTTTCAAGCTCTATCCGGCCAATGCCACGACCAACTCGGCCGACGGCGTCTCGGACATCGATAAGATCGAAGGCGTGCTCGCTGCGATTGAAGAACTCGGTCTCGTGCTCTGCGTCCATGGAGAGCTTCTCTGTGATGATGCCGGCGAAGTCGATATCTTCGACCGCGAGAAGCGTTTCCTCGAAGATGTGCTGCTTGAGATCGTCGACAGCTATCCGAAGCTTCGGATCGTGCTCGAGCATGCGACGACGGCCGAGGCGGTACAGTTCGTGGAAAGCTTCCCGAATATCGCCGCGACCATGACGGCACACCATCTTCTCGAGAATCGCAACGCGATCTTCCGCGGCGGCGTCAATCCGCACCACTACTGTCTGCCGATCATGAAGCGGGAGTGCGCCCGCGAAGCGCTCTTGCTCGCAGCAACTTCCGGTAGTCCGAAGTTCTTCCTCGGTACCGATTCGGCGCCGCATGCGAAGGGGACGAAGGAATGCGGCTGTGGCTGCGCGGGCTGCTTCACGGCTCATGCAGCCATCGAGCTCTACGCCGAGGCGTTTGATAGCCTCGGCGCGCTCAATCGGCTCGAAGGGTTCGCCAGTCATTTCGGGGCGGACTTCTATGGCTTGCCGCGGAATACTGACCGGATCACCCTGGTGAGGAAGCCGTGGACAGTGCCAGCGAGCTACCCGTTCGGCGAGAGCGAGGTCATACCATTTCGGGCCGGCAAGACGGTTGCCTGGCGAGTGAAAGGCCTCGAGTATCCCAGCTGAACAGCGTTTCGGCCCATGCCGGCAACAGAATTCCCTGTTGCCGGTTTTTCTTTGACAAAAGGGAGAAAATGACGCTAATCTAGGGGCAATCAATCTTAATAGAAGCCTTTTTCAGGTTTATAGCTACACGGATCTTCCCGAAATATCGGGGAAAACCGCGTGTTTATGAGCCTGGAGGGCGTTTCAAAACTATGCAAGGAGCCAGAAAATGGTCTCTCCAGCTCGGTGGGCGTGAATTAAGCATTTCAACCGGCCTTCTCGCCGGTCAGGCGAATGGTGCGGTGACCGTCCAGTACGGGGACACAGTCGTCCTCGCTACCGCGGTCATGAGCAAAGAGATGTCCCGAATTACGGGCTATTTTCCACTCATGGTGGATTTCGAGGAGCGGTACTATGCTGCCGGGAAGATCAAGGGTTCGCGTTTCATCAAGCGCGAGGGGCGTCCATCGGACGATGCGATCCTCTCAGGTCGCGCGGTCGATCGGACTATCCGTCCGCTTTTCGACAGCCGGATGCGGAACGAAGTCCAGGTTGTCACGACCGTGCTCTCGTACGATGGCGAGAATGATCCGGACCTGGTCGCGATGATCGCCGCTTCGGCCGCGTTGACGCTTTCCGATATCCCGTGGGCTGGCCCGATCGGCGCAGTGCGCGTCGGTATTCTTGGAGACGGTGGATTTGTGCTCAATCCGTCGAGTGAGGAACGAAACGGAAGCGTGCTCGATCTGCTTCTCTCGGGTACTCACGACAAGATCAATATGATTGAGTGCGGGGCGAACGAGATTCCGGAAGAAAAGATGACGGAAGCGTTCCGTTTCGGCCACGAGGCGATCCAGAAAATTACCGATTTCATCGAGAGCGTCAGGAAAGAGGCCGGACGTGAGAAGCGTGTTGCTGCACGGCTTGTCGGAAGCGATGAGTTTGAAATGAAGATGAGAGCATATGTGAGCTCACTTGGTCTCGCCGAGGCGCTCTATCTCCGCCCGAAGGCTGCAATGGCGGAAAAGGTTGCTGAAATTGAGTCAAAGGCTGCAGAGTACGCTGCTGCCAACTTTCCCGACGAGCCGCATCAGGCGGAAGTCCTCTCTCTTATCGCCGAAGAACTCTCGGATGAGGCGCTGCATACCAATATCCTCGAGCACGACGCTCGCCCGGATGGCCGTGCATTGACCGAGATCCGCCCGCTCGCTTCCCAGGTGGGTATTTTGCCGCGTACCCATGGCACGGGCCTCTTCACGCGTGGCGAGACCCAGGTCTTGACCGTGACGACACTCGGAGCTCCAGGTGACGAGATGGTTGTCGATACGATGGAGACCGATGAGAAGAAGCGCTACATGCACTTCTACAATTTTCCCGCCTACTCGGTTGGTGAGATCAAGCCGATGCGCGGTCCTGGTCGACGGGAAGTCGGTCATGGGGCGCTTGCTGAAAAGGCGCTTCTCCCAGTGCTGCCATCCAAGGAAGACTTTCCATATACGATCCATCTCGTTTCAGAGGTCCTTTCCTCGAACGGCTCCTCCTCGATGGCTTCGACTTGTGGATCAACACTCTCTCTTATGGATGCTGGCGTGCCAATCAAGAAACCAGTTTCTGGCATTGCGATGGGCGTCATTACGGGGAAAGATGGCCGATTCAAGGTGCTGACCGATATCCAGGGACTCGAAGATCATTACGGTGACATGGATTTCAAGGTGGCCGGGACTCGGGACGGCATTACGGCCATGCAGATGGACGTGAAGATCGACGGCCTCACCCCGGATATGCTTGGAATCGCCATCAAGCAAGCGTTGGCAGCACGGCTTGAGATCATGGAGGTTATGCTCGCTGCTATCCCAGAGCCGAAGAAGACGATGTCCCCGTATGCTCCGCGCATTATCACGCTGCATATCAATCCTGAGAAGATCCGCGATGTTATCGGTCCTGGCGGCAAGATGATCAATCAGATCATTGATGAGACCGGCGTCTCGATCGACATTGAGGACGACGGATCAGTCTTCATCACCTCGGTTGATGAGACAAGCGCTAAGGAGGCGGTCGAATGGGTCAGGAATATCACCCGCGAGGTAGTGGTAGGAGAGATGTTTCAGGGGCGCGTGACTCGGATCATGAACTTCGGCGCCTTTGCTGAGGTGCTCCCGAATCAGGAGGGGCTTATCCATATCTCTGAGCTCGCTGATCACCGGGTAGAGAAGGTTGAAGATATAGTCAAAGTCGGTGATGTCGTGGCAGTAATCGTGAAGGAAATCGATTCCCAGGGACGCATCAACCTCTCGCACAAGATGGCAAAGGCCAAGATGGTGCGCCAGGAGCTCGGCGAAGAACGCGAATAGCATTTGTAAAAGGGAGTATAGTATACTTGAGAGAGGATTAGCCTCTCTTTTGTATTTGTATGGATTGGTTCAAACAAAAAAAAGCCTCTACGATTCCCTCGCGTCCAGCCGACCCGCTCCAGAATCTCATTCGAACCATGGAAGATGACCTTTCGGGAAGGGGAATTTCGGCTGATGCCGCTCGGGCAGCTGATTCATCGGTTAGTTTTCATCCAAATACCACTGGGGGAGCGCCTTTTTTCACAGCACCTGGAGTCACTGAGGTTGATGCAGAATCGAATGATCGATCCGGAAGCCCGTTTCTCCGCGAGTCTATAGGGAATACGGCTGTCCCTCCTGTTGAATTGCCAGTCTTCGATCCTCCGCTTGCTCGGCCCGCAGCCGTGCCCTCATCAGAGAGGCCGGGTCCATCGGAAGTGGCGAGTCAGGAATCGTCTCCAGTAGCATTCCGTACCTCGACCCTTCCAGCGGCTGGTCCATCATTTCGTGCATCATTGTCTTCACTGAGCGCCTTTCTTCAAGCCCTTAAGCCTATTTTCCGAGACCGTAAGATACTTCTCGTGATATCCATAGCAGTCACTCTACTTCTCATCATTTTGGCTTTTGGGACATATTTCTGGTGGCAATCAAACATCAGCATGGTCAAGCCGGAGGTTCGAGTCGAGTCCCCAAGCCTGCCGCAACCTGCTATCCAGCCAGAATTAGCCTCTCAGACGCGGTACTTCTCGGATCAGCCGAATATTCTCTCTTTTGACACTGAAACAGTGACTGCTGAGCAGATACAGAGCGCCCTGCTTCAGGCAGGAGATCTGATCCGTAAAGATAGCTTGTCAGGCCCCATAGAGTTTCTCGTTCGGGATCAAAAATTGAATCCCTTGGCCCTTTCGCGTTTTGCCTATCTCGCCAAGCTAAATGTGTCTGCCGATCTTCTGAGTACATTGGATGAATCGTTCTCGCTCTACATCTTCATGGACAGCGGCCGACCCCGCATAGTGCTTGTGGCCTCTATCAAGGATATTCCGGCATTTGAAGCGGGCCTGAAGAAAAACGAAAAAGACTTGGCTTTGGCTGTCGCGCCACTTTTTCTTGATGTGACAACTGCTCCGAAGACAAATCTGACGTTTCGTGACGGTTCCTATCTCGGACGGCCGGTACGATTTGCAAATATCGATCCAGCGCTTGGGCTCTCGGTTGATTATGCTGTCCGAGACCAACAATGGGTACTCGGTACGAGCAAGGACTCGCTCCGCTCAGTTCTGGATAAGAATGGCTTGTAGAAGCGATACTTTTAAAGTCACGCACTTATTTCTTGAGCGTTTGATTTGCGGGATGTGTCGTTCCTATCTTCAAGACATGAAATAATCCTGAGAATAAAAGATATTTTGCATCCAAAATTGACTCGAGCATTTTTTTCTGCTATAATTGGATTGTCGTAGTGAGAAAGTTACTTGAAAACATGATCTCGAACACGGGAGACCCTCTCCTCCGCATCTTGCGATGGGTATGAGAAGGTCTCCACTGTTTAACCGTTCGGTGCATCGCCACCAACAGCTCCTATTCTGGTCTGGAGCGTGCCGCCAAAACAAAAACACAAATGTCGAGAAATATAATATATCGCTCGGCCTTTACACAAAAACAAAAAGCAAAAAAGCTTCAAAAATTAGCACCTTCAAAAATTGTTAGGCATAGCCAAAAAACGGTGAGAGATCAAGGATCTGCCAGAAATATCCTACCAATAGCGTGAGCATCAAACCACATACCTCTCGTGTGGAAGCGAAACTGCCTCTCACCCGGGCTAGACTTCTCCAGAGATATGTTGGGCACACGCACGCTGGGCGCTTGCACAGCCAATTTTTTTAAAATATTGGGCGTCGTCAAGCGCCCGGCACCAACACCTCGTGGTTCCGGGCAAAGAAGATAAATGGAATGGCCAAACAGGCCTTTTTTTGTTGCTAAAAACGGTTTTTGCAAGTATATTCTTGAGAAATCTTAGATAGGGGAAATTTGCTATGTGGAACAGTGCGGATATTGGGAGAGCTGGGGAGGATGCTGCAGCCAAGCATCTTACTGCTCATGGATATCGAATCCGGGAGCGCAACTATGCTAATATCCGAGGGATTCGCCTCGGAGAGATTGATATCGTAGCGGAAAGAAAGGGAGAAATCGTCTTTGTCGAGGTGAAAGCGGTCTTTCTCGATTCTGGAAAAGAAAGCCGTCTTCCGGAGTGGCAGGTCAATCGGTCCAAGCTCCGAAAAATGGAGAAGGCGGCGGGCGCCTATCTCAAAGAGCGGAAAATCGAAGATCGTGACTACTCATTCGATGTTGTGGCGGTGACCTTTCGTCCTGGTAAGGAGCCGGAAATCCGGCATCTGGACCATGTTTTTTTCTCGTAGACAGCTGGTTTCCAGCGATGT
>SSEF01000026.1 GCA_008012175.1 Candidatus Moraniibacteriota bacterium | reverse complement strand
TCGAAGGATTTCGCGAGCTCGTTCACGAAGGCGATATTGATGTCGCGGAACGAATTCTCGACGATCTTGACTGCTTCGGCTTCGCGGATGGATTTCATCGGTCGGATCTCGGCGTCGACGATGGATTGGTAGAAATCGAGTGCCTTGGCGAGGCCAGTGGCATCGAAGGAGCCGACGACACGCGGGATATTCGTCACATTCCATTTGGCATCGCCGGGATTGATGCGCTCCGGGCAGTGGGCGATGTAGACATCGCGACCTACTTTCCTGCCGCGTTCTTCGAAGATCGGTCGGACGATTTCCTCGGAGACGCCGGGATTGACGGTCGATTCGAGGACGACGAGCGCGCCTTTCTTGGCATTTCGCGCGACGAGCTCGGATGCGCTCACGACCGGGACGAGATCGGGATAGAACGACTCGTCGACCGGGGTCGGTACGCAGATGAGGAAAACGTCAGCCTTCCGAAGCTCTTTCTCATCGGACGTCGGGCGGATCTTGAATCGGCCGACGTTTTCCTTCAGGAAGGGATCCTCGATCGGGGAGATGTCTTTTTTGAGGAGGGCGATCTTTTCCTTGTGTGTGTCGAATCCGATCACATCATACCCGCGCTCACTTGCTCTGAGGGCGAGGGGGAGTCCGACATAGCCGAGACCGATGACTGCGACGACTGATTTCTTCGCCATAACAGGGATATTTACAGTTTATAATAAACGTATTTTAAGAAAAAAAAACCTATTTTACAAGCGTACAGATACATTTTTTTATATTGACTTAATTATATTTTCATGCTACTATGCTCCGTTGAGTAATCTGACTCAACATGTTCGCATGTTCATTGAATGAGGAGGATAAAAAGTGAGTGATCACTTTGCTGGAAATGAAGACTCGTCCCTCGGATGGGTCGTGATCCATGATTGGACGTCCCTGAGCGATCTCAGATACGTTCATGAGGCGCGGGTGGAAAGCTACCACTACTGTGAAGGTCTTCCGTCGCAAATCATTGTGACCATAAGCGGTAGCCATCAGTACATGCTGCTCGCTGATGCCGTGAAAACACTCCTCGGACTGGGGGAGAAGGTGACGGGGGTCTTCGTGACATACAAAGTCAAGACGGGAGAAGATATGGAATATATGACTGATTTCTTCCCTCACCCTTTGCCTGGCAAGTGAAATCAGGGCCGTTCCGGTCTCGGCTCTCGTTGCATCGCGACGGGAGCTTTTTTTATTGTTTTTCCTTCTCTAGAGGCGTAAAATGTATCTGGAACTATGTTTCTTACCGATCAAATCTTCCGCGCCATCGAGCGCTCGACCGAGCTCCATCACGGCCAGACGCGCCGGGTGAACGGGCTGCCGTACATCGTCCATCCGTACGCGGTCGGTTTTCTCTTGTCGCATTTTACCGATGACGAATCCATCATCATCGCCGGACTCCTCCATGACACGCTCGAAGACGTACCGGGATATACCCGCGAGATGCTCGAAGCCGAGTTCGGTCCGGCCGTGGCGGCGCTCGTTGCCGAGGTGACCGAAGACAATGCACTCTATGACGAGCATCCCGAGCTGCCGCATCAGGACCGCGTCAGATTGAAGAAAGAGGACTATCTCCACCGGCTCACGGATGATTCGGAGGGCGCGCTCATGATCGCAGCGGCTGACAAGATCTGCAATACTCGTTCATTCCTCGGCGAGTACGCGAAATTTGGACCGGATGAGTTCTGGGCTAAGTGGCGGCGCAATGCACAAACGTTCGAGCAGAATCGGGGATCATCAGATCGCTACTTGCGTTTCGCGCTTGCCTTCAACGGTATCATCCAGTCCAAGCTTGCCGGTCACCCTTTGGCGGCCGAGCTCGATCGGGTGACGAAAGCGGCAGAAAAGATCATCCGCGAAACGGAACCGGACGTATGAAAATCGGCGTCAACGCGAGCTATTTCCAGAAGCCTTCGACCGGAATCGGCGTCGTGACGCTCGAATTCATGCGTGCGCTTGCGGTCAGCCGCGAAGGGCAGCTAAACGAATGGGCCTGGTACTACGAGGGCGAAGTGCCAGCGGGAAACTGGCCGAAAAATTGGCGCTTTGTCCGAGTTGCTGCCTGGTGGACGCGCGATGATATCCCGCATCGCTATCTCTGGGAGCGGTTTTCCTTGCCGCGCGCGGTCGAGCGCGATGGCTGTGATGTCTTTTTCAGTCTCTATCAATCGGCGACTATTTTTCCAGATTCGATACGGCATGTCATGCTCGTCCATGATCTCGTCCCGAAACGTTTCCCCGAATACCTCCGGAATATTCGGCAGCGGCTTCACTATCAGGCGATTCTCCGGGGTATCAATCAGGCGAGCAGCCTCCTCGCGCCGTCTCAGGCGACCAAGCACGATCTCGAGTCTCTGATGGGGATACCGGAAACGAAGATAACCGTCGTGCCTCTTGGCATCGCGCAGAGTTTCGGGGAGCGGATCGAAACGAAGATCAGCGATTCCGTCCTCGCGCGCTTCAAGCTTTCCCCTGGCTATCTCTACCATGGTGGCGGACTCGAGGTGCGGAAGAATACGGAGCTCCTTCTCCGGGCCTATGCCAAGGTTCTCCATTCATCCGAATCGACCATTCTCCCGCCGCTTGTCATCTCGGGCACGATCTATGCCGAGGGTAATCCGCTTGCGACCCCGGTCCAGGCCATCGTAAAAGAACTTGGCATCGAATCCCATGTCCGGCTTCTCGGCTGGGTGCCGGATGCCGACCTCCCGGCGCTCTATCAGGGCGCGCTTGCCTTCGTCTATCCTTCGCGCTACGAGGGCTTCGGTCTGCCGGTGCTCGAAGCTTTCGCATCAGGTACGCCCGTCATCTCCACGACCGAGGGATCACTCGCCGAACTCGTGGGAGAGGCCGCCCTCATTGTTTCGCCGGACGATGCCGATGAGTTGGCGGCAGCGCTCATCTCGATTTCGACAGACAAGGCGCTCCGTGATCGGTTGCGTCGACAGGGGAACGAGAGGGCAGCAGCGTATAGTTGGTCACGCTTCACCGGGATAGTCGCATCCCGTTTGCTACAATAGCTTCATACTCTCTCATGGAAAGCTTTCTAAACGCGATCAGGATTTGGCAGCGTGATCCGCATACTGTTTTTGCTTTTCTCGGTGCGGTCGCTGGCATGTTGGGAATCCTTCTGTTCTTCGTGGGGGTTTTTCCTCTCAGTCCAGTCAATTTTTGCTTCTTCTTTGTGCTGTTCTTTCTCTTGGGACTGTATCGGCCGAATTGGTGTTTTCTTTTGCTTGTGGCGGTAGCGCCGTTCGAAACTATCAATGTAGTGCCGGACTCATTCGGATTTTCACTTCGGCTATATCAGTGGCTTTTTCTGACGCTTACTCTTGCGCTCATACTGAGGGTCTTTTCCGGTCGGAGCCGCTTCCCGCTGTTTGCATGGTCTCGTCTCGATTTCTTTCTCGCATTGATCCCTATTGGTGCACTCGTATCAGGGATGATTGGCGGCGGACAAGGTATCCGACTTGGGATTATTGTCGGGTCATTTTACGCGCTCTACATCCTCTGTCGGATCTTTCTAAAGACGATCGGAGATGTTCGGATCGCCCTTGCAACGCTTCTTGCCTCCGGTCTGGTGATGGCCCTGTATGCCATAGTTCAGAATATCGCCTTTGAGCGAGGGATTGTGCTCCAGGCTGTCATGCCAGGTCGTCCGAATGCGTTTTTTGCAGAGCCAGATTGGCTAGGATTTTTTATAGCGCTCCTTCTTGTTGCCGCACTCAGGAGGTTTGCTGATGTGCTTTCCCGTCCATCCGAAGACTTTTCAGGCAATCTCGCCCGTGTCCTCTTGGTCGCGGCTCTGCTTTTACCGATTAGCATCGCGCTTATCCTCACGGTAAGTCGAAGCGCCTGGCTAGCTGCTCTCGCTGGCATCTTTACATGGGCTTCTGTCGAGATGCTCATTGGCGGCAAGAGATCTCTCCGGATCGTTTTGCAGAGCATGCAGAGCCTTGTCGTGATCTTCGTCATCGCCCTTGTTATTGTGATCGATATTCCGCTCACTCGCTTCAACCTCTTTGACCGGGCCGAAAGTACGGCAACGGGCCTGCAAGAAATTACGGTTGCGTGCGATCAGGATGCGCTCCTTCCAGTTGATCCAATAACGATCCAGGACGTGGGAGAGCTCTCCGAGTGGGACTGTCGACACATACTCCTCGAGGAAATTGAAACTGAAAGAAGCCTCGGAAAATTTGTCACCACTGTCTATCGCCCTGATCCCAATATCGCGATCCGGAGCGAAATTTATGCCCGGACCTGGAAAGAGGTTCAGGCACATCCGATCTTTGGTATCGGTTGGGGGAATATCGGCCTTATACTCGGTACAGACGAGCATGGTTCATCCTACAATGCAAGCAATATTTGGCTTGAGATCATTCTTGGAGCGGGGATATTGGGCCTCGCTGGCCTTCTCGGAACAGTTGGAACCATCGTCTACTGGGGATTCAGGGCGATCATTCGTGGCGGGAAGCGATCGTCGGAGACCGGTGTCGTCCCGTTTGCCATGGCATTTCTTGTGATTTTCTTCATCTTCAATCTTTTCAATGCTGGCCTGCTCATCGCGTTCGTCTGGATCCTCCTTGCCATGGCGCCCGCTGCCCTGTCTATGAGGAAAGCTGAATAGCTATATATGGAAACGGAACGCATTATCACAGTCGGCATCGATGTTCGGCTCATCGGTAAAGGCAGGACCGGGGATGAGGTCGTTTTCTTTCAGTTGGTGCGCGAGCTCATCCGACGTCGGGACACAGGCATCCGCTATGTGCTTTTTACCGATGAAACCATTGATGACCGTCTTGCTGCGCTCCGTCTCCGGCTCGAAGCGCTTGGCCGCGAGGACATCGAGATCGTCGCCTTGTCGGGGAGGAACCGTTTCTGGTGGAACGGTATCGCGCTCCCATGGCGACTCTTCCAGTTCCCGGTCGACGTGTTCCATACCCAGTACATCTTGCCGCTTCTCGTGCCGCGCGCGATGAAGATCGTCACACATGTTCATGATATCTCGTTCCGTGTCCATCCGGAGTGGATCGGGTTGGTAGACCGGCTCTTTCTCTCGCTTTTCATCCCGCGGACGTTTTCTCGGTCGGATCGGATCATTGTGCCATCTCGCTTCACGCGCGACGAGGTCATGAGGGAGTATGGCATCGCTGAAGACAGGATTGTCATAGTAGAGAATGCAGCTGCCGAAGAATGGTCCGTCCCAGTGCCGGCGGAAGAGATCGAACGCGTCGCGAGCCGCTACGGCCTCACACCAGGCCGCTACTTCATCTCATCCGGGACGATGCAGCCGCGCAAGAATATCCCATTTCTCATAGCCGCATTCCGTGAAGCGAATCGGGCGCGGCCGATCGGACTCCAACTCGTCTTGACGGGGAATCCAGAGGGGCACCATGTTGACACGAGCGCTCAAGTGGAGGATAAGGATATCGTTTATCCGGGGTATGTCTCGGACAGCGAGCTTCGCGCGCTCGTTGCTGGTGCAGGGGCCTATATATTCCCTTCGCTCTACGAGGGCTTTGGTATCCCGATCGAAGAGGCGATTGCTGTTAGGGTGCCAGTTTTTGCATCAGATATTCCAGTTTTCCGTGAAGTTGGCGGGGAGAGAATCAGTTATTTTAATCCGACGATGCTTGCTTCGCTCGCTGAAACTCTGTATACTTTCTCCATTGATATCCTGTCAGGGAAGCGCGAGAAAAAGCCCTTTTCAGGCAGCGAGTCGCGGTATTCGTGGAAGAAGAGCGCAGAGAAATTGGCGCTCGTCTATCGTTCGCTCACGGATTCCCGACCCTAATCCTTATAAGATTTCGCATGGCATCGTCTCAATCTCTCCCCGAAGCATCGGCGCTTCCATCTACAAAAAAGAAGCGGATTGTCCGGATCATGCTCTTTTTCCTCTCGCTCGGACTCATTGCCGGCGTCGTTTTTGCAGTGAAGGCGGGGTTCATCTTCAACAAGATTTCGCTCGGTGAAGACGGGATTTTCAAGAATATCGTCAAGACATTGCCGGGAGTGAAGGATCAGCTCAAGGGTGAGGAAGAGGGGCGGATCAATGTACTGCTTCTCGGGATGCGTGGGGAGAATGTCCCAGGCGGGGGCCTCTTAGCAGACACGATCATGGTGCTCTCGCTTCACCCGAAGGATATGAAGAAAGAAGGTGGCGATACGGCACGAGCTTCGCTCGTATCGGTCCCGCGCGACCTGTATGTCAAAGTGCCGGGCCGCGAAGAACAACGCAAGATCAACGCGGTCTACGCACTTGGTGAAGAACGCGGCAAAGGCGGCGGCATCGAGGATATGCGTACAATCGTCGGCGAAGTGACGGGTCTCGATATCCCGTACGCGATCGTCATCAATTTCCAGGGCTTCACCGATCTGGTCAACGCGATCGGCGGCATCACTGTCAATTTGAACGAGTCCTTCAGCGAAGGGATGCAGTTCCGCGAGCCGCATGTCTGCGACGCGAACGTCTATACCGTACCGACTCGCCCGCCGCAGTATGAGCACAAGTACTATACCCGGAGTGAAGGGACTCGCTATATCGCGAAGTCGTACCTCCTCTGCTACAACAAGGACCAGGAGTGGGGCGGCGGCTTCGAGTTGCCAGGCGGTGCGAATGAGCTCGACGGCTAAAAAGCACTGTGCTATGC
>SSEF01000013.1 GCA_008012175.1 Candidatus Moraniibacteriota bacterium | reverse complement strand
GTGACGGTGATGTTAGGTGCCGGGGCGCCTACGTCATCCCACGATAGCGTTGCGGCGGGCTGATCCACGTCGAACACTATCCAGTGCCGGTGTGTCGGCCCATTCGGTTGGATGTAACGCGCCCCGAGGGCACGGCTCACATCCGCGATAGCCAGGCCCGTGGTGAGTTCGTCGGTATGGTAGGGCTTCCGAGGCAGGCGCTCCCGAAACAGCTCAAGCTGTGCTCTGTCGGTCAAGATTCACCGCGCTTATTGGCGGTATAGGGTTGTTTGATGTGATCCATGTGGTATTCTTGTTCCTGTGATTAAGTCACGGCCCCGAACTCTCTGAACCAGCCGCCAAGTTGATATCAGGGATTCGGGGTTTGTCTTTTATTTGCATTACGTTACAGCAGTAACGCGTCTAGGATCAATCCAATCCAACTAAAACGGTACCGTATTTTTGTTTTCGCCTGTTGATTCTGGCCACTCAGCAATTTCTTTAAAGCTAATGGAATTTACAATGCCGTTGCGATTACTTGAATATGATTCAAGTACTAACAAGCCACAACTGATATCTCTCCAAACCTTACATCCATTAAAGTGGAAGTCATTATCACTTGCGTTGGAATAATTTTCCTTTGAATACAGCAACATCCAGCGCGGTGATTCTATAAATTTATTGCTCAGCAACAAACCTTGCTTTATTGTATTTTCTTAGGGTTTGCGTTAGTGGCGAAGTGGAAATACTTCAAATTTTTTCACCTTAGCCGACTAGCTTCCCAAATTCCATTTTTTATGTTTCCGGTTACGTCAAAAAAACTCTGGCTAACATAACCGTTAGGATGCGTCCTTTTGTATATAAGGAGGCAGTAGATTAGGTCATTTGTAAGCATCCGTCTCGATATAGAACCATCATATCGACCTGGATTTTCCTGCTTTTGAAGCTCCAGGCCAAAGTGATTGCACACAAGCATTTTCCTATTCTCGGTATCCACTTTAAAGGGCATCTTCCCAGATGGAAGAGGGACGTTGGCATTTGCATAGTTTATGGGAAGAGCCATGACCAACAAAGCAATAGCTATAATTTTGAACATCTGAAACCTCAAAAATAAATTCCCTTATAAACATTAAAACCTAAAAATGATAAAAGAGGGAAACTGGAACTTTAAAATACTCAGAAAAACCTTTTATATGTTCGGCGGTCATTTTTCTTTTGCCGTTAACAATCTCAGAAATAACACTTTGCGTGGCAATCCCACCAAGGTCAACTTGCTTAGTTCCATTGTTGTGGATTAAAAATGACAGAACTTCTGCTTGCGGCAATGATGGATATTTCACAATTTTGCTTTCATATTCATATATGCGGTCAACGATCAACTCAGCAAATTTTGCAGCAACATGTTGCTCATTGTCAGCAACACTATAGAGTTCATTTACTAAATCATACCTATCAGCCAGATCTTCATCTGAAGAAACATCGGTAAAAAATGCATCAACAAGCACGCTTAGCTGGGCTAGCGAACCACCAAGATCAGCGGTGATAGCCGCAAAAAAACCGGCCATATCACCAAAACCACTATCATGAAGTCGCTTGTTCATCGCTACCCCCCACCTTTAACACTACAGAACTTAAAATACACAGATTACTTGTTTATCTTGCACCACTTGTCATATTCAGCATGAGAAAAAAGATCACAATAAAAAACAGTTCCGTTTGTTGTATTTATCCAAGATATGATCCTCGCCTCATTTTTATTTATATCAAATACATATACATCTAATGGACCCTTTTTATGCTGCTCCACAAGCTTTGAAGCCGGTATACGATCCACATTCCAACCAGAGTGGTTACGCCATACATCTCTCAGCTTTTGAAAGGACTCAAACATTAACGTGCCATCATCAAAAACATCTAGCCACAGCTGCACACCGATCCTCCACTGAGGATGCTTTGCCATTGATTTAATTACATTTGGCTTTGAAATAACCCGCATCGCAGCTCCTTTTTAAGTTAATCATATCGCAAATTGCGATAAAGCACATGGGTTAACGAAAAAATCACACCACATCGAATCGATGTGGTGTGACACAAAAATCATAACGACAATCCCCCACGATCCAACTCGCGCGCCTGCCCCAGCAGGACATCTTTCGCCTGCTCCGCTACTCGGCCTGCGCCTTGCTCAAGCTCGCCAGCGAGTCGTTGACTGTAGCCACACTGCTGTTCAATGACCCAAGCGCCTCGCTCATGGCCTTTTGCGTCCGCACCAGGCTCAGCTCCTGGCTGGCCAGCTCCCGCTGGCAATTCAGCTCCAGTCGTTTGAACGCGCCCTGTAAGGCGCTGCAGTGCGACTCGTACCCGCTCAAGCCGTCCTGTAACAACTGCTGCAAGCTCACCAAGTAACGCTGTTGCTCGTCGAGCTGCGCCCGTAATCCCTGCGTCTCGCGCTGGTGCCTCTGCTCCATCTCGTCCAGCCTCTTGAGCAGCAACCCCTCTAACTCGGTCATCTATTTCACTCCCACGGCCATCTTGCCCTTCGCATTCCCATTGGTCACCTCGAACGGCTCGCCGATCTGCTTTGCCACGATGTAATGCCTGCCCTTGTCGCTCACGAACGAAATCCCCTTGGGCAATTGCGCCAAGGTCTGCTCTGCCTGGCTGATCTCGCCGTTCAGGCTGTCCAAGACCTGCCGTTGGCTGCGGATCTCGTGCGCCAGCCAACTCATGCCGACCTGCACGCTGCCCCACACGCCTAGGCAAATCGCCAGGCTGATCAGCAAGGATTTGGCCCAGGCCCGAAACGTCAGCCGGTTCAACGCTTCCCCTTGCGCCTCGAGCCGTCCCATCACTTGGCGAAGCGGGTCTATCGACCCCAAGATGGCCTCGTCTTTCACCTTGTTCAGGTCCTCCAACAAGCTCCCATGGATAGCGTCCAGGTCGCCTAGACTCAACCGCTTCAAGGCCTCCACAGTCTCTTGCTGTTGTTTCAAGGCCTGCTGCTGCGCCCCGATCAAGCGGGTGATCTGCTCGCCCTGCTTGGCAATAGCGGCGCTCGTTGTAGTCAGCTCGTCGCTCACATGCTGCGTCAAATGCTCGCTGAGCATCGTCAGACTGGCTTTGGTCAACGTGGCCACCTCGGCCAACTCCTGCTCTTGCCGCTGCTGTAGCCTCTCGCTCAAGCGTGTTTTCTGCTCGCCAATCTTCTCCATACAGCTCTCCTTTGAGCCGGATACCCTTTGGGTATCCCTCTGGCCTGATCGTGATGTAGTCCTTGCCCTGCCTGTGCACCGCGCACCCCAGCACCTCCCCCAGATACGCCACCAGATCCCCACGGTCCTGGATCAGCCCCTGAATAACCGCCGCCTCCAGGTGATCACCGATCTGCTGCTTGATAGCGCTCTTGTCCCTCTGCGCCTTGTAGGCATCAAAGTCCGGCTGGTTCAGCCGTGACCGCAAGGGATCGTCTGGCCTGGCCCATCCCTTGGCGTAGTTCCATTTGTCCCGCAAGGCGTCAAAGTCCTTGCGGTGCCCTGGCGGCGCAATGTTGAGGGATTTACCGGTGCCCAGGTGCACACGCGGCACCAGGATGTGGACGTGCGCTCCGCCCCCCTCTTCGAGGTGCTGCACGGCGGTCAGATGCACGTCCTGCCGGTCCAGGCCGGCAAAGGCTAGCGCCTCGAAGTCGTCCAGCACCGCACTGATCTCGTCTGCACTGGGCGCTTCTTCGTTTGACCAGGAGATCACCGCACTCCGGTACCGATGCCGGAAGTCCAGCGAGTCGGCCACCGCGGCGAACTGCTGCGGATCACCGCGCAACACCGCCACACCAGGCCGTTCGTCTCCGTTGTGGTCATGGCTGGCCAGCACGTAAGCAGCTGCGTTACCCGCCTTGCCGGTGCCATGCGCAAGGAACTTGATCATCATTCCGCATCTCCTCGGGATGGCGGGGCCGGTAGCTGTGGCAACAGCTTGCCCGCGCTCGCCTCTATGCTGCGTAGCAACGCCAGCAGCTCCACCAGGTGAACCGGACTACCCACCAGGCGGCACTCGTTCACCCCGCGGGCGATCTGGTTGAGATTCGACCCCAGCGCGGCAAGCTGCCGCATCAGCGCCGGATCAGCCAAGTGGCGGGGATCGCGCTCCCGCTTGGCGCGTGCCGGCGCAATGTAGGTTTGTTGGCCGGTGTCCACCTTCGAACGCAGCCAGTCCGACAGGGTTTTGTCCTCCGCTTGGGCCTGCTGTCGCCACTCGGCTAGGGTAGCGGGATCGAGTCGAAGGCTGGCCGTGGTGCTGCGTTTTGTCATCGTGTTGGCTCTCCAAGCCGCCAGCAGCGGCGCGGGGTTTGAAGGGGCGACGCCCCTCACCAGCCCCCGGATACATGGAGACTGCGAAGCGGGCGAAATGTAATACGGGGTCGGCTGGCTAATAACCAGTACAGCAAAAAAAGAGGGGGTCGGCAACTTGCGATTTATCGTCACAGTGACACATAATAAGTTACCGTTACAGTGACAGGAATTAGCACCATGAAGGACACCAAGGATCGGGGCACTGGGGACATGTTTGGCATCAAGCGCGGACGGGGTAGGCCAAAGACCGGATCAGCCAAAACAGGGGCAGAACGACAAGCAGCCTACCGTGCAAAGCAACAGGACAATAACGTTACTGTGACGATAAATCGGGCATTGGTAGAGGGGTTGGATGCCCAGATGCAAGCGATCCGGGATGGAGGGTCGGCGGTGGTACTGACCCCGGAGCAGGCCGGGGAGATCCTGCGGGCACTGCGAACGGCAGAAAACAGACAGCTCCGGGGATAAAGCCTACTGCCCACAGGCCGAACACATGGCCTGATGGACAGCCCTTCGGGATCGGCCTTACCCCCCTCGCACCGAGCCTCTCTCTCGAATGATTTTAGGGCCTCAAGGAGCCCCCCACGGGGGCTATTATCTGATAAGGCTTGTTTTGGATCACTCTGGCGAGATCTTGGAGAGGTAGCGGCTAACACTTGCCGAACCAATCCCTAAGTCCTCTGCAATGTCCCGATTGCTGTAGCCCTGCTCCTTGAGCCGTAGCACCTCTGGCAGCAGCTCTGCTGCCTTGCTGGGCCTGCCACCGCCCTTGGATACCTTGCCACCCTTGGCCCCTCTGGCGGCCTGTACTGCGCTGAACCCTGCGGGGGTTAGGTTGCTGTGCGTCCATTTAGCGATGCTCTTGGCTGTGTGCCTGACCTCATTGACGGGCAACGGCTGCTCGAACTGGACGTTGTACCCGATCGCCCGCTCTACCACGGCAGCGAGCCAAGCCTCATAGCCCGGCCACCCCTGCCGAATCGCCTTGTAAGCCCATTGGCGCGTTTTCTCGAACAAGGTGCAGTTACGCCCCAGTCCATACGCCGGAAGCTGTTTACGGCCATTGTAGGGGCTTAAATCGAGGTAATCGGCCAGCCAGCCAAGATCGTAGGAGTGGGGTTCCCATACCTGAACTAGCCAGTGGGTATGCAGGGGGTTCTTGCAGATCAACCCGGAGTAACCCAGATCCGCCCCCAGCTTCTCCCGGAGGGCCACCTCGATGGCGGCGGCATAACGCAGCGGAGCCACGTTGCCGTCCGGAGCGGTGCGGATCGGGGTCTCCAATCCGTAGATCAGGTGGGCATGACCGTTGGCCCTGTTTGTGACGGTGATGTTAGGTGCCGGGGCGCCTACGTCATCCCACGATAGCGTTGCGGCGGGCTGATCCACGTCGAACACTATCCAGTGCCGGTGTGTCGGCCCATTCGGTTGGATGTAACGCGCCCCGAGGGCACGGCTCACATCCGCGATAGCCAGGCCCGTGGTGAGTTCGTCGGTATGGTAGGGCTTCCGAGGCAGGCGCTCCCGAAACAGCTCAAGCTGTGCTCTGTCGGTCAAGATTCACCGCGCTTATTGG
>SSEF01000023.1 GCA_008012175.1 Candidatus Moraniibacteriota bacterium | reverse complement strand
GTATCCTCGAGCTCGCTGCCCCTCGTCAGGCGATCAAATCGACAGCGCTCCTGCGTCACGTTGTCTATTCGAATCAGCCCTCGAACAATCGTTGAAAAAAATACAACTGAGGAAAACAAAAAACCAAGGTCTTCGAGATACCTTGGTTTTTTGTTTTAGGGGAGGGGAGCTCTCTTACAAGAGCCCGACCTGACCGAAGAAAGTGAGAGTGAGAACCGGCACGAGGGCGAGGAGGAATGCCATCGACGCCTCTTCGCTTTGCGCCCGTTCTTGGGCGACCTTGGCACAGTTCTCGCACGTAGGACCAGTGCACGGAGCCTCCATCACGGGCTCGTTTCCCTTCATCTCCATAGGAGTGTTTGTTTTACTAATTATTTATTAAACTGCTTGCTGAAAGAAAAAAACGAGGGGCAGAGCCACCCGTTTCTCTCACTTCAACATTCTTAGTATACTCCCATTTTTCGCAAAAGTCAAGTTGGGAATAGGTCTTTTCAGCCAGCCAGTGGAGCAATCGGAGAAAAAACGCTATACTGGAATACGATATATGAAAAAACGAAAACAACAGCTCGCCATCTCCTTCCTTCTTCTCGGGTCCGCCATGCTTCTCCTTGCCGGTTGCTCTTGGGAGAACGAGCCAGTTGCAAAGACCAAGAAGCAGGAAGAGCTTCCGCTCGATAAGCTGAAGCGCGAAGAGACGGATCGCCAGCTCGCGCAGGAAGCGAAGCAGAAAGAGCAAGAAAAGGAAGCCGCTAAAAAAGTAACTCCAGAAACTATGAATGCAAAGCAGTATTCATCAGCGCCAGCGATGTCGATCGACGCAGCCAAAAAGTACGTTGCCACGCTGCATACCGAGAAGGGCGATATCGAGATTGAACTTGATTCAAAGGAAATGCCCCAGACCGTCAACAGTTTTATCTTTCTTGCTCGTGACCATTTTTACGACGGGACGATATTTCATAGAACAATGGAAGGCTTCATGATTCAAGGTGGTGACCCAACAGGTACCGGGATGGGCGGCCCAGGATATAAAGTGACTGAAAATCCAAAGCCAAGTACTAACTACAAGAGAGGGGTTGTTGCTATGGCAAAAACTCTCCAGGAAGCCGCGGGAACATCGGGTAGTCAATTCTTCATTATGCACGCTGACTATGCGTTATCTGCGGATTATGCAACGTTTGGCCAAGTGACAAAGGGTCTCGAGGTGGTTGATGCGATCGCGACGGCACCGACACAGCCGGGCGGCGAAGGATCGAAGCCCGTCACCCCGGTGAAAATCACCTCTGTCGATATCGTCGAGCAGTAGGTTGACTCCGGCCCCGTTTCGGGGTATACTGCCTCTGCTTCAAGAACAAAGGCGGTAACGCCTTTTTTCGATACTTAACGTTTTTGGATACATATTTATGGAGACACGGAACGTAGCTATCATCGCTCACGTCGACCACGGCAAGACGACCTTGACCGATGCTCTGATGCGTCAGACCGGCGTCGTCACGACCGAGGGTGCCTCGATGGATTCGAACGCGCTCGAGCGGGAGCGCGGCATAACGATCTATGCCAAGAACTGCTCGCTCTTCTACAAGGAGACGAAGATCAATATCGTGGATACTCCCGGTCACGCCGACTTCGGATCGGAAGTGGAACGGGTGCTCCGCTCCATCGATGATGTTATCCTCGTTGTCGATGCCCAGGAAGGTCCGATGCCGCAGACTCGTTTTGTCTTGAAAAAGTCGCTCGAGCTCGGACTGCGTCCTATCGTCGTCATCAACAAGATCGACAAGCCGGCCGCCCGCCCAGATGAAGTGCAGGAAATGGTATACGAACTCTTCCTCGACCTCGGTGCCGATGACCATCAGCTCGATTTCCCGGTGGTCTATGCGATTGCTCGCGAAGGTGTCGCGATGAAGGGGATCAGCGACGAACGGAAGGACCTGTCACCACTCCTCGATACCATCCTCGAGCGCGTCGCGCCAGCTGGCCACGATGTGGACAAGCCGCTCCGCGCCCAGCCGTTCAATCTGGGCTATGACAACTTTGTCGGCCGCCTCGCGATCGCTCGTGTCTATGATGGCCGTCTCGCGGTCAATGATCAGGTCATGCTGCGCAATGTGAATGGCAAGGAATCGAGCGGCCGCATCGTGAAACTCTTTACCTTCCGTGGTATGGAACGCATTGAGAGCCAGTCCGTCGAAGCAGGAGACATCGTCATGATCGCCGGTCTCCCGGATGTCGAAATCGGAGACACCATCACGACCGATATGAATGCCGAACTCCTTCCGGCAATCGCTATCGACGAGCCGACCATCTCCCTCGACTTCATGGTGAACGACAGTCCCTTCGCTGGCTGCGAGGGCAAGTTCGTCACGAACAAGCAGCTCCGCGAGCGCCTCGAGAAAGAACTCGAGATCAATGTCGGTCTCCGGATCGAATTCGCGGATGACCACTACAAGGTCTATGGTCGTGGCGAGCTCCACATCTCTATCCTCCTCGAAAACATGCGCCGTGAAGGCTATGAGGTCCAAGTTTCCCAGCCCCAGGTCATCATCAAGGATGTCGATGGCGTGAAGTCTGAGCCGTTTGAAGAAGTGACCGTCGAATGTCCGATGGAAGTGACCGGTCCGGTCATCGAAAAGATGGGCAAGCGCAAGGGGATCATGATGGATATGCGCGAGGGTTCGGGCGGCTATCAGCGGCTTCTCTTTGAAATCCCGACGCGCGGACTCCTCGGCTACCGCGGTGAATTCATGGTGGATACGCGCGGCGAGGGGACGCTCTATACTCGGGTCCTCGGCTTCCGTCCGTATGCAGGCGAGATCGACCACAAGGATGTCGGTGCGATGATTTCGATGGAGACCGGCAAGGCGGCCGCCTTCTCGCTCGACAACCTGCAGACCCGCGGCACGCTCTATATCGGCCACGCCGCCGAGGTGTACGAGGGGATGGTCATTGGGAACGCCACCAAGGGCGAAGACATGACCGTGAACCCGACCAAGGGAAAAGCGATGAGTAATATGCGCTCGTCGGGCGCCGATGAAGCGATCAAGCTGACCCCGCCGTGGGAGCTCAATATCGAGCGCGGGCTCGAAGTGATGAATGCGGACGAATACCTCGAAATCACCCCACTCTCGGTCCGGCTCCGCAAGCAATTCCTGAAAGAAACCGATCGCATCCGCGCCTCCAGGAGCACAAAAAAAGTGAGTTAGCTAAAAGCCCCGTTAACCGGGGCTTTTTTTATTTCTCAACCCTGAAGACCTTCACGTAGTTTCCTGGCCGGTCGTCGATCTCGAGCGACCAGACGGGCAGGATAGCGGTCTGGCGATAGTAGCGGTGTGCCGTCAGGCCCGAGAGGCGTTCCCAGCGGTCGAAGCGCGACATATAACGGGCTTCGCCGCGGCGGGTGAGGACATAGTAGTCCGGCCGGATCTCGTTTCTATCAAAGGTGTAGGCGGTGAGGCAATCGCCCACGAAGAATTCGCAGACGCCGTAGTAGTCGCTCCAGACGGTAAGACCCTCGGCATCGGGGAGCACGTTCAGGTAGCGGGCTGCCTCATAGCCGCCATAGCCCCAGGCATCGGCGATGAGTGCCTGCTTCGGCAGGAGAGTATTCGCGTAATTGGCATAGAACGGATGAATGGCGACAAGCGAGAGTATGGATGCGGTGATAGCGAAAATAGCGATCGCAGGCCGCCATTCTTTCTCTCGTGTTTCTCTAAGCCGGGCGACTTCCGCTAGGCCGAAAGCCCCGAGTATCGCCAGAACGGGAAACAGCATGATGGCATAGCGGGCGGTCGCGAGGATATTGGAGTGAATTAGGATCAGGGTGAAGCCGAGGGCGAAGAGGGTAAGGGTAAGGAGAGTCGGGGTTTCAGAGAGAGGTTTTTTCCGGAGGCCAAAGAGAGCGAGAAGAACGAGACTGACAAGAAGAATAGGCGGGAGCGAGAACAGGACTGCATTCCATTCGAGGAAAAAGGCTTCGAAGACATTCGGCACGCTCGAGTGATAGCGGGCATCAGTGAGATCTTTGATATCAAAGGGGATCGTATAGATGCTCCAGCCAGGGAAGAGGTATCTCGCGGCGATGACTGCAACGAGGAGGAGAAGCACGAAGAGCGCAATGATACGGAGAAATGGCGCGATACGATGGATAGCCGCGCGACAGAAAAGGAGGAACCGAGAGCGGAAGAGGAAAACGTCTCCGAGCAGCACCAGGGCGAGAGGGGCAAAGACAAAGAGCAGGACTTCTTTGTCGGGAACGGTCGCGAGGTATTCGGCGAGATACTTACGGTCAAGGAGGAAGGCAGGGACGAGTGCGAGAACGAAAGCGGTTGAAGCGGTGGCGATGCCAGCGAGCTGGAGGATCCCAGTTTTGAGTGAGGCAGCCACGCTATCAGCGGAGTCGTCTTTCGGACTCGCGATGAAGCGGATACAGAGCGCGAGCGCGAAGGCAGGAAACAGGATAAGGGCAGTGTATTTCGAGAGAAGCGCGAGCGTCGTGAAGAGAACGGTCATGACGATATCTTGGCGGCGTCCAGACTTTAGAACGGCTAGATAGGAGAAAAGCGCCGCCGCCGAGGTCGACCAGAGGAGTGCGTCAGGATTGACGATCTGCGTCATCCCGATGAGGACGGGCGAAAGCGCGGTAAAGATCGACGCGAAGAGGCCGACCCAGGGACTGAAGAGCCTGGAAAGGAGAAAGAAGATGTATATGAGGATGAGTCCGTTTGCGATGAGGATCGGGAGCCGGAATGCGAGGAGAAGCGAAGCGGTATCCTCTACTTGGCAGTCGTAGAGGCGGTTATCCTGCTCGACGCAGTGCTCGCTCGTATCAGGGAGGGCGAGCAGGGCTGGTCCGGTGACGATGGCGAGTGAGACCCCGGGCTTGTCATTGATGAATGTCTTTCGGAGTTCCCAGTCACCCCAAGCGTTCCAGTATTTGGGAACGCGCTCATAGAGCCAATAGTGTTCGTCGGCGGTGACGAACTGGGTCAGGTGGAGCGAAGTAAATATGATATAGAGCCCCAAAACAAGTGTAAAAAGCGGCTTGGGCTGGAGGAATCGGCGGAGGGTATCCATGGTTGAGAAGTTAGCGTGACGAGTACTCTGTATAGCATAGCATCCGGTTTCGGGCGAATAGGATGCGGTATCGAACGGTACCGTAAGGTACAATAGAAACATGCTTATCGAGTGGCTCATCCAATTCGGACCGATTACGGGATTTTTCCTCGTCTTCGAAGCCTCGGGACAGAATTTCCTCGCGGCGACGGCTGTCCTCATGGCAGCAGTCGTGGTGGCGACGGCTCTCTCTTGGTATCGATCGCGACAGGTCGCGTGGTTTCCTGTCTGGAGCGCCACGTTTATCCTTGTTTTCGGCGGAGCGACGCTCTACTATGCCGATCCACAGTGGCTCATCCTGAAGGACACGCTTTACGATGGATTCTTCGGATTCGCCATCCTCATGAGCCTCGCATTTCGGAGGAATCTCCTGAGGAAGTTCTTCATGCCGCTTTTCGCCATCACCGACCGCGGCTGGCATATCCTCGCCGTCCGTTGGGCGCTCTTTTTTCTCATATCGGCAGCGCTGAATGAGGTCGTCCGGCGGACTGTTACGCCAGAAGTCTGGGTGCATTACAAGATTGCCAACACGCTCGTGCTCATTGTCTTTGGGCTGTACCAGTTGCGTCTGACCGGGCGCGAGCGGCTCCTCGAGGAAGGAAACCGATTGGGCCTGCGTCTTATTCAACAAAAGAAAAAATACCATGAGTGATTTTCTTGACGTGGTGAATTTTGTTGGCCTGGTCCTCGCTGTTTATCTGATGGCGACGATGATAGTGGCTTTCTTCCGTGAGGACAACAGCATCATTGATATCGTCTATGGTTCGGCCTTCGTTCTTATCGCCTGGTGTCTGGCCTTCATGTGGCCCGGATGGAACGAGCGGCAGATGATCATCTTGGCCTGTGTGACGGTCTGGGGAGTTCGCTTAACGACCCGCATTCTCATGAAAAACTGGGGGAAGCCGGAAGATTTCCGCTACCGTGCCTGGCGTGAGGAATGGAAGAAAAATGGCATGCTCTATTTTTTCTTCCGATCGCTCGGCCAGATCTACACCCTCCAAGGAGGGGTCATCCTTGTCGTGTCGCTTCCGGTACTCGTCGTTTTCACGACGACCCAGAGCCCGCTCGAATGGTATAACTGGCTCGGTTTCGGCATCTGGGCAATTGGATTCTTCTTCGAGTCCGTGGGAGACTATCAGCTCGATAGCTTCATCCGGAATGGGGAAAACGCCGGAAAGATCATGACAGGTGGTCTCTGGAAATATACGCGGCATCCGAATTATTTTGGCGAGGCAACCATGTGGTGGGGGCTTTTCCTGGTTATTCTCGGCCTTCCGCTTTCTGAAATCGCCCTTTTGAGCCCGATCACTATCACCTTTCTTCTGACGCAGGTGTCAGGCATCCCGATGCTCGAAGCCCGCTTCGCTGGTCGGCCGGACTGGGAGGCATATAAGGCCCGGACGAGCGCTTTTCTTCCGTGGTTTGCAAAATAAAGATAAGTTCTCTGATGGGCGAAGAAAAAACGGCCGTTAGGCCATTTGTTTCTTTTCCTTGTCGAACCACATCTCGTAGATGACCGGGATGAAGAAGAGCTTGGCGATGCCGGAGAACGAGAGTCCAGCGATGATCGCGCCGCCGAGGCCTTGCCAGATCGGGTCCGAGAGCGTGATCGGGATGAGGCCAACGATCGTCGTGAGGGCGGTGAGGAGGATCGGCTCGAGCCGGCTCGTCGCGCCTTCGACGACGGCTTCGCGGACCGGGAGGCCGAGGTCGAGATTTTTGTTGATCTTGTCGACCATGATGATGGAATTGTTCACGACGATGCCGAAGAGCGCTAGGACGCCGATGAGCGCCGGGAATGAGAGCGGGATGCCGAAGAGCGCGAAGATGACGAAGACGCCCGATACCGCGATCGGGATGACGAGGAGGACGATCATGGCCTTCCGAAAGGAATTGAACTGGATCACCATGGTCGCAAAGATGAGGATAGCTGAGAGGAGCATCGCGTACAGGATCGACTGGACGGACTTGTTGTTCTCTTCGTTTACGCCGCCGGTCTTCCAGCTGTAGTCAGCCGGGAGCCCGAGCTCGGTGTCAGCGAACTCTTCGAGCGCAGTGTTTAGCTCGGTGATTGAATACCCTTCGGCGACGGCGGCCGACACCGAGATGCTTCGCTTTTCGTCCTCACGAGTGATGAGAGTCGGATTTTTCCGGAGCTCAAGGGTGCCGAGCGAGAGGAGGGGAACGATATTTCCGGATGAGGTGCTGATCGAGAGTCGTCCGATCGCCTCCGGTGTTCCAAAATCCTCGCCTGATAGGCGAATCATGATGTTTCGCTTGTCATCGCCGAAGCGGACATCCTCTTTTACGGTGTAGCCGCTACCGAGCGTCCGGAGCAGTGTCCCGGTGTCGAGAGCGGATAGGCCGTTTGCACTGAGCGCTGCAGCGTTCGGGACGAAAGAGAGCTTTTTCCCAGCGCTTGAGAGCGAGACAGAGACATTGCTTGTGCCTGGGACCTGTTCGAGATACCGTTTGGTCTTTTCGGCGAGTCGCTCGAGCGTCTCGAGGTCTGGTCCGAGGAGCTTCAGCTGGAGGTCGGCTCCGGCCGGCGGTCCGCCGGATAGCTGGGAGGCGGTAATTTTCCCGTCGCTCCAGTCGGCGAAGGACTGCTCGAGTTCAGTGACGATCTCGCTTGATTTTCTCTCGCGCTCCTTGGCTTTGTTCAGGTGGAGGGTGAAGAGAATGCTGCGAAAGTCTTTGCTGGTAACACTCGTATTGCTATCAGTCGGCGCGCTTGCACCGATCTCGGCCAGGACGAAATCGAGCTCGGCCAGTGTCTGGAAGCGCGGAAGGAGCTCGTGGATGGCAGCGCTGGCGCGCTCGGCCGTCGTGCCAACGGGGAGTTCCACGCTGACATAGACGACATCGATATCGTCACCCGGGAAGAATTCGTTTACGACGAAGCCAAGCGGGACAAGTGCGTAGGAAGAAAGCATGAAGACGATGAGGAAGACGATAGTGAGACGCCGGGCGCGCCGGGACGAGAGGATCTGTTCGATCAGATGGCTGTAACGCAGGCTCAGTGCGTCGAGGGAGAACACTCCGTGATTCTGGAATCCCAGCCAGGCTTGACCGAAGCGGGTTGATTTCCAGGCTGTTACTGTCCGGAAGAATGATCGGGCAAGTCGTACAGTGAGTCCGAGGAGGAGCGCGGCGATCGGATAGAGAAGCCACTTCATCGGTCCGGATGGCATGATGAAGAAGAGTGCTCCGAGGGCGGCAGTGGCGAGTAGTCCTTGAAAGAAAACAGCCACGCGGCGCGGGAACTCGCCTTCAAGGAAAATCGCCATGTATGGGATGACGATGAAGAGCGCGGTTGCGGCCGAAAGTGCGAGAGCGGTCGAGACGACCACGGGGATAGGCCGGATGAATTCCCCGATGATGCCGGTCGAAAGAAGAAGCGGCACGAATGCCCAGACCGTCGTGATGGTTGTGACAGCGATGACGCCACCGAAGTCTCGAAGCACAAGCAGCGCTGTCTCACTCGGCGTGAATTTTCCCGAACGATGATAGCTGGCGATCGCAGAGATGACGACGATCGCGTTGTCGACAAGTATGCCGAGGGCGAGGAGGAGTGAGAAGAGCGATATGAAGTTGATCGAGATGCCGACAGCCTGCATGACGACGAAGGTCGCGAGGAAGGTGAAAGGGATGGCGAACGCGGCGATGACTGACTGACGGACGCCGAAGAAGAGGAGGAGCATGACGAAGACCAGTCCAAAGGTGATGAGGAAATCGCGTTGGAGTTGGCTGAAACTTTTGTCGATTTCTTCGGCTCCGTTGAAGTACGTCGATATCTGGAACTCGACCGGGGAGACGGATCGGTATGTGGCGATTGCTTCCTCAATGGAATCGATGGATTCCCGAGTATCCGCATCCTCAGTCTGGTAGGTGGCAAAGAAAATCGCCCGGGACGTATCATGTTCGTGTGAGAAGACATAGGCCGAGGGCGTCCCAGGCTGTTCCTGCTCCGCGATCACGGCCAGGCTTCCGAGCGGGAGGGTTTCGCCCCCGATCTCTATCGGGAGATGGCGGAGCTCCTCGATCGAATCCACCTCCTTTTCCTGATCGAGCGAGAGCGTTGTGGCATCAGCGGCGACGGTGCCACCGGGGAAATTTCCAAGAGCGGCTTCGATAGTGCGCGCGAGCGCTGCGACTGAAATCCGGTGCGCGGCAATCGTTTCTGGAGCGAGGGTGATGGATACTTCGGGATCACGCCGGTATGTGAGGCTGACTTTTTCTACCGCTGGGAGCGCCTTAACCCGATCAAGGAGCTCATCGGCAATCTTTGGGAGCGCCGCTTCATCGCTAGGAGCGGACAGTGCAAAGAGCATCACCGGCTGGTTAGTGAAGTCAATGACCTCAATCGATGGATCCTGCGCGCTCTCGGGCAGTGCGGTAACGCGGTCGACAGCATTCTGTACGTCGCTTTTGGCTTTCTCTGGATCGATGGTCGAAGAAAACTCGACGACGATTGATGAAAAACTCTCCTCTGAGCTCGATGTGACGCGCGTCACGTCCGAGAGGCCATTCACAGCATCCTCGATCGGGATGGTAACGAGGTCTTCGACGTCTTCTGGTCCAGCGCCAGGGAACGCGGTTGCGATGATGACAGTCGGGATCTGGATATCCGGATTGAGCTCTTTCTTGAGCGAGCTATACGAAGCGACGCCGGCGATGATAACAGTTGCCGTGATGAGGACGATCGTTCGCGTACTTTGGAAATAGCGTCCGATGACGCCCCCCCGGAGCATTTCATCGAAATGCAGCCGATCGAAAAAGCTTTTCGTGTAGGACATAGGGCGCGATTAGCGGATCGGCTCGATTTTTTCTCCTGGCAGGACCGAGGGGTTGAGAACTATCCGGTCGCCCGCCTTGAGTCCGGACTTTACGCTTACCGATGAGCCGACAGCCTCACCAAGCATGATGGGCACGCCGCGAGTCATGTGATCTTCGTCCATGACGATGACAGAGCGCTCTTCGGATGCGGATCGGATTGCATCGATCGGAACAAGGAAACCAGTCTCCGTTTCCGTGACGAGTGGGAGCGTGAGCGTGACATAGTCGTGCTGTGCGAGCGAACGAGCGAGAGTATCGGGGAGCGGGTAGGTCACCATGGCAAGCCCCGCAGACGTCTCAGTCTTGGCACGGTATCCCTGAGAGAGGGTGTGCGATTCGCTGTCGAGAGACATCTCGGCAATTCCAGCTTCGAGAAGGAGG
>SSEF01000009.1 GCA_008012175.1 Candidatus Moraniibacteriota bacterium | reverse complement strand
GTCATGGACAGCAGGAACGAAGCGATCCGTCCCTTCTTTGGCCGTTATCGGATCGACGCTCTATGCTGGGCTCCAAGGGACGGCAGCGGGGGACGGTGAGATGTGGGCCTGTGATCTGGCCGCTACGTGTACGACGACTGCTGGCTGGACGTTTCGTGGCGGTGATGCGACCGGCGCAGGCGGGCAGAGCTGGAATAATACGACTTTTGAAGCGGTCTGGAGCATGGCGGTCCGAGGAGCGAATCTCTATGTCGGTCTCGGATCGAGCGCAGGCGATGCCGAAGTCTGGACATGCGATACCGGATCAAGCTGTACGCAGACGGTTGGCTGGACCAAGCTCGGCGGCGATGCGGTCAATTCAAGCTGGGCGAATTCGACCTATGAAGAAGTGACTGCACTGACCTGGTACCGAGGCGAGCTCTATGCCGGTCTCGGGGCGAGTACCGGCGATGCCGAGCTCTGGAAATGGAACGGGACGAATTGGGGCAGCGCCGCGGTTGCGGGCGACGGGCTGAATGGAAGCTGGACGGACGTACTCTATGAGCGCATCAAGTCAATGGTGACCTACAATGGCGATCTCATCGTGAGCCTCGGCGACGGCACGGGCGAGGGCGAGGTCTGGCGCTATAACACGAGTACGTGGTCGCGTATCGGCGGCGATGGCGCCAACTCAGGCTGGACGAATATCGTTGAGCGTATCGGTACGATGGCGGTTTACCGCGGCCGACTCTATGCGGGTACGGGGCTTTCTGCGAATAGCGATGCGACAATCTGGGCCTACGGCGGCAACACGCTTCTTGAATCGGCCACGGTCGGCCAGGATACGAGCTGGCATCATATCGCCGTGACATACGATGGATCCGAAATCACGCTCTTCATCGACGGTACGGAGGATGCGAGCGTGGCAACGACAGCGACGATGTCGGATACTGTCCACCCGCTTCTCCTCGGGACTCATGCTGGATCGACGGTAGCCGGTCGCGCCCCATCCTCTTTTGCTGGCATGCTCGACGAGGTGCGTATCAGCAGTATCGCTCGATCCAGTTTCAATACCACGCCGTATACGAATACTCGCGTCGCGATCCAGCCCTCGGCAGCAGTCCGTCTTTCAGGCGTTGATTTCTGGGAGACATTTTCTGCGACCGAAGTCCCGAATGGCGGGACAATCACCTATCGATTGTCCGATGATGGCGGGACGAATTGGAAGTATTGGGACGGTGCGGCATGGACGACATCATCTGGATTCACCCAGGCCAATGATGTTGCGACTGTGAATGCAAATATCCAGACCTTTCCCGTGACGGAAGACGGGTTTATCTGGCAGGCAGTATTTCTTGGGGATGGGGATCAGCTGGTCTCGCTCGACGAAGTCATCATGGAGTCAACCTCGGATCTAGCTGTTCCGACTGCACCGAGCAGCCTGACCGCGCTCGACCAGTCCGGCGGACTCGTAAGCCTGACAACCAATACTTGGTATCCGTATACGGCGCCTTCTTTCAGTTGGTCGGGCGCGAGCGATGCCGGATCGGGAATCGCCGGCTACTATGTCTATTTCGGGACGGACAATACAGCTGATCCGCAAACAGCCGGTACGTTCCAGGTGGCGAACACTTTCGTTCCGTCAGGCCTGACGAGCGGGACGACATATTATCTGAGAGTCCGGGCGCGAGATAATGCGCAGAATGTGAGCTCTATCTACGCAGCCTTCATCTATCGCCTTGACTCGACCGGCCCGCAGAATCCGACCGGCGTGACAGTCGCTCCGACGGGCTATTCGTCGACCAACGACTTCACCTTTTTTTGGACGAATACGGCGAGTGATGCAGCTTCCAGTGTCGCAGGCTATCAGTATCAGGTCGGCGCGAGCGTCAATCCGGGGAGCTGGTCGTCGACGATCGTGACTACGAGCGTCAATCTCCCAGGCGCGGCGTATCAGACGGGCGAGAACCTGTTCCATCTCCGAACGCTCGATAATGCGGGGAATGTCTCGAGCGTGAATGTTCAGGTGGCATTCTACTACTCTGGCACCGGTCCGACAGCGCCGGAAAATGCCGATGTGTCACCGGCATCTAATAGTGTTAACTCATTCGCCTTTTCATGGGATCCGCCGACGAGCTACTCCGGTGATGTTGATGATTTGACCTACTGCTATACGATCAATACGCTCCCATCCGAAATCACCTGCAGCTTCACATCAGCTGGCGCGACATCGCTTGCGGCGGGCAGCTTTGCCACACAGGTCGGTACGAACACTTTCTATGTCGTGGCGAAAAACGATGATTCGGTCGGCGGGGCGATCAATTATGGCGCGTATGACAGCGTCACCTTTACGGCGAACACGAGTGCACCAGGTATCCCGCTCAATGTCGAGATCGCCGATGTATCCGTGAAGAGCACGAACTCCTGGAAGATTGCGCTTTCCTGGGAACCGCCATCGTCTGGCGCATCATCGGTCCAAGATTATGAGATCTACCGTTCGACCGATGGTACGAATTATACCGAGGCAGCGTCGACGACGGGCATCGCGTTTGTTGATACTGGGCTTCTTCAGCAGACGTACTACTATAAGATCCGGGCTTGCGATAATGTTCATAACTGTGGATCGTTCTCGACGGCAGTCGAGCTTATGCCGACCGGTCGTTTCACTTCGGCGGCCGAGCTTTCGACCGAGCCGAAGGTTTCGCTTATCACAACGCGCTCTGCAACCATCAGCTGGGGAACGGACCGAACCTCAGACAGCAAGATCCAGTATGGGAAGAGTGCACGGTCGTATTTCAGTGAGGAGCCGAGCAATTCCGATCAGCTGACCGATCATGAGATAAAACTGTCGAATTTGTCGCCGGGCACTCGCTATTACTTTAAGGCGAAATGGACCGATGAGGATGGAAACACAGGAGTCTCAACCGAGGACTCGTTCGAAACCTTGCCGGCGCCGACCGTGACCGATCCTCAGGCGAAGACTGTCGGGCTCTCGAGCGTCGTTCTCGAGTTCACGGCAGAAGATGCAAACTCGGTAAAGATCTACTATGGAACGACGGCCTCTTTCGGGAGCGTAAAGGAAATCGCTACCTCGACAACAAAGACAACGTACAATGTGACGCTCGACAATCTGCTTGACGGGACGAAGTATTTCTACAAGGTGAATACGCTTGATAGCGAGGACGAAGAGTATGACGGCAGCACGCTTTCCTTCGAGACTTTGCCTCGACCAAAGATATCAAATGTTCGAATCCAGCAGGTTCGCGGCTCAGCACAGACGGTGATGCTTGTCTCGTGGTCAACAAATACGGAGACATCGACGATCGTAACTTATTACCCCGAAGGCCGTCCGGAAGAGAGCCGTGATGAGGTGAACGCAAAGCTTATCAAGGGCGAACATAGGGTGATGGTCCGCAATCTCTTGCCCCAGACGCCCTACGTGCTCGTCGTAAGGGGACGCGATAAAGCAGGGAATGAGGCAGAGTCCGATCCTCAGCGCTTCACGACTGCAACCGATACGCGCCCGCCCCAGGTGATCGACGTGAATATTGAAGGAACGGTTTCGGCGCAGGTGAATGATGATGCCGAAGCGCAAGCCGAAGCGCAATTAGTCGTCTCCTGGTCGACGGATGAGCAATCGACTTCTCAGGTAGAATATGGAGAGGGAACGGGCAGTACCTACGCGCAAAAGACGCAAGAGGACGGCAACCTCATTACGAATCATACAGTGATCATTTCCGGGCTAACGCCTTCCAAGGTGTATCATCTCCGTATCATTTCTCGTGATAAGGCAGGAAATGTCGGTAATTCTGTTGATACCGTTGCCATTACACCGAAGGCGACCGCGAATGCCCTTGATCTCGTGATTACGAGCCTGCGTTCTATCCTGGGCCAGTAGTCAGTAAAGGGTGGAGAATAGAAACTTCATGTCAACAAGAAAAACAAAATCTGAGACTGTTCCAAGGCAACCTGCCGTCAGGCGAGCGCGCACGACGAAGGCGGCTGCGGATGCTCCAGCTGAGCCGGTTGTGGTTGAATCGCCCTCTGCTCCGGTGATGTCCGCAGCACCTACCTCGCCAGTATCGACTTCCGGAGATGAAATCATTCGGGCAGACGAGGTCTTCAAAGCGTTTGATATTGGTACGCAGATGGTGCTTGTGCTGAAAGGGGTGACGTTTTCTGTCGAGCGAGGGGACTTCATGGTGCTTTTCGGCGCTTCGGGCTGTGGAAAGTCGACACTACTGCATATCTTGCTCGGCCTCGAGCCACCGACCAAGGGGACGATAACCTTTCTAAATGAGGACATGTATGCGGGCCGGTCGGAAGATGATCGCGCCCAGTTCCGCAAGCACCATATCGGCATGGTGTACCAACAGTCGAACTGGGTGAAGTCGCTCACGGTGCTCGAAAATGTCGCCTTCCCAATGATGCTTCTTGGTGAGGACAAGACGAAGAGCCTTGAGAAGGCGTATGATACTCTCAAGGTCATGAAGATGGAGAATTGGGCACACTATCATCCGATGGAGCTTTCAGGCGGACAGCAGCAGCGCGTCGCGGTCGCCCGCGCGATCATCACCGATCCCGAAGTGCTCGTAGCTGATGAGCCGACCGGTAATCTTGATTATGAGGCGGGCCAGAACCTGATGTATCTGTTGAATGATCTCAATCATATGGGCAAGACGATTATCATGGTGACGCACGACCTCGAGTATATCCGCTATTCAAAAACCGCCTTGAATATGAAGGATGGACGGATCGAGGGCGTCTATCGCGACCAGGATAAGGAGGCGCTTGAATCAAAGCTTACGTATAAGAAGGCGGATTTCAGTGTCCTAGAGCATAAGCAATAGCGTATGTGGATCTGGAGAAAGAAACCAGTTTCTGATGCGCCGACGACTATTCGGCCAGCATCGCCTGCTCGGATACCGAAGCACTGGGGATTGCTCGGCTGGGCCCGATCCACCGGTCAGTTTTTCCGACACAGCCTGGTACGGATATTCGTCTTCATCTTGCTTATTCTCACGTACATCCTTGCCAAAATATCGTTTCATATCTGGTATTGGCGTGTGTTGTGGCGGGAGCGGCGGAGCCAGAGTGGCGATGGTAGCAATGCGGGTATGCCTTCGGAAATCCTCTTTTCACGTTATGCCGAGCGTTTGTTCCGGATATTTCACACAGCGAGCGGGGAAAGTATTGATAAGATCAGTCTGATTGAGATCGCAATCCGCAACATGAAAGGGAAGAAAACGCGAACAGCGGTTACGATCGGCGGCATGGCGATAGGTATTGGCTCAATCGTCTTCCTTGTCTCTATCGGCTATGGCCTGCAGCGTCTCGTTATTTCTCAGGTAGCAAAGCTTGAAGAAATGCAACAGGCGGATGTTTCTCTCCAGCCGGGCGGCAAGATCAAGATTCAGGACAGGACGATTGCTGATTTTACCCAGATTCCGAATATCGCATCAGTTGACCCGCTTATTTCAGTTGTCGGCCGGGTGAACTATCAGAATTCTGTTTCGGACATGGCTGTCTATGGCGTGACGACGAAATACCTCTCTCAGTCGGCACTGCGACCGGTTCAAGGATCTTTTTTTGAAAGCCATGAAACTGTGCTACCAACGGGTATCGAGGAAGAAACGGTACTACGTGAAAAACCGAAACGCCGAGGGGAAGTGGTCGATCAGATCGCCTTTTCAACGACGGGTCTCAGATGGGTCCGGTTGCGCGAAAGTCCTGATACGGATGCGGGGTTTATAGGGTATGGAAAGATTGAAGACGTGGAGGGGATGGGGGATATCGTGTGGGGAGGTGCGTATTCGGATGAGGAGAGCTTCGGTCGCGCTGGAACAGACGTAAATAATCAGCCGGTCGGAAAGTGGATCCGAGCAGAACTTCCGGTCTTCGAAGAGACAACCTGCTCGGTCGCTGAGGCTGACTGCGTGGGCGGAGGATATCTCCTTATGCGTGACGGAAGTGACGTCCCTATTACTCGGCAATCCTACTTTGCGGTTACAGACGATTGGCTTACGCTTCGCACCCTAACCACGGAAGAGAAGACGGCTCTTCTCCAGGCGGAAGCTCAGAATCCTACATTCAATATCAAGGAATCTGGTGATGGATGGGTCGAAGTTGATGGCGAGGGTGAGGCGGCGGCTGCTGACAATCTAGAGCGTGTGGCGCTAGCAACGAGTGCCCTGCGTGAAGCCGTTGTTAGCCGGGCGATGCTGAGAGTCCTCTCTATCCCCGAGGAGGAAGCGATCGGAAAGACGTTCAACACAAGTTTTGTAGTGACCGGCAGCCTCCTGTCTGACTCCCAGAAGAAAGTTGAATCGGTTCCTGAGGACTATACGATTGTCGGTGTGGTCCCTGAGGATAAGACACCAATTTTTTACGTGCCCTTTATTGATTTGCGTGGTCTTGGGATCGAATACTATTCCCAGGCCAAAGTGACAGCGCGGAGTCAGGATATGTTGGCTGATGTTCGTAAGCAAGTCGAAGGCATGGGATATGTGACAAATTCAGTTGCTGATACAGTCACGCAGATAAATTCCTTTTTTGCGAGCGCCCGAATTATTCTTGGACTGCTCGGCATGGTCGCTCTCGGAGTCGCGGCACTTGGCATGTTCAATACGCTTACCGTATCGCTCCTGGAGCGTACTCGAGAGGTTGGCTTGATGAAGGCGATCGGGATGAAGTCAGTCGAGGTTCAAGAACTCTTCCTGACGGAGTCGATGGTTATGGCGTTCTTCGGTGGTATCCTGGGGCTCTTGGTTGGATTCATAGGTGGGAAAGCGCTTGGTGCAGGACTCTCGCTCTTGGCTATCTTTAAAGGGGCTGGCGCGATCGATGTCTCATACATCCCCCCCTCGTTCGTTATCGCCATCCTTATCTTTTCGCTCATCGTTGGCATCGTGACGGGTATCTATCCTGCTCGTCGAGCCACGAGCATCTCTGCACTGAATGCTCTCCGTTACGAATAAGGAAGTGATGTTATACAATACGTTATATCGTTAATTGCACGTGTATGCTCGTGAAAGAGATCATGACGACGGATATCATCTCAGTGAAGATGGATAGTTCGGCTCAGGCAGTTGCTGATATCATCGTCCAGCATCAGATTCATGCCGTTCCGATCGTCAATGAGCTGTTCGAGCTCCAGGGGATTGTCGCTGAAGGAGATTTTTTCTATCAGCACTCGGGTCCGGCCACTATGGCATCATATCTCGTTGGCCGCTTGATGAAGAAGAAATCGGCCCCAGGGAACGCGAATCTCTCAGATGTGAAAGTGAGAGACATCATGGCGAGTCCCTGTATTTCGATTGGCCCAACGCTCACTGTTGAGGCGGCTGGCCGCCTTCTTGTGGAGAAGAACTTCAACACGCTTCCAGTTGTGAACGATTCCAATACCCTGATTGGCATCGTGACGGCTCACGACATTCTCCGGGCGCTCCTTTCCCCGGTGGACCAATAAGGTTCTGAAAAAGAGGGTAAAGAAATAAAAAAAAATCATGCTGTCGCTCAGAAAAAAGACATACCTTATTATATTGTTTGCAACAGGAATTTTTCTCCTGTGCGTGTGCGGAGTCATTTGGCAGACGACGGACAGCAGTCTGAAGATATTCCAATATGAGAGCGCTGAGGAGCAGCTCGCTCTGGTAGAGCGAATCCTCGGCAGGGAAATTGAGAATATGAGTCGGACGCAGGCGGATTGGGCGCACTGGGACGATACGTATGTCTTTATGTCAGATCGGAATGAGGCGTATATCGATTCAAACCTGAATGACGAATCACTCGCGCTGATCGGTGTCCATATCATGGCGTTCGTAGATAATGCTGGTGATGTCGTCTTTGCGAAGCAGGTCTATGGTGGTGCACCGGAGACTGATTCGCCCCCCGTACAATTCATGAAGCATTTCCAAGGTGAGAGCGAACTGCTCCGTTTCGATGATTCAATTTCCGTGAGGCATGGTATTTTAACTCTGCCGGATTCAATGTTTCTCGTCTCGAGTCAACCAATCCTCATGAGTGATGGAAAGGGCCCTCGACGTGGGACGCTTGTTTTCGCTCGATATGTCGACCAGCAGTATGCTGATATGCTGAGCACACTTGCAGGGATCAGCGTTCGGATCGCACCTTATGGGTTTGCAGGATCGTCAGATAGCGAGAGTTTGGCAGTAGCGTCCCAGTCTGACTCTCGGACTATGATCGAATATGTTTCTGGTCAAACAATCGGCTGGCGTCTCCTAGAGAACGTATTTGGAAATCCATCGGTGTCACTTCGGATAGAGTATCCCTCGAATATCCTTATCCGAGGGCACCACTTCCTTCTTAAGGGATTTGCCTATCTTTTTGTCGCCATGGTGAGCTATGTTGGTGTTCTGATTGTGCTGATCGATTATTTCCTGCTTCAGCGGATCGAGCATATGCGCCGGATCGCCCGCCAGGTAAGCGTGCTTCAGTCGGGCGGCCTGCCTGAAGGGGATATTGATGATTTCTCTTACCTCGCTACGGTCATGATGGAGGCGATCAAGAAAATTCAGGAATCGAATGATTTAGCCATTGGAAGCCGGAATGAATTGGAAAAATTCCAAATAGCGCTTGATCAGAGCTTTGACCATATGATCATCACCGATCCGGAAGGTAAAATCCTCTATGCGAATGTGGCTGCAGAACAGCTGACCGGATACAGTCGGAAGGAGATAATCGGAGAGACTCCGGGGCTTTGGGGGCGCCAGATGCCAGGAGAGTTCTATCGCCAGTTCTGGGACACGATTCGACTGCATAAGCAAGTATTTGAGGGTGAAATCGTAAATAAGGGAAAGTCGGGCGCCCGCTATCGGGCACTCATCCGGGTTGCGCCCATCCTAGACGATCACCGTCGAGTCTTGTATTTCATTGGCGTCGAGCGATATATCGGGAAAGCTTAGGGTAGCCTGATCTTGACGGCTTTTTTTAGCAGTCTATAATAGAGAGTGCTAATTTGGTTGTGTAAATCATAATCTTTTTATATGGCAAAGCAGGTTATTTTCAGCGAGGATGCGCGAAAGCGGGTGAAAGCCGGTATTGATAAGGTTGCAGACGCTGTGCGCGTCACGATGGGTCCGAAGGGGAGGAATGTCCTGCTTGGCAAGGCCTACGGTGGTCCAACTATCACCAATGATGGCGTTTCGATTGCCAAGGAGATCGAACTCGCTGATCCGTTCGAAAATCTCGGTGCCGAGCTTATCAAGCAGGTCGCGGAAAAAACGAATGATGTGGCTGGTGACGGAACCACAACGGCAACGGTCATTACCCAGGCGCTTGTTCGTGAAGGATTGAAGTATATAGAGACGGGTATTAATCCCGTCGGTGTTCGGCATGGTATGGAATCGGCGAAGGACGATGTGATCGCGACGCTGAAACGTCATTCAAAGAAGATTACTTCGGCTGAGGAACGGATTAATGTCGCGACCATTTCTGCCGAATCGGAGGAAATGGGAAGAATGATCGCCGGTGTGATGGAGGATGTTGGGGAGGACGGTGTCGTCACAGTCGAGCAATCCCAGACAATGGGACTTTCAAAGGAAGTGGTGACCGGGATGAATTTTGATCGGGGCTATATTTCTCAGTACATGATGACTGATGCGGCCAGTCAGTCCGCAGAGATCAAGGATCCGTTTATTCTCATTACTGACAAGAAGATCTCTTCGATCCAGGAGGTCTTGCCGGTACTGGAAAAGATGTCGCAGACTGGGAAAAAGGATGTGGTTATTATTGCTGATGATGTGGATGGTGAGGCGCTGGCAACACTCGTCGTAAATCGTCTCCGCGGCGTCCTGAACGTGCTCGCGGTGAAGGCGCCTGAGTTTGGTGATAATCGCAAGGCGGTGCTGGACGATATCGCGATTCTGACGGGCGCGCAGGTGATTTCTTCGGATAAGGGAATGAAGATCGAGGCGACTGAGGTCTCAATGCTGGGCCGTGCTTCCAAAGTCATTGCAACCAAGGATGAAACGACGATTGTCGGCGGAAAGGGAAAGAAAAAAGATATCGAGGGGCGCATCGCTCTTATTCGGAGTCAGGCGAGTCGATCGACTAACAAGTATGACAAAGAGAAGCTTACTAAGCGTGTAGCAAAACTCGTCGGCGGCGTGGCAGTGATTAGGGTTGGTGCGGCAACTGAAACAGAGCTTACGTACATGAAGCACAAGATGGAGGATGCAGTAGCTGCGACGAAAGCTGCCATTGCTGAGGGCGTTGTTGCGGGTGGCGGGACGGCACTTGTAAAGGCAGGAGTCGAAGTGCTGGCCCGTGCCGAGTCCTCTAAACGTTTTCAGGACCATGAATTCAAAGCAGGTTATATGGCTGTTATTGCAGCGCTTGATGAGCCATTGGTTCAGATAGCGAGCAATGCTGGCCGGGAGGATGCTGGAGTAGTGCATAAGGAGGTGGTTTCAAACAAAGGCGTTCAGTATGGTTATAACGCCTTATTGAACCAATTTGAGCCAGATATGTTGAAAGCGGGAATCATCGACCCGCTCAAAGTGACGCGAACGGCACTTGAGAATGCCGTTTCAGTGGCAGCGTTGCTACTCACGACAGAGGCTGCAATTGTTGATCTGCCTGAGGAAAAGAAGGACGCTGGCGTTGGTATGCAGGGAATGGGTGGCATGATGTAGTTCTCTGGATGGGTGGAGAAATTTGGTAGTGGTGAAAAAAGAGCTGAGGCTCTTTTTTCATACCGAGCCCTCCCTGGCGGTGTTGTATAATGTAATGGGATAAAAACAAAGAAACACGCATGCAGATCAAACCGGGACAATTGCAGGAGTTCCTGCTCGATTCGAACTTCATTCCAAAGGACAAGCTTGAACTGGCGATCAAGGAGTGCGGGGCAGAGGGCAAGGATCTCGCAGCTTGCTTGTTGGAAAAGCAGTACATCACCGAAGCTGAGCTCCAAAAGGTCTATGCCTACGTGCTTGGGATCCCGTTTGTCGATCTTTCAAAGGATGCGATCCCGTTTGATATCCTTTCCATCATTCCTGAGCCAATTGCTAAGAAGTACGGTATCGTCGCCTTCCAAAAGACGGGAACGAATCTGAAGGTTGCGATGCTGAACCCGGAGGACATACAGACGATCGATTTCATCAAGAAGAAGACCGGGTTGAAAATCGTTCCCTGTCTGACATCGCGTGAGAGCATCCAGATCATGCTCCGGCAGTATGAAAAGAGCTTGAAGGCCGAATTCGGAGATATATTGACTGATGAGGTGAATAAGAGTCAGGAAGAAGAAAAAGATGGTGATTTGGAAAAAATTGCTGCCGGTCTCCCGATTATCCGGATTGTTAATACGCTCCTGAAGCACGCTATCCTGCAGTCGGCGTCCGATATCCATATCGAACCGCTTGAAACTGAAGTCATCGTCCGATATCGCATCGATGGCGTTCTCCATGATGCGATGACGCTTCCGAAGGATGTTGCGGCTGGTATCGTTGCGCGCATCAAAGTACTCTCAAATTTGAAACTTGATGAACATCGGCTTCCGCAGGATGGGCGCTTCAAAATCGAGAAAGAAGACTATAAGATATCTTTTCGAGTGAGCATCCTTCCAGTTTTTGATGGTGAGAAAATAGTCATGCGCCTTCTTGATGAATCTTCGCATGGCTTGACATTAGAGAAGATGGGACTTATGGGAGAGCCGCTTGAGAAAGTCCGTCGTGAAATTGGAAAGCCGAACGGCATTATTCTCGTGACTGGTCCGACGGGCTCAGGGAAGACGACGACACTCTACACGGCGATGGATATCCTCAATACTCCTGATGTGAATATCTCTACGGTCGAAGATCCAGTCGAGTACCGGATGATCCGAGTCAATCAGACACAGGTCAATCCGAAAATCGGTATGACTTTTGCTGCGGCGCTGCGATCACTGCTTCGTCAAGATCCGGATATTATCATGGTTGGTGAAATCCGTGATGAAGAGACCCTTGAGATTGCTCTCCATGCTGCCATGACGGGTCACCTTGTGCTCTCGACGCTTCATACAAATTCGGCCGCAGCGACACTGCCGCGCATGCTTGATATGGGCGCCGAACCTTTTCTCATCGCCTCAACAGTTAATGTGATTATTGCGCAGAGACTTGTCCGGCGACTTTGCGTCGAATGTCGAAAATCCTACAGGCTTGACGCAAAGGAGGTGGAATCGCTCGGGAAGCTTTATAAGCTTGATGAAATACTTGCAGTTTTAAGAAAGAACCCAATGGCGAAAAAGTTTGTCGAAAAGGCGAAAGCGTGGGAAGACATAGAGCTTTATCAAGCCGTCGGTTGCGATCAATGTACCGAAGGGTACCGTGGGCGCGTCGGGGTTTATGAGGTGCTTGAGATGGACACGGACATCCGGAAACTCGTGACCCAATCGGCGACAAGCGAGGAAATTGAGCAGCAGGCCCGAGTGAGCGGTATGGAAACGATGGTAGAAGACGGTTTTATCAAGATTGTTCAGGGAATGACGACGGTTGAGGAGGTGATGCGCGCAACCAAGGAGTGAGATGACGGGAATCAGGGTGCTGATTTTCAGTCTGCGTCAGCGGCCTTCTTTTGAGAAGAGGTCCGTACTCCGCAATGCCCGACGAATATGTGATTTTGCAGTTGCTGTCTTGACGAAATCCAGCCAATCTCGGCTAGGCTTTTTTTTATTCTTCTCTCTGAGGATCTCAATAACCTGGCCGTTCATAATTGGCTGATCGAGCGGAATGATTTTCCCATCAGCCTTGGCGCCAGATGCCGCATCACCTATCTCGCTATGGATAGAATAGGCGAAGTCAATCGGTGTGGCGTCTTCGGGAAGTTCGATGATGTCACCCTTCGGCGTAAAAGCAAAGATATGGTTCTTGAAGAAATCAATCTTGAGCCCTTTGAGAAACTCTTCGTCATCCCGGCCGATTTCCTTTTGCCATTCTTGAAGCTGGCGTACCCACTCAAGCCCCCGCGGTTCTTTTGGCTGAGCTTCCCTTTTCCGGCTAAAAAAACTCTTCCATCCACGTTCGGCACGTTCGGTATAGATCCAATGGGCAGCGATCCCGAACTCGGCCTCGGTATGCATCTTTTCAGTTCGGATTTGGACTTCCAGGATGCGACCATTTGGTCCAAAGATTGTCGTGTGGAGTGATTGGTAGCCATTTGGTTTCGGAAGGGAGATGTAGTCTTTTATTCTCCCGACCATTGGTCGGTATTCACGGTGGATGATACCGAGTGCTTCGTAGCAGTCGGCGACTTCGGGGACGATGATGCGAATTGCTACCAAGTCATAAATCCGCGAGATATCCATGTCATGCCGCTCGAGCTTTTTCCAGAGCCTATAGAGGAACTTCGTCCGGCCGCTGATATCGAGGACTTTGATCTTTTCTTTTTCAAGAAGCTGGCGGAAAAGTTTCACCGTACTGTCCATGTAGGTTTTTCCATGGTGGAGGTAGGTCTCCTCGATCTTTTTCGTCTCTGCGTAGCGCTCAGGATCGAGGTACTTGAAGCAGAGGTCTTCGAGTTCACCCTTTATTTCTCCGATGCCGAGGCGGTTGGCAATTGGACTATAAATCTCCATCGTTTCGCGCGCGATACGTTCCTGTTTCTCAGAGGGGACATGCTCGAGGGTGCGCATGTTGTGCAGTCGGTCAGCGAGCTTGATGATCACAACGCGGATGTCTTTCGCCATGGCAAGGAACATCTTCCGGAGGTTTTCGAGGAAGTACTCTTCGCGCGAGCCACGCAACTTGATCTTGCCGAGCTTGGTAATGCCATCGACAAGGTAAGCAACGTCTTCTCCAAAACGTGTCTCAATCTCGGAAAGAGGGATGGAAGTGTCCTCGGGAACATCGTGAAGGAGTCCGGCAACGAGTGTCGTCGTATCCATGCCAATTTCAGCCAGGATCTTGGCGACATGGAGCGAGTGGCTGATATAGGGCTCTCCGGATCGGCGAAGCTGTCCGGCATGGGCTTTTTCTGCAAAGGTAAAAGCTTCACGGATGCGTCTTTCGGCATCGCTTTTCACAGGGAAGCGGCTCGCCTTTATGACGGAATCGATAGTAATGGGGGCATCCATAGAGGAGACGTCTGTCTGGTAGGGTATGGGGATCGACTCGGTTATTCTGCCACGGCTGCCGAGTCTCTTCAAGGAGGCTATCGTGCTTCTTGACAAATGCAACTAAGTTGCTAATATGTAGACATATGCTTGAATCCTGTCTCAAACAGATGGCCGATCATGCACTACGTCAGACAAAGACGCGGGGATTGATACTCTCTTTTCTTCATGAGGCAGACAGGCCGCTGACTCCCTCGGCGATCCTCGGTCTCTGCCACCAGGCGGGGCGGCCAGCGAACAAGACAACTATCTACCGCGATCTCGACGCACTCGTAAAAGCAGGAATCGTCCGGAAGGTTATCGTTAGTGATCGGAAGCAGTATTTTGAGCTGACTGAGCGTGGCCATCATCATCACCTCATCTGTACGCGCTGCGAAGAGATTAAAGATATCGATCTTGATGAGGCTGCTGTATTGAAGCGAGCTGATCGTCTTGGGGAGAAACTTGGATTTCTCATCCAGTCCCATGCTGTCGAATTCTATGGCCTGTGTCATTCCTGCGCTCGTTCAAAGTGATATTTTAAATACCTCAGTCTTCTAAATTTATGTATATTCTATCGTCTATGAAAAAGATAATTGGAATTGCACTTGTTATTGTATTTGGATGTGCAGCATATTTCTGGAATACGGATAAAGAGAGGGGAGAGGAAGTTGCGTTTCCGGCAGTCGGAAATGTCGAAAGGCCAGTGCAGGTTGTTGCAACATTCTATCCGATCCGTGAATTGGCTGCCGGTGTCGTTGGTAATCTTGGTGGAGTAGAGGCAATCGTCCCGGCCGGGATGGAACCACATGACTATGAGCCTTCGATTGGTGATATCAAGAAAATCTATGATGCAGATCTTTTTCTCCTGAACGGTGCTGGTATGGATGCTTGGGCGGAAAAGCTAACGTCAGACCTCAGGTCGAAGGGCGTCCCATCACTCCGACTCGCTGATAAGGTCATTCTTCTTAAGTCTGATGAAAATTCTGGACATGAGGACGAGCATGTTAAAGAAAGTGTCGAGCTGGTCGGTATGGGATCGATAGCAAGGGAAGAACAAGGTGACGTGAATGAACATGGAGAATGGGACCCTCATTTTTGGCTCGATCCTATTAGTGCCAGATCGCTCGTGTATGCGATTTCTGAATCTTTGTCTCAACGTTTTCCCGAAAATCACACCCAGTTCCAGGCAAATGCCGAGAGAACTGTTCAGAAACTCGAGGTGCTTGATAGTGAATATCAAACAGGGCTCGCTCTCTGTTCCAAGAATGAAGTCGTGACCTCTCATGATGCGTTCCGATACCTAGCTCATCGGTATGGCTTTAAAACGCATGCTTTGGCCGGAATTTCCCCCGAAGAGGAACCTTCTCCGAAACGTTTAGCCGAACTTGCTGCTGAAGTGAAAGAAGAAAAGATAAAATTCATCTTCTTTGAGACGCTTGTCAGTCCAAGGATAGCAGAAACTCTCGCCAGAGAAACTGGAGCTAGGACGCTGGTGTTTAATCCAATCGAGGGGGTGACTGCTGAGGAGTCAGCCGCCGGGATCGGCTACTGGTCGCTCATGCAAGATAACTTGTCGGCCCTTCAGAAGGCGCTAGAATGCAAGTGATGGAACAACCAATCGTCAAAATCAAAGATCTCTCTTACTGGTACGCCGCAGAACCTATTCTCGATAGGGTGAGTTTGGATTTGTCCAAGAGTGACTATATCGGCCTTGTTGGTCCAAATGGTTCGGGAAAATCAACGCTCGTAAAGCTCTTACTTGGATTGTTGCCTGTCAAATCTGGTTCAGTTGAGCTTTTTGGCCAGCCGGTAAGGCAGTTTTCCGAATGGCAACGGATCGGCTACGTACCACAACATGTCTTTCGAGGCGACCGAGCTTTCCCGGCCACCGTCCGAGAAGTAGTGGAGAGCGGTCATATGAGTGAAAATTCGATCCTTTGTCAGCTTGGCTTGAGTAAGTGCGAACCCATCACTCATGCTCTTCAGACAGCAGGGATAGAGCATCTCCTCGGTCGGCGGATCGGCGAGCTTTCGGGCGGAGAACGACAGCGCGTTTTCATCGCCCGTGCGCTCGTTTCGCGTCCAGAACTTCTGATTTTGGATGAACCGACTGCGGGTATTGACCAGGCAGCTCAAGAGGCTTTCTACGATCTCCTTGAGACGCTGAATAAGAAGCATGGCATCACGATTCTGCTCATCTCTCATGATCTTGAAATCATCGCACATGAAGCGAAGACGGCCATATGTCTCAATCGTGGCATTGTCTATTCCGGTCCGGCAAAGGCGCTTCATGATGAAGAGGTGATCAAGCGACTATTCGGTTCTCGTGTTCAGCATATTGACCATGTATGATCACTGATTTCTTCCAGTACGAATTTTTGACTCGAGCGCTCATCGCTGGAGTATTGCTTGGCATCCTCGCACCGGTTGTTGGTCAATTTCTAGTCGTTCGCCGTTTTTCGCTCCTTGCAGATACGCTTTCACATGTCTCCCTCCTTGGCGTTGCACTCGCGGTGTTTTTTAAGCTCCCGATATTTTTTGGAGCTCTCGGGTCGTCTATTCTAGGCGGACTCGGCATGGAGTTTCTTCGCCGATCAGGAAAGGTCATGAGCGAATCAATTCTCGCCCTGTTTTTGTCAGGAAGTCTCGCGTCTGCACTTGTCCTCCTTGCAATAAGCGATGGAGTTAGTATCAACCTCTTATCATATCTTTTTGGTAGCATTACTACGGTCACAAACACTGATTTAATGATTCTTTCATTGCTTCTTTTTGTAACATGTATATTCATTTTCCTTGGATATCGAAAACTCTTTCTGCTTGCGCTCGATGAGGATTTAGCGCGCGTTAGTGGGGTATCAGTCGATAAGTACAATGTGCTCTTTATTCTCCTGGCGTCTGCGGTCGTAGCTGGATCGATCACTATTGTTGGCGCACTGCTCATCGGTGCACTCATGATCGTCCCAGTGCTTGCGGCGATGCAGTGGCGACGATCGTTTCTGACAACGCTCCTCCTCAGTATCGTAATTGCTGAAGGGTCAGTGCTTGCCGGTTTTTTTGTAAGCTATCGACTAGACCTTCCGAGTGGTGCGACTATCGTGCTGTTTAGCTTAATCGAATTCCTTGTTTCTTACCTGGGAAATAGGAAAAACTAGGCTTATTAGAGGGAAAAAAATAACATTTTATTTATTGACAAAATATTGGTTTTCATGTATGCTATACCGAAATAGGATGTGGGTGATGTGATGAAAGTCACAAGCTGTCGTCCTGTTGTCATACGTCACGTTCTTTTCACGAAGAGGGGGGTGCAATGAATGAAAGACAATCCTGAGGTGGTGGAAGTTTCGATTTTGGGCTTGCCGCGGGTGAAATGGGAGTGGAGCGGCGGGATCTGTTCGCTTCAGCCGGGAGTCGATTTCCTCTGTGGAATGCGGCGGTATCCCGGAACACATCTTCGCGTGATCATGCTTTCCCTGAGGCGCCGCCAAGAAGGAAAACAGAGCGTCGAATTTGTGACAGGTGGATGCTTTTCAATGACGGAGCTCGGAACAGACTATGAGCGCCTGGAGTTTCCTGGATCCGAATTGATTGCCATCACTCAGCATTTCACCAAGGTCAAGGTAGTGTTGGAACCAGGCGGAGTGCTCGCTCAGATTGAGTTTGATGGGGCGGGACCACAGACATTCAAGCTCTACGGTCTGGACAATCCATCGGATTGGTTCTGTATCGTTCCGGCATATCAGAACGCAGCCTGATAGATAGCTGGAAATTAAGCGGCGGTAGCAATAAATGATTGCTCCCGCCGCTTTTCTTTTTTAAAGGCTATTTCTTTCCCGCGAGTTTATGTGGATTGTGATTCGGACAAGTCTTGTCGCTGCAGCGTTCGGGAATGGTTTTTGGTCACAGATACTCTCCTCGCCGCCGCTCGGATAGTTCCGCGACCCCGGCTCGCGATTTCTCGTGCTCTCGAAATATCGCTCCGCCTCACAAAAACAACTGTCGACGCAAAGCAGTTTGCGTCGACTTTCTCCCTAAGCCTTTAGCTTGTGCGGATTGTGATTCGGACAAGTCTTGTCGCTGCAGCGTTCGGGAATGGTTTTTGTGCCTTCCATCATGAGCGCGCCGCAGGTCTGGCCACCTCGATCCTCACGCTTGTAACTGCAGAGCGCGCCAGTTGGCTTGGCCTTGATCGCATGCTTGCAGTCGGGATAGTTCGAGCAGCTGTAGAAAATCCCGAAGCGGCCGCGACGTTCGGCCATCTCGCCCTTCTGGCAGACCGGACACGGTACGCCCGTGGTCGGCAGGTTCGCCGGGTCGTCTTTCTTCACGTACTTGCATTTCGGGTAGTTGCTGCAGGCGACGAATCGGCCGAAACGCCCTTCGCGCTCGACGAGCTCGCCCTTCTCGCACTGCGGGCATTTCTCGCCGGTCGCTTTTGGTCCCTCGACGACTTTTCCCTCGAGGGTGAGCGCTCCGGTGCATTCAGGAAAACGGCTGCAGCTGTAGAATTTGCCACTTCGGCCAAGCTTCACGATCATGTCGCTCTTGCAGGCGGGGCAGCGCATTTCTTTCGGAGCGGCGCCCAAGTTCGACATCTTCTCGAGCTTGTCCTTGCTCTTCACTTCCTTTGAAAACGGGCCGTAGAAATCGCGAAGCGTCTTCTCGTATTCGCGCTTTCCCTCAGCGATCTCATCGAGCTGGTCCTCCATCTCGGCGGTGAAGGCGTCGGAGAGAATTTCGGTGAAATGAAGTGAAAGAAAATCGTCGACGACTTCGCCGGTTTCGGTCGCGATAAGGGTACGGCCATCCTTCTCGACATAGCCGCGGGTCTGGATGGTCTGGATGATCGAGGCATAGGTCGACGGCCGGCCGATGCCGCGCTTCTCGAGTTCTTTCACGAGGCCGGCTTCGGTGTAGCGCTTCGGCGGCTCGGTCCATTTTTCTTCACTCTCGATTTCTGCAAGTGTTATGGTTTCGCCCGCAGTGACTTTTGGTAGCTCAGTATCTTCGCCGCGAGCAGCTGCATCCTCGGTAAGCCAGCCAGGGGTCACGACGATGGATCCGGTCGCAGTAAAAATAGGGACGGTCGAATCGCTTGCCCGGGCAATGATCTTTGTTCGGAGGATCTCCGCATCAGCCATTTGCGAGGCGATGGTGCGGGAGCGGATGAGCGCATAGAGCCTTTTCTCATCTTCATTCTTTCCGTAGATTTTCCCGTCGATATGTGTCGGTCGGATCGCTTCGTGAGCTTCCTGGGCATTCTTAGACCTTGTCTTAAACACTCGCGGCATGACAGAGGCCTTCCCATAGGTTTTTTCGACATGTGCGTGAATGGCAGCGACCGCATCTTTGTTCAGGTTGGTCGAATCAGTACGCATATAGGTGATGTAGCCGTGCTCGTAGAGCTTCTGGGCCACCTTCATCGTACGGCTCGGGGCGAACCCAAGGCGTGAGCTCGCCGCCTGCTGCAAGGTCGAGGTCGTGAACGGCGCATAGGGGCTTCTCTTGGCGGGCGCCTCCTTCACATCTTCGATAGTCCAGGTGGAGCGTTTCGCCCGTGCGACGAGAGCCTCGGCATCTTTACGGACTGCCTCCTCATCCTTTTTTGGCTGAGGTTCGCTGGTATGAGTGAGCGTGAGATGCTTCTGAGCGGCGGTCAAAAAACTGCCCGTAAACTGAAAATAGATTTCCGGGACAAAGGCGCGAATCTCTTTTTCGCGCTCGACCAATATATGGAGCGCAGGTGACTGGACGCGTCCGGCTGAGAGTCCGTAACGGAGCTTTTTCCAAATGAGCCCGGACAGGTCGTAGCCAACGAGTCGGTCGAGGACGCGGCGGGCCTCTTGAGCTTTGCGAAGGTTGACATCGAGCGGCCGCGGATGAGCGATTGCCTCCTTTATGGCAGCAGGCGTGATCTCGTAGAACAAGACGCGCGCTGGTTTCTTAAGGCCGGCTGTCTCGGCGACATGCCAGGCGATCGCCTCACCCTCGCGGTCAGGGTCTGTGGCGAGGAGTACAGTCGAACTTTTCTTCGCGAGCGCTCGTATGGATTCGACGACATGCTCCTTGCCAGGGCTGATGACATAGTTCGGCACGAAACCGCCCTTGATGTCGATGGCAGACTTGTTGCTTTTTGGAAGATCGCGGATATGGCCGATCGAGGCGACGACCTTGTACTCGCCATCGAGATACTTTTCAATCGTCTTCGCCTTGGAGGGAGATTCTACAATGAGGAGTTTCATGGAAGGATGTTAGCGTCCGCGAATATAATGCATGTTCCCAATATTCTTTGCAAGGCCGCGGAGCTCAAGCCTCGTCAGAGCCATGTTCACATGGGTCGTCTCCAGTCTAACGAGCGCCGCGAGCTTGTCAACGTGAAGTCCTTCACGAGAGAGCACTTGGTAGACCGATTGCTCGTCTGGATCGAGGTCATTCGGCATGCCTCCCATCGCATTCTCGTTTTTCGTAGCTGAGCCAGCACCGAGCTCTTCCAGAACGTCTGTCATGCTCGTGACGAGCCGCGCCCCCTCCTTTAAGAGAGCATGAGTGCCGACTGAGGCAGGTGAAAAGATGGAGCCAGGGACAGCGAACACGGTACGGTTGTAATCAAGTGCGAGCCGAGCGGTGATGAGGCTGCCGGATTCCTCGGCTGCCTCAACGACGACCACGCCTTGGCACATGCCAGCCATGATGCGGTTCCTTGCTGGGAAGGTACCGATGGAAGCTGATGTCCCCGGTGCGAGTTCGGAGATGATGACTCCTTCTCGGGCGATATCGTTCGCGAGTGCAAGGTGCGTCTGGGGCGAGATCGATAGATCGTCGATCCCGCTTCCGAGAACGGCAACTGTCGTTCCATGAGCTTCGAGTGCCGCTTCATGGGCGATAGCATCTATCCCGAAGGCAAGTCCGGAGACGATCGCATAGCCGGCTTCGGCGAGCGATCGGGCAAGCTCGCTCGCGACCTGCTTTCCGTAAGGGGTGGATTTCCGTGAGCCGACGATAGCGATGAGGGGTCGCTCATTCCATGTTCGGAATGCTCCGCGGACATAGAGGAGGGCTGGAGCATCAGGAATCTCGGCGAGGAGCGCGGGAAAGGCAGCGTCAGAGAAGGGGATGATAGAAATGTTTTTTTCGGCAAGGCTTGCTTCTTCAGCGACCGGATCGAGGCTTCTTCGTTCTCGAGCAATTCCGCTGAGCCGGGGCTGGCCGAGAGCTACCCAGGCGCTTTCAGGTGCTTCCCAGGCAGCCCAGGCACTGCCGAAGTGTCCGGTCAGCGACCGGATGGTTTTGGCCCCGACACCTGGGAGTCGGTTCAGGAGATGGAAGGCGAGAGATTCATCCATATGTAAATGAAGCCTATTCTAGACGAGGGGAAGATTTCCAGCAAATTTCCATTGGTAACAGAACTTGACTACGGGATTCATTCCCGATAGGGTGGGACCAGGTTTGGCTGGATGGTCCGGCGAAACGAACATTGACAAATTGAGGAGCGGACATGTTGATAGACTCTCATCATCTGTCTATACGGATGTTGGTTACTGAATGGGAAGGTGCACGATCTGCTCAAGAAGATGATCGATGCGAGTTGTCCAGGGTTTTCAAGAACCGGCTGGCCGATAAGATTCTGGAGGCAATAGTTCCATTTGGAGGTGAGCTCGTCTTGATGTGCCATGAGTTCCTCGCCAGGGTTCCGAGCGGGGCACATAGCTTCGCTCACGGGTCTGAAATGATATCCGAGACAGTCTATTGGACGCATGCAGCACGAATCTCGCGCCCCCCAAAGATCATCAGGGAACATTTGTCGAGATCGGAAACCGGCTGCGGCCGCATGAAGATCCGGTTTGCCCCATCGACGGCATATCTCATTCCTGTGGTGTGGCAGCAGGCATTGCATCCGTTCTATCCGAATGGCGCCAATCAGCCCTCGTTCGGTTTTACGGAGCCGAGCAGCCGATTAGGCTGGATGAGGATGTCGGAGCCCGAAGCGATCAGCACCAAAAATTCTGCCCCACTGAATATCAACTGCATCGGCGATCACCTTTTTCGACTCCGAGGAGGGCTGCATGATTGGGCAACGAAAACCTGCCTGGCTGTCGGTACCGAGGAGGTGGAGAAATGGCTTATCGAGCATCGTAGTCAGGAAATTTTCGATCAGCTCGTCAATTATTGAAGCACGCCGACTCATGCGTCGACGCATCTGGGCCCGGGTACTCACAAGAGATCCGGGCTCGATTTTTTTGATATACTCCAGTCATGAAGCGGTTAAAGCGCTACTGGCTCATGAAAAGCGAGCCGAGCGAATATTCGATCGATGATTTGCGGCGCGACAAACGGGTGCCGTGGTATGGCGTGCGGAATTACCAGGCGCGGAATTTCATGCGAGACGAGATGCACTCCGGGGACACCGTGCTTTTTTATCATTCCAGCTGTCCCGTTCCCGGGGTGGCTGGGATTGCTGAAGTTGCCGGGACATCCTACCCAGACGCGACGCAATTCGAGAAAAAGGGCTCGTACTACGATCCGAGGGCGACGAAAGAAAATCCGCGCTGGATGCTCATCGATGTGAAATTCAAGAGGAAATTCCGAAACACTATCACTCTGCCTCAGCTGCGGGAGATAAAAGACCTGAAGAACCTCATTATTCTCCGTCCAGGGAATCGGCTGTCGATCACGCCGGTAACGGAGGCTGAGTTCATGCTGATTGCCACGCTTGGAGACTAGTTCCCGACAGTGTTCTGGCAGGCGCCTTCGGTGAAGCAGGTGATATTCTCGATCGTGGTTCGGAGGATGCGGTGGAGTGCTTCTTCGGAGTAGAAGGCGATATGTGGAGTGTAGACGACATTGTCGCGGCGAAGGAGATTGTGATCATTTACGAGTTCTGAGAGATCGCTGCTCACCTTGGTGCCGGAGAGGAGCTCTTTTTCCTCTTTGATGAGCTGTTCGCCTTCGATCACATCGAGTCCGGCGCCAGCGAGGATGCCCTGATCGAGCGCTTGGATGAGCGCGTCATTGTCGACAAGTTCGCCGCGGGCCGTATTCACGAGTAGACTCCCTCGCTTGATTTTCGCGATCGAATGCTCGTTGATGAGATGATGCGTCTTTTCATTGTATGGAGTATGGAGCGAGATGATATCGGATTCAGCAAGGAGTCGGTCGAGCGGGACATAGTCAAAATCGAGGACGTCCGAGAGGAAGCCGTTCTGGAAGGCATCGTAGGCGAGGACGTGCATTCCGAAGCCGCGGGCAATCCGGATGACGTGGAGGCCGATCTTGCCGGCACCGATAACGCCGATAGTCTTACCCTTGAGGTCGAAGCCTTTCAATCCCTCGATTGAGAAGTCATTCTTCAACCGCCGGACATGGGATTTATGGACATTGCGCGAGAGAGCCAGGATGAGCGCAAACGTATGCTCCGCGACGGTGTGCTCGCCATAAGTCGGGACGTTCGAGACGATGACGCCCTTCGTTTTTGCGGCAACGAGATCGATATGGTCGTAGCCGGTCGACCGGGTCGCGATGAGCCGGAGGTTCGGCATGGTATCGATAATTTCCTTGCCGACTCGGCTGTAGATGAAGACAGAGAGCGCTTCAAAGTCCTTGATTTCTGAAAGATCGGAATCCTGAAGCGGCTGGTCGGAGAAGAAGAGTTCGTGCTCCTTGAATGCCTCCTCAAGGAGCGGCCGCTCCCAGTCCTGAATTTCAAAAAATGCGATGCGCATAACAGTTCGCCTGATATATTAACAATGCTATTATACAGTCTGAAATAGCAATTGCGAATCGCCGGATATGACACAGATGGAATCGGGTCGCCCTGTCCAGACAGGCCGACTGCTGGGAAATATTCTTCTGACGAACGCTCTCGGGGTAGCGACCTATGCCAATGAGGGCATTGCTTTCCGGACCGGGTTTTCTGTCGCCGAGATCCTTGGTGCGAAACCGGGCAGGCTCTGGGGTGGGCGGATGCCACGCTCGTTCTATGATGAGATGTGGCGTACTATCCGAGACAAACGGTCTAGCTTTGTCGGGTCGGTGACTAACCGCTCAAAGGCGGGACGTGAGTACGCCGAACTCTTGACGGTTTGTCCACTCGAGGGCTCGGATGGCTCGGTCCAGTACCTCGCCCTTCGTCCGGCAGCGATCGAAGATGCTGATCGATTCGTGAGAGAGTGGCGAGCGGTATTCAAAAGCCCGTCGATCGCCGCCGCCCCTGTCGTATCGTGGCTCTCGGAATGGTTTCCAGGTGAACTTTCTCAGGGGGCAGAGCGAGACACTGGCGGATTTTTTTCTGACTGGACCCTGCGGCATTGGTCAGGGGTGCTTCGCGATCGGTTTCAGCGCCGCTTTGATGATCGGGCGCTCATCGCGGCAGCCAAGGCGGATCCTCAGGCCTATCAGGCGATCTACGAGAAATATTTTGAAACCATCGAACGCTATTTCATGCGCCACTTGCCTGGGCAGCGTGATCAAGCGTTCGATCTCGCACAGGATACCTTCATCCGCGCCTTCGAGCGTTTGGACGGCTATGAGACGCGCAATGCAGCTTATGGTACATACCTCCTCCGTATCGCTCACAGCATCCTTCTAAACTCATTCCGTCGTCAGCCAATGGTCGATCTTTCTTTGACCGAAGCGCCTTCAGTGATGCCTGCGCCCGAGCTAAGTAACTGGATTTGGGAGATGCCCGAGCTCACCGTACGCGAGCGTCTCGCCCTCTCTGCCTACTATCGCGAGGGCTACTCGGTCCGGGAGATGAGCGTTCGGTTTGAATGTTCTGAAAACGCAGCTAAGCTCCTTCTCTCTCGCGCCCGGAAAAAACTCCGCCCACTCCTCTCTGGTAGCTAGGGGGAAACCAAAACTACAACTGGTTGAGCATTTGGTGTCGGATGACACCTTTTTTCGTACCAGAGTGTTTAGAGGTATGTGGGCCACTAAATTGCAAAAGCTTTGTCTCATTCAAAGCTACTTCGAGCATAAAATATATGCCACTCTACAAGATCCAAAAGCGGAATGGGGCAATCGTCGATTTCGAAGCGAAAAAGATCGAGGAAGCGATCCGGAAGGCGCTCGCCGCGACCCGGACCGATGATCTCGAACGTGCACGGGTGCTCGCCCTAGATGTAGTCGCGCTTTCCGAGGAGCGTTTCGGCGAACGGATACCGGGCGTTGAGGATATCCAGGATATCGTTGAGGAGATCCTGATCCGCTATGATTATGCCGATGTTGCCAAAGCATATATCTTGTACCGCGAACGCCGGCGGGAGGTGCGTGAGGAGAGGAATGTCGTCGTTCAGGTCGAGAAGACCGTCTCAGAGTACCTCGAAAAGCTCGACTGGCGGGTGAATGCCAACTCGAATCAGGGCTATTCGCTTGGCGGCATGATCCTGAATACAGCAGGGAGTGTCATCGCAAACTACTGGCTCTCACATATCTATCCGAAGGCGGTCGGCGATGCGCATCGGAACGGCGATTACCATATCCACGACCTCGACATGTTTTCCGGCTACTGCGCTGGCTGGAGCCTGCGCGTGCTCCTCGAAGAAGGTTTCAATGGGGTACCGAACAAGATCGAGTCTGGGCCGCCCAAGCATCTCTCATCCGCGGTCGCGCAGATGGTGAATTTTCTCGGGACGCTCCAGAATGAGTGGGCGGGCGCTCAGGCCTTTTCAAGTTTCGATACGTACCTTGCCCCGTTCGTGAAGAAATACGAGCTGGAGCTCAGGGCGGATCTTGAAGGATATGGCATGAGTTTTGCTTCCGATGAGGACAGTGAACGGTACATCGCAGATAAGGTCTATGAGTACGTCTATCAGAACATCCAGTCCTTCGTCTTCAACTTGAATATTCCGTCGCGCTGGGGGACACAAACGCCGTTTACGAACATCACGCTTGACTGGGACTGTCCGGCTGACATGCGCGAGAAGCGGCTCCGGCTTGGCGGTGCACCGTTCGCGTATACTTTCGGCGAGCTCCAGTCGGAGATGGATGTCATCAATCGGGCGTTCATCGCTGTCATGTCGAAAGGGGATGCTAAGGGTCGGACATTCACCTTTCCCATTCCGACCTACAATATCACCAAGGATTTCGACTGGCGCGATGAAAAGAACCTGCCGCTCTTCGAGATGACGGCCAAGTACGGCACGCCGTATTTCCAGAACTTCGTGAATTCTGATCTCAACCCCGGCGACGTGCGTTCGATGTGCTGCCGGCTTCAACTCGACCTCCGCGAGCTCCGGAAGCGTGGCGGTGGTCTCTTTGGTTCGGCCGAGATGACGGGATCGATCGGGGTGGTGACTATCAATGCAGCGCGCATCGGCTATCTTTCGGCTGGGGACAAAGAGGCGTTCCTGGGACGCATCGCGCATCTGATGGAGCTCGCGAGAGAGTCGCTCGAGATCAAGCGCGCCGAAATCCAGAAGTGGATCGACAGGGGGCTGTTTCCCTACACGAAGCGCTACCTCGGATATCTGAAGAATCACTTCTCAACGATCGGCATCAACGGCCTGAATGAGGCGATCCGCAACTTCACCCGGGATGCCGAGAATATCACGACGCCAGTGGGGCAGGCCTTTGCGATCGAGGTGCTCGACTTCATGCGCGAGAAGATCAAAGACTATCAGGAGGAAACGGGGAATTATTACAATCTCGAGGCAACTCCGGCCGAGGGGACGACATATCGCTTCGCAAAGGAAGATCGCAAGCGGTTTCCTGATATTCTCCAAGCCGGTACCGCCGAGGCACCGTACTATACGAATTCGTCCCAGCTCCCTGTCGGCTACACGGACGACGTCTTCGAGGCACTCGAGCTCCAGGATACGCTTCAGACGAAGTACACCGGTGGCACGGTACTCCATTGCTATATGAACGAGCGGGTGAGCTCGGGAGAAGCCTGCCGCAGCCTGGTCCGGAACATCCTTTCCCGGTTCCGCCTGCCGTACATCACTATCACGCCGACATTTTCTATCTGTCCGATGCATGGCTATCTCAACGGGGAGCATGACTTCTGTCCGAAATGCGATGCAGCACTCGGGATAGAGGAGGGGTCGCGATACGATGCGGCGCTACGCCAAGCCTATATGAGTCAAGATGCGGTTAAATAGCCAAAAGTAACTCAGTAAAGAAAAAGCTATGAACAAGAAGCTGGTTGGGGCGGAGGTTGTAGAATCGAGAGTAAACGGGCAGCGCACCCGTTGCGAAGTCTGGACCCGCGTCATGGGGTATCATCGTCCGGTTTCACATTTCAATATCGGGAAAAAGGCCGAGCATTATTCGAGGAAGCATTTCGAAGAGTGCGTTGCGGACAATCATCGCTTCATGGCTGACAATCCGGTAGTTGCACAGGCATGAAGCTCTCGGCGATCCAGCGCTTTACCCTACTCGACTTTCCTGGAAAAGTCGCCTGCATCGCGTTCACGCCAGGCTGTGACCTTCGCTGCGGGTTCTGCCATAATCCGGAGTTCGTCCTGCCGGAGCGGCTATGCGCCATCTCGGAAAGCTTCATTTCGGCCGAGCATTTTTTCCGGTTCCTCGAGAAGCGCCAGGGGCTCCTCGACGGGGTCGTGGTCTCAGGCGGTGAACCAACGGCCTGGCGGGACTTGCCGGATTTCCTCGATCAGATAAGGATGCTCGGGTTTTCGGTGAAGCTCGATACGAATGGCAATAATCCGGACATGATCGAACAGCTCATCGCCGGGCGACTTGTCGATTATATCGCTATGGACGTGAAGACCTCGCTGGAACGGTACCGAGAGCTCGCTGGTCCGGGAGTGAGGCCGGAGCATATCAAGCGGAGCATCAGCCTCATCAGCGGAAGCAACATCGAACATGAATTCCGGACGACGCTCATCCGCGAACATCATACTGAACCGGTACTCGCTGAGCTTTCGCGACTGCTTGAGGGCGTTTGCCGACTGTACTTTCAAGCTTTCCGTCCGGCTCAGACGCTCGATCCGGCTTTCGCACAATGCCATGGGTTCAGCATGGATGAGATGGCCGGATTGGCGAAACGGTTCCAGACGCCGGAACGGCAGGTTAATGTCCGCGGATGAGTTAGGTCTGGTATACTGTCAGTATTCAATGAGATATATAATACAAGCGTATGGAAGGGCATAAGCCATTCAGTGGACGGGATTATTTCATCACCCTGTTCGTAGCGCTCATTCTCTTCGTGCTCTTCAGTTCATACCTCTTGGTGCGGCGCGGCTACTATTTCGATGCGCCACCGACTGCCGACATGCTCTACGTCCCGAACAAGGCGCTCGCTGGCGTCGGTATGGTGATGCTCGCGCTGACGTTCCTCGTCGGGCCGATCACGCGTTACTTCGACCGATTCGATAAATGGCTCGGGCTCCGGAAAGAGCTCGGCATCGTCGGCGCGTTTTTCATCGCGGCGCACGCGATCATCTCGTATGCTGCTCTCCCGAAGAAATTTCCAGCCGAATGGTATTCATTCGCTGAGGCGGAATTTGCTGCTGGCCTGGTCGGGATCGTCCTCCTCGTATTTCTCTTCGTCATATCGTTTCAAAAGATCATCGGCCTGCTTGGTCCAGCGCGCTGGTGGTTCCTGCAACGCTGGGGGATGCGCCTCGTTATTCTCCTCGCTGTGATCCACGTTTTCGACATGAAGTGGGCTGGCTGGGTGAAGTGGCTGACCAAGGCGCCGGCTGCCCCGACACTCGAGCTTGCCAATCCATGGATGCCCGGGCTGGGCCTCTATGTCGGCCTGTTCCTCGGATGGGTGGTGCTTGTTCGGCTGTATGAAACGCTCTTTCTCTTCAAGAATATCGGAATCGTCTCTAAAGAAATCTCAACCGATCTGGTCCTTCGAACCCGTGGCCGAAGATTTTTCCTTGCATCTTTTGCGCTTCTCGCAGCCGGATATTTTTTTGTCACGCTGCGCTGGGTCTGGTGAGGGGCGAGCGGCTCTCCGATAAAAAAGCGGCCGGCCGGCCGTTTTTTTTTTATTCTTCGCAACCGCGCCTATCCTATAGTCCGTTCTATAAAGATAGCGTCAGTCACCTTGAAGTCGAAGCGCTTGTGTGTCGGATCGTGAATGGATACGAGAAGCCAGCCGACGAGGACACCGAGGACGACGGAGCGGAAGAAATCCCTCACAGTGAACATATTGATACGATCTCTATTTGAGCGGGGACGGCGGGACTCGAACCCGTGACCTTCTGCGTGACAGGCAGACGCTCTAACCAGCTGAGCTACGCCCCCGTGTTTTGCTTCTCCACTTCTATTGCCTATTGTAAACGACTTTTCACTGCATTTCGGAACTTTTCCCGTACCGTTTCAGCCCTTCTCGGAGTGTCACTTGCGGTACTTCTCCATGTTTCCAGGTATTCTCTCGCCAAATTTTTCATAAGGGCTTTTGTGTCAGTATCGGAACTCATTTGATCCAATGCCTCACGAGAAACCCCACTTTCTTTCACCAGGCTTTCAAATGCCGCCTCTAGATTCGGGTCTCTTTCGTTAGCTCCTACGATTTCACCCCACGATTTCCGGGCTACGGGGGATTCGTGAGTATCTCGGAAGGGTGATCCAGAGCGATCGGCCGGTATATCCCGAAACGTGACCTCTCCCGCCTCAAGCAATCCTTTCCTGAGAGTTTCCGAAGCCGGTCTTTCGCGTTTCGGCTGTATCGCAGTCGGCATTTCGAATGTCATACACTGTTTCGTTCACTATTTTATTCAGAACGCCTGGTACCAGGGGAGAGATTCGAACTCTCGACCCCGGGCTTATGAGTCCCGTGCTCTAACCAACTGAGCTACCCTGGCGGGGATGCGACCTGCTGTGCCGCGGCGCATAGCGCGGAAATAACGCGAAGAGCAAGGGGAGAGATGCCACAGTATCTGTCACCTGCTGATGGCTGTTATTTGTTGCGGGGGGTGGATTTGAACCACCGACCTCTTGGTTATGAGCCAAGCGAGCTGCCAGACTGCTCTACCCCGCTGTATTTTGGTGGAGACTGGCTCCTGTGGGTGATCCAAGACTCGAACTTGGGACCTCGACATTATCAGTGTCGCGCTCTAACCACCTGAGCTAATCACCCGCTGAAAAGCCCCTGAATCCTACAATAGCTGGCGGAAACAATCAAGCCCCAGCCCTCTTTCAAGGGATCTATCGTTTCTTTTCCCCGGTGGACCGTGCCGGATTCGAACCGGCGACCTCCGCGTTGCAAACGCGGCGCTCTACCAACTAAGCTAACGGCCCAGATGTAACGTCAATGGCGATTATACGGAAAAGCCAGGGAAATGTCTATGGAAAGCCAAAAGGGTGTAGAATAGAATCGTCAGTCACATTAATGCGTCTAAACAATATGTCTCTTTTTTTCCCGAGTTCCAAGCCAAAGCCATCTGTCTCTTCATCTGGCGTAACCCCGCGCGCCTATGGCCATGTGACCAAGCGTGAGCTCGAAAAAGACGTCCTCGGTCGTCTCCGCCGCGAAGGACTCAATGAGCGTGAGCGCGCCATTGTCGAAGCGGCGGCCGAGGGCCATATGGATCAGCAGGGACTGTCTCGCGGCATGAATCTCCGTGAAAAGGAGGAATTCATGGGCGAGCTTCGCGAGGATGCGGCCAAGCTCGGTCTCGAGCACAAAGACCTCGACCGCATTGACGATGCGTTCAATCGGGCGCTCTAGCATCTTCTTTCGGCATGCATCTCTGGCTTCGCGAGATTGAGACGGGTATCCGAGAATTGGCGGCGATCGTCCCGCTCGAGTTGTTTGCGTTCTTTGGAGCGCTGGCCGAGGAAATAGTCGCGCCGATTCCGTCGATGCTCGTGATGACGACGGCAGGCTTTTTTGCTCAGCTCGAGGGGCGGACAACCTTCTTTCTTGTCTGGCTCGTGATCCTCGGCAACATCGGCAAGCTCATCGGATCTTTCATCTATTACACGCTTGGTGACAAGCTTGAAGATGTCGTCGTCGGTCGGTTCGGTCGCTACCTCGGGCTCGCTCATGCTGATGTCGAGCGTATCGGGCAAAAATTCAATGGCAGCCCCTGGCGTGACGGTGCACTCCTCTTTATGCTTCGCGTCATTCCATTCGTTCCGACCATTCTCGTTTCGATCGCGGCTGGTGTCGTCCGGATCCGGACCCGCGTCTTTCTTATCGCCTCGTATGCGGGCAATTTCTGCAAAGATCTCTTCTACGCCTTTGCTGGGTACTACGGCGTTCGCGCGCTCCGTGCCTTCTTCATGGATGTCGAGCGCATCCGTTTCGGTGTCGGTGCGCTCCTCACGATGCTCATCCTCGGCGGCCTCGTCTTTCTCTATGTGCATCGTCGACGCGGCCTTCATCTCTATCGTCGGCTGGCGGCCTGGCTATCCGGCCTGACTTCTCAGAAATAGCGTCCTCGGATATACTTTCGGCCTACCTCTATGCATCAGTCTCCCTTTCAGCTCAAATCCGATTGGCCGCCAGCTGGCGATCAGCCGAAGGCCATTGCTGCGCTCACGGCCGGTCTCGGGCGGGGGAGCCGGTTCCAGACGCTCCTCGGCGTGACGGGGTCCGGCAAGACGTTCACGATGGCGAACACGATCGCGAATATCGGCAAGCCCGCGCTCGTCATCGCTCATAACAAGACGCTCGCCGCCCAGCTCGCCCAAGAATTCGAGGAGTTCCTCCCAGATGCAGCCGTGCATTATTTCGTCTCATACTATGACTTCTATCAGCCTGAGGCGTATATGCCGGTGACGGATACCTATATCGAGAAAGACGCGTCCATCAACGAAGAGATCGATCGGCTCCGTCATGCCTCGACCCAATCGCTCCTGACTCGGAAAGATGTGATCATCGTCGCGAGCGTTTCGTGCATCTATGGCCTCGGCAGTCCCGAGGAGTACCTCCGTGAAAATATCCGACTGGCAGTTGGGGAGGAAGTCACGCGCGAGGCGCTCATGCGCCGCCTCATCGCGATTTTCTTCGAGCGGACGAATGCCGATATTCTGCCGGGACACTTTCGCTCGATTGGCAACCGGATCGAGGTGATGCCGATTTCTGAGAAATTCATCTATTCCATCGAGCTCGGTGGCAATCGGATCGTGGCTATCACCAAAATCGATCCGGTCTCGCAGGCGATTCTCCGCGAGGAGGAAGCGATCATTCTGTTTCCGACCAAGCATTTCATCACCGACGACGACAAGAAGGAACGCGCGCTCGTCACCATCCGCGAGGAGCTCGGGGAGCAGCTCGCGAAGTTTCAGCAGGAAGGGAAGCTCCTCGAAGCGGAGCGGCTGAAACGGCGCACTCACTACGACCTCGCGATGATCGACGAGATCGGCTACTGCTCGGGGATCGAGAACTACTCGCGGCATCTCTCGGGCAAGGCAGCAGGTGAGCCACCTGAGACGCTCCTTTCCTATTTTCCGCATCTTCCCGACGGGACGCCGGATTTTCTGACCATTATCGACGAGTCGCACGTGACCCTGCCCCAGCTCCGGGGCATGTACAACGGCGATCAGGCCCGGAAGAAAACGCTCGTCGAGTTCGGTTTCCGATTGCCGTCGGCGCTCGACAACCGTCCGCTCCGGTACGAAGAATTTCAGGAACGCGTCGGATCGGTCATCTTTACTTCAGCTACGCCTGCCGATTATGAGCGCGAGGTGAGTACGGAAATCGTCGAGCAGGTGATCCGTCCGACTGGGCTCCTTGATCCCGAGGTCACGGTCCGCGGTATTCGGGCGGATGGGGACTATCCCGGACAGATCGGAGACTTCATCGCGGAAGCGGAGAAAGAGGTGAAGCAGGGCGGTCGCGTCATTGCTACGACTCTGACGAAAAAGATGGCTGAAGATCTCGCGCAGTATCTGAAAGAAAAAGAGGTGAAAGCCGAGTACCTCCATAGCGACGTGAAGACGATCGATCGCATCAAGGTGCTCACCCGGTTCCGCAAGGGCGAGTTCGACGTACTGGTCGGCGTGAATCTCCTGCGTGAAGGGCTGGATCTCCCCGAAGTGACCTTCATCGGTATTCTCGATGCGGACAAAGAAGGATTTCTCCGCTCCGAGACATCGCTCATCCAGATTATCGGCCGCGCGGCGCGCAATGTCCTCGGCCGCGTGACGCTCTATGCTGACCAGGTGACAGGGTCGATCGACTATGCGCTGTCCGAGACGGCGCGGCGCCGAGCGCTCCAGATCGCCTACAATGCCGAGCACGGCATCACCCCACAGACGATTCGCAAGAACATCCATGACATCACTGAAAAGCTGCAGAGCGAGCATGACAAGGCGGTCGCGGTATCGCTCGCGCTCGACGCGAAGGGATTTGCCAAGGATCCGGCTAGAATCATCCGCGCCAAGGAGCGTGAGATGAAGGCGGCGGTAAAACTTCTCGATTTCGAGACGGCCGCCATCCTCCGCGACGAGATCCGCGCGCTCGAAGCGCAGCTCGACGGCGGAAAAGGAAAAAAGAAAACCCGGCCAGCATAGCGCGGTCGGGGAAACTGGTCCTGACTCGGCACCTCATGGGCGCGCCAGGAAGTGGAGCGTGATGCAGCCCGGTTCCCAAGGGGTGACGATCGCATGGATCATCTGGCTCGGTGTCCCGGCTCGGCGCATCGCTGACTCGGCCAAATCCCTGGCGAAGAGATCGACGAGGGTCAGATCGCGTCGGGTGAGGAGGCGCCTTCGCGTCTGCCACTTTTTCGCGAGCCGCCAGGCGAAGTACTCGTGGAGCGCTTCGTAGACTGCAAGCCCGGGTGCCACAGCTGAGACGATCGTGCTGTACACCCACTCGTGTTCGATGACGGATACCGTCCCCGTGTCGGGCTGATAACGGGGGAGCTTCTTCAGGAGCGAAACTTCATAGGTTTCGTCCGGGGCGACAGCGCTTGCCGCGAGGGGACGACTGAAGAGTGTCATGGCCTTGCTCATGGCGACCTCCATGGATGGTAAGGGACCACGCGAATGCTTCGAACATACTCCCTCCTCCTATCGTTTGCAAGCCGCTACCCCTCAGTGAGGTGCTATACTGAGGATGAAACGCGTCCGGGCAGCCGGGTCGCGCGTAGTAACCAACGTAAGCTTACCTAACAAAAACATATGATACCGAGAAGAATACTCGGCTTCGGATTCGCCCTGTTTCTCATCATGGTGATTCTCGCAGTCATTTACTCCCAGTTCGCGATGCGACGGGAGCCGAACACTGGCGATGATATGGTCCGATCCAAGCCATCCATGGGCACAGAAAAGACGACCGCACCGTCGACCGTGACTGCTCCTTTGCCGACAGCGGTGAATCCGGATACAGCGGCCGACGATCTCATCGATGAAGCGATCGCCGATCGCGATGATCTCTCAGCCTTTACTGAGGATGAGCTGTCCGATATCGAAGAGGGGAACTAACCATTGATTGCTTTACGTATGAATACAATCGTCTCGAAACGCATTTTGTCAGCGCTCTCGCTCGCGGCCGTCCTCGGGTCGCCGCTCATGGCCTCGGCCGAGACGGGGAATGCCAACACCCGATTTACCCAGCGTGCCGAACAAGCCAAGGCGCGGATGGAGGAGCGCAATGCCGCCATGGAAGAGCGGAAGGCGAATTGGGAAGAGAAGAAAGAAGAGCGGAAAGATGAACGCCAGGACGCTTTCTGCGCTCGCTTCACTGAGCGGCTCGACAACAAGGACGAGCGCATGGGCGATCGTGCCGACAATGCGAAGGAGCGGATCGAAAACCGTACGAGCCGCCGGACCGACCGTCGTGATGATCGCGACGAGTGGCTCGACGGGAAGCGCGACACTCAGGATGAGCGCCGCACCGCGCTCTATGCCAAGCTCGATGAAAAGGCTGATACTGATGCCGAAAAGGCTGCTGTTGCCGAGTTCAAGAAAACTGTCGATGCTGCTGTAGAGACGCGTCGCGTGGCCGTCGACAAGGCGATCGAAGATTTCCGTTCGGCTGTCGATGCGCTCGTTGCCTCGAGGAAGAGCGGCGGAGCGGATGCATACTCGAAGTTCAAGTCAGCTGCTGATGCGGCCGCGGCCAAGGCCAAGAGCGACTGCGAGGCCGATGTCGATCCGAAGACGGTCATGTCCGAGTATCAGGCGGCGATGAAGACGGCTCGCGAGGCCCTCAAGGAGGATCGCTCCTCGATCGACAAGATCCGTGACGATGTGAAGGCACTCGCCGAGACCCGCAAGAAGGCGATTGAATCAGCGATCGATACGTTCAAGTCGACCGTGAAAGCGGCTGCGGAAAAGCTCCGGGCTGCCATGGGAAGCGACAGCAAATAGCCCGCTGTCATTTCAAGAAAAGCCCGATTGGCCCGTAGAGCCGCGGGCTTTTTCATCTCTTCCGAGGAGAGTGTATACTAACCCTATGAAACGTTCCTGGATCGCGCTTATCGCTGTCGTTGCCGTCTGCGTCTTTGGCGTGGCCGCGTATTATGGATGGAGCCTGAAACGGTCCGCGTCAGTTGTACCGGCATCGGTCCAATCGATGCCGGCGAGTCAAGGCGAAACGGCTGACGAGACAAATCTCTCATCTCCTGACAAAACAGATGATGCCGATCTCGGGTCGGACGCTGAGGCGATCGCCAACCTCATGGCTGAAATCGAAGCGACAGCCACGGGCGATGAGGGCGCGCTCGAGGCTGAGTACGCTGGCGAGAGCGAGAGTTTCATGGATGGGGCCGTCGTGATGGAGCAATTAGGAACGAGCTATGATGAAGCGAGTTATTAGTCTTTTAGTACCGTCGATTGCCCTCGCTGTTTTCCCGGCAGCGGCTTCGGCTGCGCCGCTCGACCTCGTCACGAGCGTAGTTCAATCCGTTCAGCCGAAAGTTTCTGAGCTCAAACTGAAATACCCGGTGAAACTTCCGAACACTGAAGCCTTTTGTTCGGCGTTCGCTGAAACGAAATCGCAAATTGAGTCGAGGCTCGCTGAAAAAGAGTCAGCCGTCGCGGCATATCTCGATGCGCTTCCTGAGGACCTCGAGAATGGACGTAACGAGCGCGACGCAAAGCTGGAGGAAGCGCGTTCAGAGGCCGATCAGCTGCGCGGCGAATGGTATACGCGTCTCGCGCTCCGTGCCGATGGCGATAACGAAGAAGATGCGGTCGAAGACTATCAAGAACGAGTAGAGGAGGCGGTCGACGATCGTCGTGCGGCTATTGATGCGGCTATCCTCGACTTCCGGACAGAGACTGATGCGCTTGTTACGAAGCGAAAGGCGGCGATGCAATCAGCTCGTGACGCGTTCCGGTCGTCAGTTGCGGCAGCAGTCGCCAGGCTCGAGACGGGCTGTGCTGACGGATTGTCCACGGCGACCCTTCTCTCGAATTTCAAGGGAGATCTCGCCGCCGCTCGGACCAAGCTGGCCAATGACAAGAAGGCTGCCGAAGGGCTACAAGAAGAGGCGAAGAAGCGCGTCGAGGTCCGGAAGTCGCGTGTCGCGACCGCTCTGAAGACGTGTCAGACCGACCTCGCGCTCGCCAATGCCGAACTGAAACAGGCGTTCGAGGAAGACTAATACAGACGGAACCTGGCTTCCGAACGCTACTCTTGTTCGATTATGCGCGTCCCGACTGAAACGAGCTATAGAGAAGGAAAGGACCTCTCTCCCTTTCGTCAGGCCGTCTACCGGGTTGTCGCGAGCATTCCTGAAGGCAGCGTTTTGACATATGGGGAAGTCGCGGCGCGGGCTGGCGTCCCTAGCGCGGCGCGAGCGGTCGGGACGGCGATGGCGCAAAACTGCTATCGCGACGTACCCTGCCATCGAGTCGTGCGTTCGGACGGATCAGACGGGGACTATGCTTTTGGCGGGGCTGTAGCGAAAACCGCTCGGCTCAGGCGCGAAGGCGTCTCGATCTCTCGCGGCCGGG
>SSEF01000034.1 GCA_008012175.1 Candidatus Moraniibacteriota bacterium | reverse complement strand
GGTTTGGCTGTTCGCCAATTAAAGCGGTACGCGAGCTGGGTTCAGAACGTCGTGAGACAGTTCGGTCTCCTATCTGTTACGGGCGTTGAATGTTGAGAAGGCTCTTTCCTAGTACGAGAGGACCGGAAAGAACGAACCTCTGGTGTGCCTGCTGTCCTGCCAAGGGCACCGCAGGGTAGCTATGTTCGGGCAGGATAACCGCTGAAAGCATCTAAGCGGGAAGCCGAGCTCAAGATAAGGTCACGTCATTAGCTTGCTAATGAGGAAGTCCTGGAAGATGACCAGGTTGATAGGTTGCAGGTGTACGCCCTGTGAGGGGTTCAGCCGAGCAATACTAATACGATTCCATACCACTTTCGTTTGTTTTCAGTTGGCGGTGAAGAGTGCTTGATAGAAGCGCTCCGAATCTCCATTGCAGTCTTACAACAGCAGTTTGAAGAGAGTGTCTCCGGCGTCTCTAGCGACCGGGAAACACCCGATCCCTTTCCGAACTCGGCAGTTAAGCCGGTCAGCGCCGATGGTAGCCTCCGGGCAAGAGTAGGTCGGTGCCGGGGACACTCTTTTGAAACGCTAGGAATTTTCTGAAGAGGAGAGATGCGCGGAAACCCGTTGACTTGCGGCCTGCGCTTGTTCCTGGGGTCCTCGATGCAGTACAAGGTCTACGGACACGTGGTGTTCAATTTTAGCGCCATCGACCGGTCTACAGAGCAGCGGATGGCATCTCTCCTCACAGCCATCTTCAGAGCATTTCTTCTTTTGAAAGAGCCCCATTTTGATGGGGCTTTTGTGATATAATGAGCTTGATTTTTTCATTCCTCCTCATGCTTACCCTCACGCGTGACACTAAGCGGCTCACCATCGTTGTTATCTATCTCCTTGCATTTTTTGTCATCGGCGCCGGACTTTATCTGGCATTCAAGCCGAAGCCAACCTGTTTCGATGGTCAGCAGAATCAGAACGAGGAAGGAGTGGATTGTGGAGGAATCTGCGCGATGGCCTGCATCGAGACGATCGTGGGCAACGATCCGTTAGTGCGAGAGATCACTTTCATTCCGGCTGATCGTGGTCGGTACGATATCGTTGCGCGTATTTTCAATCCGAATAACGACATCGGTGCTTCAAGTTTTCGTTATGCTCTCCTCTTGAGTGATGCATCTGGCCGGGAGCTTTCGCGCACGACGGGGACCAGTTTTATTCTGCCACAAGAGACGAAGATGCTGCTGGCATTCAATCTCGAGCCGGACCAGATTCCCGCGAAGGCAGTCGTCGAACTCTCCGATTTTCAATGGACTCGGCTTCGCGATTACCGTGCTAAGCCAGAGTTGAACATCTACAGCAAGCGCTATGTCGAGCGGCCTGATCAGTCGGTTTTCGGCGCCATGACGGGAATTCTGGTCAATGAGAGCCTCTACGATTTTCGGAAAATCCGGATCAAGGTCGTGCTTCGCGATGCCGCCGGCACCCCATTGGCCGCGAATCAGAGCGAGATGCAAACGGTAACGGTTGGCCGAGAGCAGGATGTTCGCATAGTCTTTCCGCAGCCATTTTCTGGCGCTGTTGCCCAAGTAGATGCCGAGGTGGAGGCGGATGTCTATGATGCGGAAAATTTTCTCCAACAGTATCAGATTCCTAAAGAAACAGGCCGGTCGGGGTTTGATTATGGCGGTCCGGGTCTATGAGGGGAGGGCTTTCCCATTTGTTTCGGGTAGATACGGTTCTTGTCTCAGCCACCCTCCTCCTGACGAGTATCGGACTACTCGCACTCTATAGTTTCTCCGAGACCGTGGCAGGTAACATATTCTTCGGCAAGCAGCTCGTGATTGGGGTGATCGGAGTCGGTCTTATGCTGTTCGTTGGGACGCTCGACTACCGGCATTTTGCGAGAATGAGCACGCCGCTCTATTTCATAGCGGTCGCCGTACTTTCAAGTGTTTTATTTTTCGGTTCCGAGATCAGAGGGACGGTCGGCTGGCTCGCGCTCGGCGGTTTTCAGATCCAGCCGGTGGAGTTCGTGAAGCTTATCCTGATCATATTTCTGGCAAGCTTTATATCGAAAAAACGATCGGAACTTGGAGAATGGACCAGGCTTATCGCATCGCTCTTTCTTTCGGCGCTCCTCATCCTCCTGGTGCTCCAGCAGCCCGATCTCGGATCAAGTCTCGTGCTTGCGTTCATCTGGCTTTCTATGATTCTTGTCTCGGGTATCCGCTGGAGGCATGTATTTGTGCTCGGTATCCTGGGATGTTCACTGGTTGGGATGAGCTGGTTCTTTTTAGCTGATTATCAGAAAGCGCGGCTCGAGACCTTCCTCAATCCCGAACTTGATCCGAGAGGGAGCGGCTACAACGTTCTCCAATCAATGGTAGCAGTTGGCTCGGGCGGACTCTCAGGAAAGGGTATCGGACATGGATCTCAATCCCAGCTAAATTTTCTTCCGGAGAAGCATACAGACTTTATTTTTGCAGCGATTTCCGAGGAACTCGGACTCGTAGGGGGCGGACTTATCATATTTCTCTACGGACTCCTTCTTTATCGTATCGCTCGGATAGCGCAGATGGCCCGTGACAACACCGGGTATCTTATCGGAGTGGGTATCTTGGCGCTTTTCTTCATCCATATTCTCATCAATCTTGGTATGAATATGGGTTTTCTTCCGGTGACTGGCTTGCCAGCGCCCTTTCTCTCATACGGCGGCAGCGCCCTTCTGGCATTCTTCTTGGCACTGGGAATCCTTCTCTCCATCTACCGATTTCGCGAGGAACGGCCAGATCTTATTGTATCGCTCGAGTATCAGGGACTTGACCTCTAGGCCGAAGTTTCTAGGGGTACAGAGTTGATTGACTCAAAATCTCATTTCTGGTACCATAAAGAGGCTAAAAATAGCCTTTTTTCCGGTTATTTTTGTCTGAGAAAAGAACAAACGAAGGCGGTTTTTCCCCGAGAATTTCCATATTGTATGAGGTTTTTCCTTATCACCCAAGCCGTAGTTGCTGTGTTTCTGACGGTATCAATTCTCCTTCAGAACCGGGGGTCGGGTCTTGGGAGCGCGTTCGGGAGTGATTTTGGCGGTTACTACACGAAGCGGGGATTCGAGCGGTTTCTCGTCTACGCCACTATTGGCCTAGCGGTTGTATTCTTTGTACTTGCCGCAATAAACGTCCGTCTTTCAACAGTCGGCCTGTAAATTGTAAGCCACGAGTATTTTTCTCTCGTTCAACTTTTCGTCACGATTCTCGCGCTGGAAGATCATGTACCGGGCTTTTGCTCCGCGTGACCGCTTTATCCTTCTGTCGCTCATCATACTGGCGCTCGGGGCATTTGTGTTCTGGATTTCGGCTGGATATCTCGCTATGACGAAGCCGGTTCCGGATTTTGGAGGACAATATATCGAAGGGGTCGTTGCTCAGCCCCGATACATCAATCCGATTTTGTCTCAGACGAGCGATGCGGATGCCGATCTTGTCGAGCTCTTGTACGCGGGCCTTTTCCGCTACGATGTCGCTGGGCGTCTCGAGAAGCATGTCGCAAGTGACTACCAGATCTCTGAAGATGGAAAAACATATACGGTGTTTCTTCGCCCAGATGTGCATTTTCATGACGGCGGAGCATTATCGGCTGATGATGTCGTCTTTACCGTAAATTCCATTCAAGATCCTGCATACAAGAGCCCTCTTCGTGCTAATTGGCTTGGCGTGGATGTTGTGGCGACTGATCAGTATACGGTAGTGTTTACTTTGAAGAAGCCGTATTCCGGATTTCTTGAAAATCTGGTTGTCGGTATCTTGCCGAAGCATATCTGGGAAGACATCGCTCCGGAAAATTTTACTCTGGCTGATTACAACCTCTCTCAGCCGATAGGCGCTGGCCCGTACCGATTTGATGAGATTGATAAAGATGCCCAGGGAAATATCCTCTCCGTTCGTTTACGATCAAACGAGGATTATTTTGCTGGCACACCTTTTATTACGAGAATAACGCTGCGTTTCTATCCGGATGATGAGAGCCTATTCTCCGCATTCGATCGTCAAGAGGTCATGGGAATGCGATCAATAGGATACGAACATGCAGAAGCGGCAGTAGCAAAGAACGGCGCTCGCCTGTATGAGCTCTCGCTCCCGCGGCTTTTCGTAGTATTTTTCAATACCAGCAAGAGTGTTGCGCTTGCATACGATGAGGTGCGTGAAGCACTGACGTTCGCGACTGATCGGGAGCGGATCATTGATGATGCCCTTCATGGGTATGGAGTTGCTGCTGGTGGGCCCTTCCCTCCTTTTGTCCAGGGGTATCATGATCCCGGAGTCTCGTACGATATCGAACGGGCCAATATGCTCCTCGACGAGCATGGTTGGACTCTTGGAGACGATGGTATCCGTTCAAAAAACGGAACAGCATTATCGTTTCAGCTGTCAGTTCCTGATTGGCCCGAGCTTATGCGGACAGCGGATATACTGAGTGAAGACTGGAGAGCGATTGGTATCCGGGCGGAGGTAAAAGTCTTGTCCCAAGCAGATTTGCAGCAAAACGTTATCCGACCTCGTGAGTACGAAGCGCTGCTGTTCGGTCAGGGGAGCATGCTCGATCCGGATCCGTATTCCTTTTGGCATTCAAGTCAGAAATCCGATCCTGGGCTCAACCTTGCCCTCTATGAAAATAAGGATATCGATGAATTACTTGCTGGAGCACGCGAGGCAGTCGATCCGGAAAGGCGAACGGAAGCCCATCAGAAATTTCAAGAAATTATCATGTCTGACCATCCCGCGATATTCCTTTACAGCCCGAACTACCTCTACGTCGTCTCGGATATCGTTCAGGGCATTGAGTCTCATCCAGTCAACTCGGCCTCTTCTCGGCTTTCAAACATTGCTTCGTGGTATATCAAGACCCAACGAACGGGGAAGTAACGGCTGTATTCTTTAAACTTTTTTATCCAAACGAAGTCTTATGAATCATTCAGTTGATACTTCCAATCTGCGTCAAGTGATCTTCGATACCCCTAGGCAGTTTTCAGTAGGCTTTGGCTTGGCTAAGGACATTCAGGTGCCTGGCACTTTCCGATCCGTCATGATTTCCGGCATGGGCGGTTCAGCGCTTCCGGGCAACCTCTTCCGCATTTGTCTTCATGATATCTTCCGAAAAGACGAGGAGAGAAAGCAGCCGCTGGCCATATATCAGAACCGCTCTTACAGACTCCCGCCCGAGAGTTTTGATCAATGCCTCAACTTCATCTGTTCTTATTCGGGTAATACCGAAGAAACGATTGCTGCCTTTGAGGAGGCGCTGAGAAATCGGTTGCCGTGCGTGGCTTTTTCCAGTGGTGGCAAGATTGAGGCTATGGCCAATGAGCATGGCATCCCGCACATAAAACTCCCCATCCCCAATCCAAATTTCCAGCCACGTATGGGGACGGGATATTTCTTTGCCGCCATGTTTCAGGTCTTAGTGAACCAGGGATTGGTACCGGACATTACAAATGAAATGTTGCGTGATGCTGAGGATATTGAAGCAGCCCTGCCAAGCCTCGAAGAAACAGGTATGGCATTAGCAAAAAAGCTCAAGGGGAAGACGCCGGTCATCTATACCACGGATACCTATAAGTCGGTTGCTATGGTATGGAAGATCAAGATCAATGAGAATGCCAAGACTCCAGCATTCTGGAATTTCTTTCCTGAACTCAATCACAATGAGATGGTTGGTTGGACGCTGCCGCAGAGCCAATTCTTTGTTCTTATGCTTCGCGATCCGGATTCCTATCCCCAGAATCTAAAGCGTTTCGAAATCACAGCTCGATTACTCCGAGAGAAGGGAGTGTTTGTGGAGATCCTTGACATGGAGGGGGAAAGCGTGTATAGTAGGGTATTCCGAAGCATCGCCCTTGGCGACTTTGTTTCCTATCATCTTGCCCTTGAATACGGCCAGGATCCAACCCCGGTTGATATGGTAGAGGCACTCAAAAAACAACTCTTAGACTGACTCCCTCGATCCAATTTATGTATAGCGTTATCCTTTGTGGTGGATCAGGCACCCGCTTGTGGCCACTTTCTCGAAAGAATCATCCGAAACAATTTCTGAAACTCTATAGCGAGTATTCACTCCTTCAGGAGACCTATCTCCGGATGCGCAAGCTCATGCCGATGGATCGGATATTCTTTGTGACGAATCAGGATGGGTATCCAAATGTTCTAGAACAGATTCACGAGATCGATCATGATTATGAGGTGAGCCAAGTCATCATCGAGCCAAAGAGTCTGAATACCGCACCAGCCATGACCTGCGCTGTCAAATACCTGCTCTCCGAAAAAGGAGCAGATCCTGGTGAGCGCGTGCTCTTTCTCCCGTCCGATCACTATATCGGCAACGTCGAGAGTTATCTCGCAACGTTGAGAGAGGCTTTTGAGACCGTAGACGGATATATCGGTACGATTGGGATTCGCGCAACTGCGCCGGAAACTGGCTATGGGTACATCAAGAAAGGTGTCGGGGAACAAGTGTATTTCCGGGTTGCCCAGTTCTGTGAGAAGCCCGAAAAATCCGTCGCTGAGGAATATATTCGTTCAGGTGAATATGTCTGGAACTCGGGTATGTACATCATGAGCCTCGATACCTTTCTCCGGGAAACAAGAGCGCATGCCCCAGCGATCACGGCTGGTATCGAAGGAAGCTGGAGTGATTTCATTGAAGGTTTCAGCAGCCTGTCTAATATCTCCTTCGACTATGCTGTTTCGGAAAAATCTGATCGGGTTATTGTGTACGAAGGTGATTTTGGCTGGAGCGATATCGGATCATTTGATAGTCTCGCTGAAGTTTCTGATGGTACGCCCGCAGAGACTCGGCATATCGGGATCGACTCAAAGAATATCTTCGTTCATAGTGTCAATGATAGGCTTATTGCGACGATTGGCGTAGAGAATATTGCCATTATTGAGACGGCCGATAGCATCCTGGTGTATCGCCGTGGCCGGGCTGAGGAAGTGAAAAAAATTGTGGAGCGCCTCAAGGAAAGTGGCGCGAAAGAAATCGAGTATGACCATGTGAAATGAGAAGGCGGCTTTTCCTTAGCCCGTATCTGGTAGGTTGAAGAAAAGCTTCTCATGTGCTAGTCTAGTGAGGATCATTTCTTCTTCGTGGTACTCGTGTTTAAAGCGCATCAGCCGAGATGGCGGAATTGGTAGACGCACTAGCTTCAGGTGCTAGCGCTCGCAAGGGCATGGAGGTTCGAGTCCTCTTCTCGGCACAGAAAGGGGTTGCTCTCACCTGTTGTGAGGGTAGCCAAAACTTCACAGGTTTTTGCTCGCCATGGACGGGTACACTTTTCAGTAATTTATTTTTATCCTTTTAATTTTGACAGCGACGCATCATGCTGATTCGCTCGCTGTCTCGCTCATGCACTATGCAAGAGAAACACCATGACAAGGCTTCGCCATTGTCCAGTACCCCGGCACCGATCGGCGCTTTTGAGGGCATCATTGCCCAGCGTCAGAATCCGCGTCGGCAAAAGCCGCACCATAAAAAGTTTTCCCGTTCCTCAGGCCCGCGCCCAGAACGAGCCCGTTCAACGTCTGCGCAAGATACCTCAGCCGAACTGAGAGGCACTGCATCACGCGACGGCCGACAGGGTGGCGGCAAGGGTCGTCCGCAAGGCGGGGGCGGCAAACGCGGCGGCAAACGCGGCTTTGGCACCCAGCCGATCGTTCGGAATGTCCATGCCCGAAAGAGTGGCGCGCCGGATGTCCCTGATATCGAGCCGGGCAAGCTCCGTATCATTCCGCTCGGCGGCAATGAGGAAGTCGGCCGCAACATGACCGTGTTCGAGTATGGCGACGATATCATCATCATCGACATGGGCGTCCAGTTCCCGGAGGAAGACATGCCCGGCATCGACTATATCGTTCCGAATGTCTCCTATCTCCGCGGCAAGGAGAAGAATATCCGCGGCGTGCTCTTCACTCATGGGCACCTCGACCATATCGGCGCCGCGCCGATCCTCCTGAAGCAGCTCAACTATCCGACCATCATCGGCCGCGACTTCACGCTGGCTCTGATCCAGCGAAAGTGCGAAGACGAGGAGAAAGGGGCGGCAAAGAAACTCAAGGCCATCCGCGTGAAATCCCTCCAGGACCGGATCAAGCTGGGCGCGTTCGAGATCCGCTTCTTCGAAGTGGAACACTCGATCATGGACGCGATGGGCATCGCCATCGTCACGCCGAACGGATCCATCATCCATATGGGCGACTGGACCATCACGAACGAGCCGATCAATCCCGAGGCGAGCGATATCAAGTACAATCACCTCGAGGAATTGCCGCAGCCGACCTTTCTCATGCTCGAATCGCTTGGCGCCCTGAAAAAGGGCCTGCCGCCATCCGAGACCGAAGTCCATACGAACCTGCAGAACCTGATCAAGAGCGCGCCAGGCCGCATCATCATCGGCACCTTTGCCTCGCAGATCCGCCGCGTCGCCTATCTCATCGAGTACGCCGAGCGGCAGGGGAAGCGTGTCGCGCTCGAGGGCTACAGCATGAAGATGAATATCGAAGTTGCCAAGGAGCTCGGCTATCTGAAGGTGAAGAAGGAGACGATCATCCCGGTGAACGATATCCATAAGTATCCAAACAATCAGATCGTCGTCATCTGCACAGGCGCCCAAGGCGAGCAGAACGCTGCCCTGTCGCGCATCGTCACCGACAACCACCGTTTCATCAAGCTGGAGAAGTCGGACACGATCGTCTTCTCATCGTCCGTCATTCCGGGGAACGAGCGCTCGATCCAGCGGCTCAAAGACAACCTGTACCGGAAGTGTGACAATGTCGTCCACTCCGATATCATGGAGATCCATATCGGCGGCCATGGCACCATCTGGGAGATCGAAGAGATCCTCCGTCAGGTGAAGGCGACGTATGTGCTTCCGGTCTACGCGAATCACTACTTCCTGAAAGAGGCGGCGAAAATCGCTTATCGTCTCGGCTATCCGGAGAAGAATGTCTTCGTCCTCGACAATGGCGGCGTGCTCGAGGTACCGAAACAGGACGAGGGAATGCCAACCATTCGCAAGGAGAAAGCGGACACGAGCTATGTCTTCGTCGACGGCCTCGGCGTCGGCGATATCGGGCACGTGGTGCTCCGCGACCGCCAGATGCTCGCTCAGGATGGCATGCTCGCGATCACAGTCGTCATCGATAGCCGGTCCAAGAAAGTGATGGGCAATATCCAGATCACTTCCCGCGGCTTCATCCACGTGAAAGAGAACTTTGACCTGGTGAACGATGTGAAACGCAAGGTCCAGGATATCATCAAGAAGAACACCTCGAAAGAGACTTCGCTCGATTGGGAACTGGTCCGCAACCAGATCCGCGAGCAGGTCGGGCAATTCCTCTTCCAGAAGACGGAGCGCCGTCCGATGGTGCTCCCAGTCGTCGTCGAGGTCTAATTGGTAGAAACCCTATGCCAACGCTTCTTCCTATCGTAAATGAGAGAGACGAAGTTATTGGTGCAAAGGCAAAAGAGGTCTGTGGTCCGGATGACATCACCCGGGTCTCGGGCCTCTTTTTGTATACTCCGAAACACGAAGTGCTTATAGCTAAGCGCGTCATGACGAAGCAGTACGATCCGGGCAAGTGGTCATATGG
>SSEF01000025.1 GCA_008012175.1 Candidatus Moraniibacteriota bacterium | reverse complement strand
TCACTAAACTCATTGAAATTTGGCCTAAACTCAATCCCTTTGTTTTGTGCCGAATGGGAAATAATACCACTTTCCTTGAATTGCTCATTCAGAGCAAGGCCAGGGACTACTTTTTGAACGTTATCCTCAGTCTTGACTTTAAAAAATGAATAGGCCACAAAAGACCATGAAACAAGGACTACGGTCCCAATGAGGAGAAGTTTTTGCTTCGTCATAGTATATTTGTTTCAACAAGATAGCGTAATGTTTCAATACCTTTGCATCACCTGTATACTCAGGTGTTTAACCGCAAAGATATGGCATACACAACCAATCCAAAGGCTCCTCAAGTGAGGTGGCAGGCCGTGAAGATGCTTCGCTCAGGGAAAAGCACCAGGGAAGTAGCCCGGTATTTTGGGTACAACCAGTCCACAGTAGCTCGCTGGGAGAGGAAATCCCGTCTGTTGAATACTGGACCGATCCCCACCCTCTCCTCTCGTCCCCACGTCTCTCCTCTGGCTCTCCCGGAGGAGACCGTGAGTGCCATCATTTCCAAACGGTTAGAGAGAAATCGTTGTGGTCAGGTAGTCCATCAGGCCTTGTTACGAGAGGGAGTCTCTGTCTCCCTCTCCTCTGTTCAGAGAACGCTTGATCGCTGTGGACTGACGAAGAAGCGAAGTCCCTGGAAGAGGCCTCATGATGCCACTCCTCGTCCGGATGCGGCTTTCCCTGGGGCTTTTGTCGAGGTAGATACCATCCATCTCATGAACCCCTTAGGAGGGAGGATCTACGTATATACCCTGATTGATGTCCATTCCAGATGGGCGTACGCCGAGGTAGTAGAGAAGATTGGGGCAGAACCCAGTATCTGTTTTTTGAAGAAGGTTCTGAGAAAAGCTCCCTTTCCAATCCTCATGGTACAAAGTGACAATGGATCAGAGTTTTCGATTGGGTTTACGCATGCTCTCAAACGGTATGGGGTGGGACATCGTCATTCCCGGGTACGGAAGTCGAATGACCAGGCTCATGTAGAGCGGTTCAATCGGACGGTACAGGAAGAGTGTTTGGATCAGGTCTCGTATGGGATACAGACGTTTCGGAAAGCACTAAAGGAGTACCTTCCGTATTACAACGAAGAGAGACTGCACATGGGGATTGAGTACCGAACCCCAAGAGAGGTGATGCAAAGGTATTGATTAGAATACGGATAGAATCAACATTTAAATTTTAGCACAAAAATACAAAAAACCCGCCTTGTGAGCGGGTCCCGTGTCCCGCCCACAATGCTAAGGCATAGTGAGTCGGGTAAACTTACACAACTACCAGAGGAAATTCCCTGTCTGTCGACAGGCAGGCTTTATCCTGGGGTAGCGTGCGTAGAGCCTGATTAATACTTGGTAGACTTTCTTCGCAGAAAAGTACTCACTGAAGAGCTCTCTACCAAATACTTTGAGCAAACCCCGTGAAATCCCGCAAGCGGGTGCTCATTAAAGAGCAATTTCACTGGGTAAACAATAATCAAAACCTTTTGTGGTTAGTTCTGTACGAAGTTCTCTACTCTGATATATGTTTCATTGCTAGCAGTGCTCCCGCCTAGACGTCGGCACCGAATAATACAATGAGCGACCATATTGGTTAAGAATTTGATGTTGACCATCAACTCTTGAACGCACAGTATCCGAAGACACTGTTTGTTTGTACACCATTATCTCCCTAGAAAGGATGTGATTCATCCACAGCTTCCGCTACGGATGCCTTGTTACGACTTCACCCTTATTACCAACCCTACCGTCGTCCCCGATTTAACCCGGGGCCTTCTGGTATTGCCGGCTCTCTTGGTGTGACGGGCGGTGAGTACAAGATCCGAGAACGCATTCACCGTGACGTGGCTGATTCACGATTACTAGTGATTCCAGCTTCATGAAGGCGAGTTGCAGCCTTCAATCCGAACTGAGACCGAATTTTTGGGATTGGCTCCATCTTCCGATTTCGCGACCCTTTATTCCGGCCATTGTAGCACGTGTGTCGCCCAAGGTGTCAAAGGGCCATGCTGATTTGACGTCATCCCCGCCTTCCTCCCTCTCAATCATTCGCAAAGCGAACATATATTTAAATATTTAAACTTTTAAATATAGAGCGCCTTGTGCGCGATTGAGAGGGCAGTCTGAAGTGACATGTATAACACTTCACAGGGGTTGCGCTCGTTTCCCGACTGAACGGAACATCTTACGACACGAGCTGACGACAACCATGCAGCACCTGGTCTAGCACCCTCGAAGGACGTCCCATTTCTGGGCCCTGCAGCTAGATTTCAAACCCTGGTGAGGTGCCTCGCTTACCGTCGAATTAAACCACATGCTCCACCACTTGTGCGGATCCCCGTCTATTCCTTTGAGTTTTAAGCTTGCGCTCGTACTTCCCAGGCGGCATACTTAACGCGTTAGCTACGGCACAGAGAGGGTCGATTCTCCCCACACCTAGTATGCATCGTTTAGGGCGTGGACTACTGGGGTATCTAATCCCATTCGCTACCCACGCTTTCGTAACTGAGCGTCAGAAATGTGCCAATCGATTGCCTACGCCTTGGGTGTTCCTCATGATATCAACGCATTTCACTACTACACCATGAATTCCATCGATCTCTCACACTCTCTAGACATGCCGTTTCGGACGCCTTTTCGGGGTTGAGCCCCGAGCTTTGACGCCCGACTAACATGCCCGCCTACTTACGCTTTACGCCCAATAAATCCGGATAACGCTTGAGGTCTCTGTATTACCGCTACTGCTGGCACAGAGTTAGTAACCTCTTATTCCTACGGTACCGTCATCGTAATTCTTCCCGTAGAAAAGCGGTTTACAACCCGAAGGCCTTCATCCCGCACGCGGCGTCGCTCCATCAGACTTTCGTCCATTGTGGAATATTCTCGACTGCAGCCACCCGTAGGTGTTTGGACAGTGTCTCAGTTCCAATGTTGGGGGCCGTGCTCTCACACCCCCTACCCGTCATAGCCTTGGTGAGCCATTACCTCACCAACAAGCTGATAGGACACAGGCTCCTCCTCGAGCGATAAATCATTCCTCCGTAGAGGGCATCGCGTATTATTCCGGATTTCTCCGGATTATTCGCGACTCGAGGGTAGATTCCTATGTTATCTGAACCCGTTTGCCATGGGTCTAAACCCATTCGACTTGCATGCCTTATCCACGCCGCCAGCGTTCATCCTGAGCCAGGATCAAACTCTCAATTTATAGATGTATTGAGACGGCCGAAGCCGCTCGCGCGAGAGCATCTCGCTCGCACGATATTTCACTCGGGTTGATCATGCTTCGGTCTTGCGACTTCGGTCATGATCGGAATAGAAGAGTTGTCAGTCTTTTTGAAGGACTGATGTCTATCCTGCCAACCCGCACGGGAAGACAGGACAGTTTAGGACTAACCACAGAAAACTGTGATTAGCTGACTCATGTAACCTGATTTTTAAGGAAAACAAAAGAGGACGAATTCCTCTTATTGCCTCAGCAGTATACGCACCCATTTTCGGCTTGTCAAGGCCCCGGCACGGCGCTCGAAAAAACGCTGGGAAAGCCGATTTTTCCACGAACAAGGGTCATTTTGAACGCTAGAACCGCACCATGATTACCTCTTCCACGCGATACCCTGCGTACTATATACTATTGGCATCCTGACTCGTCAGGATAACCGTCCCATCCTGTCCTTTGCATCCCGAGGAGATCGCCATGAAAAGCCTCCGCCAATATGCTTTGGCCCTGATCGAAATCCTGCGATCGCTTGGCCGCGGACTCGTCCGGCTCGTCGAAAGCAGTACGCGCGAAGACTGCCCAGCCCTCGCTGAGTTCAGCGATATACGTTCCGCAGTCGCCCAGCTCGGTCGGGGCGTGTCCTCGAGCCTCTCCGGAGAGTCTTACCTCGACCGGTTGGACTCGGCCGATCCGGATATGCTCGAGCAAGCCCTCGCTCACTGCGGCTACACCCGGGCTGACATCGAAACCTGGCGGAAGCGATATGATCGACCAGTCGTTTCCGTTCCTTCTTAACACCAGAGAAGGGCTATTCTCACTTACGCGCACCAGTCCCCTCAAAAGACTAGTGCGCATTTTTTATATTTAAACTTGCGCGCAAGCCTCGAGACCATGAAGGCGCGGGCTTTGGGCGGCTTTCCATGAAATTAGCGCAGACGCGTATTGATAAAAAAAAGGGCGAAAATCGGCACCGCAAGCCAGAAGAGGAGCGCCCAGGGTGAGGCGATATAGAAATAGAGGTCTGGCGTTACCCAGGACAACGCGACGGATTTCGGAAGAAAGGAGAAGATGCTCGAGAGGACGGAGCCGGTCACGAGGAATGAGGTCACAAAGAAGCGCCAGAAGAAATCCGTCCCGGCGCTCGTGATGTGGATATCGAACAGCCGCTCATCAAACATAGTGAGCGCGGTCAAAAGGACGACGAACAGCCCGGCTTTGGCATACGCAGAAACCACAAACCAGCTCTCGGGCATGACACCGACCAAAGCGACAGCAATATAGACATTGATGAGGATATTGACGAGTTTCCATCGACCAAAAATAAAGCCGACGAAGAGCGAGGCGCCGATGAAAAGAAGGATGAGCGAGAGATCGCCAGCGATATTCTTAGGGATCGCGAGCGAGCTCGCTAGTCGGTCGAGCATAGAGGGATCGGATTGTGACGATAGTCTAGCACTGGCTGCGATGCGAGGCAAAACGAGAAAATATCATACTTTTACCCTTTACTAAGCCATTTTCTATGTTATGATAGTGGTATCTATGGGACTTTCCCGTTTTCGCGGATTCATTTTTCTGGCATTTACACTCTCCTTCCTCGTGACGGCGAGTCTTATCATTTTCTTTGCGCTTGGCTATCGCTACAGTTTGGAACGCGGTGTTTTCGTTTATTCCGGATCGATCACCATAAGCTCCCTCCCGAAGACAGTCGACCTCGAAATTGATGACAAGCCGGTTTCTGCAGACCATTACGGGATCCTCAACGAGACGATTCATGTGACCGGCCTCATGCCCGGCGAGCATACACTCACTATTTCCGCCCCCGGCTATTCTCCCTGGTCAAAGAAAGTAAACATCCAAAGCGGTGTCTCAAGCGAATACTGGAACGTCATACTGACTCGTACCGACTATCCGGGAGTCACTTTGGCCGATACAGCCGGCACAACTCGTATCTACCCGCATCCGGATTCCGATCTCTTTGCCCTCGCCAAAGAACACTTCAACGAAACGAGCGTCGTTCTCTACGACCGCAATACGCAGTCAGGACGAGAGGTTTTTGCAAGAAACGGCACCGCCTTCGATTTCGACGCTGGCGAAAATTTCGAATGGTCCCCAAATGGCAAGACGATTCTCCTCCCGCTCCTTGAGAATGGACAGCGCTCCTATTTCCTCGTCGCGACAGACGGTGGCACCGTTGAAAAATTGTCTGATATCGTACCCGGACTCGTTCCAACACATGTCCGCTGGAATTCGACCGATGATGAGGCACTCCTCTTCCTCGCCCAGGATTCGCTCTACCGGTTTGAAATAACTGGCAGCCGCACCCCTGTCCTTCTTGCCCAGCACATCCGTGCTTATGAAATCGCCGATGACTTCATTTATGTTATGCACAGCGAAACAGGGGTCATCTCTCGATTTCGGAATGCTAGCAATGGAGAAAATCAGACCGAGATAACGCAACCGATTAGCACCGATTTTGGAGCATACCCAATCGTCCTCGATGTCTACGATGAGGAACGAATGGCTCTTCTCGAGCAAGGCGGACACAAGCGCCTTTTTGCATATAATCGGGCACCGCGAAAGAACTACGGCTTCCAAGAGATTGCAACCGGTGTCGAGTCGTTCCAATTCTCTAATGATGGCAAGAAGCTTCTTTTTTCCAGCACAAATGAGATCGGCGTCTACTTCACTAGGGAGTGGGACGTTCAGCCGCGGCGAGCCGAAAATGAGACGCTTCAAATCGCTCGGTTCTCTGAGCCAATTGCCAATGTCTCATGGAGCGAAGACTATGAACACATCCTCTTCACCCGTGGCAGCACCTTGAAAGTCGTAGAGCTCGATGGCCGAAGCGGCCGCATGAGCAGCGATATCAAATCCTTCGTCGCCGATCCGAGCCAGATCTTTCCACTCTTTTCCCAAAATCGGCTTTACATCGTCGTCCCTGGAATGGACATCGATTCTATAGTCTTCCCCGAGCCTCAGGGTCTCTTCGGTGACTAGCCGCGCCCAAACTGACGATTGGTGCTTGGGTGAGTTCTTGCATCTTCTTGATCGGGAGATGCAGTATTATTTATTATCGTTACTGCCCCTTTCGGAATCCTGCACATTATGGATTTTCTTGTGCATTTCTAGAAAAAGAGTATAGTGCTGACAGACGGACATCCGTTGGTTGGGTGGTGTTTTTTTGTTTTCATAAGCACTACAACATCACCGCACTCCGTAACTTAACAACTCAAAAGGAGAACTATCATGAACGCCTCATCCATCACGGATCGAGGACGGTCGGTCTTTGATCTTGAATACATCCGCCTCGAGTCCATAGAGCAGCGAACGATCCTCTTTCGATCCAATGCCTGGAGAGAGGCCCAGGATCATATCCGGCGTCTAAGGGAAAACCCTCGCAGTTTCCTCGGCCTCATTGATTCAGATATCAGCCGAGAATCCTGGGAAAAGACCTTCTGGGAAGAGCTCTCTATTACCTGCGCTACCGATCTACGCACCTTCACCCATGCACTTGGCGTCGCCCATATACTCCACTGGATGTGGACCGGGCACGGAGAGACTGCAGCCTATCTCGCGCAAACTCTCGGTGATCAACGAGAAGATGTCTCGCCTGGCGTACTCTTTGCGGCCGCTCTGCTGCACGATATCGGAAAACGTCTCATAATCGATGTCGTTCACGATAAGCGGACAAAGCGTGAATGGGCCCTGCTGGCAAACAAGACCAGCGGCGATGAACTCTTTGCTGAGGAATTCATCCGACCCGTTGAGGAAGGCGGGCTGCCTGACCCAGCGCTGGATATCTACCTGCACGCTATCGGAGATCCAATAAACATCGTACCGATCGAGCAGGCATTCCCAGAGACAGCGCTCGCTACACTCTCTCGGCGTGGCATCCCCTCCTCTCTGACGTTTCGTGAGGTGATCGAGCTCCACGAAGCTGGGACCGGCCTACTCCTTGAAGCGTATCCGGATATGGGGCAGGTGGCAGAAATCGCTGCCTGGCATCATCCATCCCGGACGAAAACAATTGATAGCGAACGGTATCCGATCGCAACTTCGGCACTTCGGATCGCGGTTATGCAGTGCTTGTACCTCGCTGACACATTCGAAGCGTTGATGTCTGGATTCAGGACCTACAAAGGCAGGTTCGATCTCTGCGATGCCCTCGGCATCATTGTCCAGGAAACGGAAAGACACGCTATCGATCCCGCGCTTACCAGAGCCTTCGTAACCGATCAGCTACATCATGACAGAAGCGCCAATCGCCCTATCAATTTGTTGGTCGCAGGGTGTTCGCATTAGCTGCATCAGCACCCCTTGTCTGATCCGTACCTCCTCACAGGGAACACTGCCACGTTCGTGTTCCCTGTTTTTTTATAAAAAAAAGGCCCGCCTGACAGATGGCGGGCCTTTTTGGAGGAAGCAAAAAAACCGAGAATGGGACGTCTCTACCGTTTTGCCCACTGCGGAGCCCGGCGGGCCTTCTTGAGACCAGGCTTCTTGCGCTCGACCGCGCGCGGGTCGCGCGTGAGGAGCTTCTCAGCCTTGAGCGCCGGACGAACGAGCGCGTCGTGCTCCACGAGAGCGCGAGCGATACCGAGCTTCACCGCATCAGCCTGACCAGAGAGTCCACCGCCAGAAACGAGAACGGAAATCTTGGCCGCTTCGGATTTGCCGACGACCTTGAGCGGTGCGACACACGCTTCACGCTGCTCGAAAGTATTGAAGTATTCGGCGTATGGACGATCGTTCACGACGATCTCGAGCGTTTCGGCTTTTGCATCGGCATAGTAACGAACCTGGGCGACCGCCGTCTTGCGACGGCCGACCGCGTAGACATAGCGACCCTCAGCCGCAAGAGGCTTCCGAGTCACTTCTTTCGTCTTGGTTGTCTTCTTAATCGCTGTCGCCATAACGGTTTTGAAAATTAGTGAGTCACATCGATCTTCCGGTTGCCGTACTCGGCATCTTTGAAGAGACGGAGTCGCGTAAGCATTTTGGCACGGAGCGAATTTTTTGGAAGCATACCGTAGACCGCCTGCCAGATGAGCTTAGTCGAATCTTTCTCGCGCTGATCCTTGAAAGAAATGGATGTGATACCGCCCGGGTAACCAGAGAAACGGTGGTAGACTTTGTCGTTCCGCTTGTTACCAGTGACCTCGATGCCGTCGGTATTCGTCACGATGACGACATCGCCCGCATCGATATGCGGTGCATAGGTCGTCTTCCCCTTGCCGGAGAGCACCTTCACGATCTCGGTTGCGAGACGACCGAGTACCTGACCTTGTGCATCAAAGAGGTGCGTTGCGCGGACGATTCCCTTCCTTCCCTTGATTGTCGCTTCAGTATTCTTCATAGGAGACAGCTTAGACAAATTCAATGACCGCCATCTCAGCCCCATCACCCTGACGACGCTCCAGCTTGGTGATACGGGTATAGCCGCTCTTTCTGGTCTCGAAACGCTTCACGAAATCGCTCGAGATCTTCTTAGTCGCTTCGAGCGAGAGATGCTGACGGAGAAGCCGGAGCTCTGCCTGACGATGATCCTTGCTTGCCTCGGCGCGCTTGCCCTTGTTCACAAGCTGGTCGATATGATTCTTCATTTCGCGGGCCTTGGCCAAGGTCGTCGTAACCTTCTCGCGCATGATAAGGCTCCCGAGAAGCGTCTTCAAGAGAGCGCGCCGCGGGCCCGATTTTCGACTGAGGATTCGACCTTTGTTCCGATGCTGCATATCCTTGGACTAAAAAACTGATTCAAAATTACTCCGCAGCCTCTTCAGCGGCTTCTTTCTTAGCTTTCTTGGCCGGCTTCTTCTCCTTTTCAGCCTCGACCGAGGAGGAGGCTGCCTCTTCAGTCTTGGTTTCAGCTGAGAGGACCGAGAACTGAGCGACAAGGATGGCTACCGCCTGGTTGAAAGCTTCCATCGGGGTGAGCGTACCGTCCGTTACGATCTCGAGTGTGATCTTGTCATAATCCGTCCGCTTTCCGACGCGCATGTTCTCGACTTCATAATTCACGCGCTTGATCGGGGTATAGATGGCATCAATCGCGATCTCGCCAATCTCGCGCTCTTCCTCTTCACGGGCTTCTACTGGAATATAGCCAAGGCCGCGATCGACGATAATATCCATCTCAAACTCGGCTTTCTTATCAGTCAGGGTTGCGATGACCTGATCACCATTGACAACCTCGATCGAGCTCGGGCACTTGATGGCTGAGGCTGTGACGACACCCTCACCCTTTGCCTTCACCGTAACGGTAACCGCCTCGTCAGCATGCGAGCGGAAGCGGACCTGCTTCATATTGAGAATGATCTGAACGACATCTTCCATGACGCCAGGAATCGTCGAAAACTCATGGGACACGCCTTTGAGCTTCACCGAACGAGCCGCCGCGCCTGGAAGCGAGGAGAGCAGAACCCGACGAAGCGCATTGCCCAAAGTCGCCCCATAACCGGGATAGCAGCCGCCGATTTCAAGCTTGCCGTGATTCTTTCCCAGCTCTGTGTAGTTCGGCTGGTACGGTGCGGTGATATTTTGCATATGATGTGGCGCCTGCCGGAGCAAGCGAGATTACCAGTTGAAATTATTTCGAATAATACTCGACGACCATCTGGGCATCGACCGAGATGCCGACATCTTCGCGAGACGGAAGCGCGAGGATCTTGCCTTCGAGCTTCGGAGCATCAAGCGCGAGCCAGTGCGGCACATCGTTCTTGTTCTTCAATACTTCCATCCGGTTCTTCGTGACAGTCTTGTTTTCCTTGATTCCTTTAAGTGCGATCACGTCGCCAATCTTCACCTCATAGGACGGAATATTCATCCGCTTGCCGTTCACCGTGAAAAATTTATGGCCAACGAGCTGACGAGCTGCAACACGCGATGCGGCAAAACCGAGGCGATACACCACGTTGTCCAATCGGCACTCGAGACGCTGGAGCAAAAGATCGCCGGTCGCTCCCTGACGCAGCTTACTCTCTTCAAAATGATGGCGAAATTGACGCTCCATGACGCCATAGATTCGCTTGATCTTCTGCTTCATCGAGAGCTGGCGGCCAAACTCACTCCGGCCACGCGACGGGTTCTGGCCATGCACGCCAGGAGCGTACGGGCGGCGCACCATGGCACACTTCGGCGACAAACAGCGATCACCCTTAAGAAAGAGCTTTTCGCCAGCCCGGCGACAGAGTTTGCATTTGGAGTCGATTGTATTAGCCATAGCGTTTCGGTCAGTTTAGATTCGGCGCGGACGGCGCGGGCGGCAGCCATTATGCGGAACTGGGGTGATGTCTTTGATAGAGACCAGGTTGAACCCGTTGTTCGCAAGTGCCCTGATCGATGCCTCCCGCCCATTTCCAACACCCTTTACGAATACCTCGAGGTCCTGGAGGCCGTACTTCTTCACCTTCTCGGAAACTTCGGCGACAACCTGGGTCGCGGCATACGGCGTCGACTTTTTAGCGCCTTTGAACCCGAGATGGCCAGAGCTCGACCAGGCGAGCACCCCGCCGTTCATGTCGGCGAGGGTCACGATGGTATTGTTGTAGGTGCACTGGATGCTCGCACGACCCTTTTGAATGAGCCTCTTGGATTTTTTCACGCGCTTCTTAGCATCCGTCTCCTCAACGGCCGGCGCGTCCATCTTTGCATCCTCAGTTATGATCTCTTCTGCCATAGTTCTTCTAGGTCTTAGCGTCTGACTTTTTGCGGCCGCTGCCCATCGTCTTTCTCACGTTTCCACGGACGGTGCGAGTATTAGTCTTCGTGCGCTGGCCGCGAACCGGAAGGCTCTTGGCGTGACGGACACCACGATAACTACCGATTTCCTTCAGGCGCTTGATATTCATCTTCACCTGATGACGGAGCTCACCTTCGATACGGTGGCTCTTCTCGATAGTCTCACGGAGACGATTGGCATCCTTTTCCGAAAGATCCTTGGTTCGGGTATCGAGATTGATACTGAGGGACTCGAGAATCTTGCGGCTCGTTGGACGGCCGATCCCATACAGATACGTGAGCGCAATTTCAATGCGCTTATTGTCTGGCAGGTTGACACTGGCGATACGGAGCATAGGTTTTTATCCTTGACGCTGTTTGTGCTTTGGAGTTTTGCATACGACATGAACGACGCGGTGGCGGCGTACAATCTTGCAATGGGCACAGATCTTCTTTACGGAGGCGCGAACTTTCATAAAATGCAGTATCAGACTTTCAAACGCTGGACAATCCGTCCCTTGGTGAGATCATACGGGCTCATATCGACGATGACGCGATCTCCCGGAAGGAGGCGGATGTAGTGCACTCGCATCTTGCCCGAAATATGAGCGAGCACCTCATGCCCGTTATCGAGACGGACTTTGAAGGTGGTATTCGGGAGAGACTCTATGACTTCCCCCTCGAAACGGATGAGTTCTTTGTTATTTCCCATATATTGCACCAGATCCAGCAAGAGCAAATACTTTGCCAACACAAAAAGAGAGATGGTTGTATCAATCCGCGCGTTCCTCAGTCCTGCGTCACCTCAGTATGCCCTCTCTCACGGGATCCGTATGCACTTTTCAAATGTGCTCACAGTGTACTGGAAAGGAAAAATGTTGTCAACAAGCCCCGGGAAAGCCCGCCAAGAGGTGAGGCGCTAAAACGTGCTTTGGTCAAAAAATGCCTATTTCCCAAAGCGCCGTTCGCGCTCCGCATATTCAGCCAAAGAAGCGCGAAAAGCTTCGGGGCCATAATCCGGAAAGTGCAGCGCCGGAAAAGAGAGCTGGGCGTCTCGCGTCTCCCACATCATGAATCCAGCAGAAAGATGAGGATCATTCCCCGTCCGGATGAGAAGGTCGACGTCCGGGAGCTCGGCTGTCATGAGATGCTTTTTCAAGACCTGACTCGTCACCATCCCAGGCGCTAACCCTTCGCCCGCGATCCGTTTCACCGCCTGGAGCATATCGTCATCCCCGCTGTAGGCAAGGAAAAAATTTAGGAAATGCCGATCGTAGTGCTTGGTCGCTTCGATACCACGATGAAGGATGTCTTTGAGCCGATCTGGGAACTGATCCTCCCAACGGCCAATGCAACGGACACGCACCGCATCGGTATGAAGACTCTCCTCATTCATGAGCTTCTCAAAATAGGTAGCGTAGATTCGTAAAAGCTCCTGCCGTTCTTTCATTGGACGCTTCGTGAGGTTCTCGAGTGACGATCCCCAAAACGAGATCTCGGAAACTCCAATTTCTCGAGCCTCGCGGACGATTTCCTCAATCCGCTTCGCACCCTCTTCGTGGCCCTCCCAGCCTTCAAGGCCATGGGCCTTCGCCCAGCGGCGATTACCATCAGGGATGATCGCGACATGCCGCGGAAGAAATTTTTTATCAAGTTCGCTCATAAGAGAGATTCTGACATCAATATTCGCGTTTGGCCATATAATCAGCTACCCCTTCCAGGAACTCCCGAGCCTCCGGTGCAATCGAAGTTTGCATGCCGGCAAGCGCCCGCTTCCCGTCTTCAATCGAACGAAAGGCGAGCTCCTTCGCTGCTGCAAGCGCTCCGGTCTTGCGGATAATACGGCGAAACTGGTCAATATCATGCCGGGTAAGCGTCTGGCCTTTCTTGAGGATATGATCGAGTTCCTTCCTGGTCGCTCGATCGGCATGGTTAAAAGCATGCGAAACAAGAAGCGTGATCTTCCCTTCGCGGATATCCGATCCGACCGGCTTGCCAATCCGATCTTCATCGCCATAGATACCGAGGATATCGTCCTGGATCTGAAAGGCGATACCGATTGGGATCGCATAACGAGAAAGCTCGGCTGCAAGTTCTGGCGTTCCACCGGCAAGGAGGGCTCCCAGATGGAGCGGGCCCTCGACTGTATATCGGGCGGTTTTCTTCTCGTACATGCTGAGAATCTCGGCCTGTGTCGCCTTCCCCTTGTATTCAATATAGATATCACGGGCCTGGCCAACGACCGTGTGTGATACGATTCGCTGCATACGAGAAAGCGCTGCGTAGATATTCTTCTCAGGGAAACCCGAAGTAAAGATGATATCATTCCCCAAAGCGAACAGCATATCGCCGACGATAAGGGCTATCGAATCCCCGAAATGCTCGGGGCTCTCGAGATTCAGGTATCTCTTTCCCCATGCACGATAACGCTCATGCAGGGTCGGTTCTCCGTGTCGGAGCGCATCACGGTCAATGATGTCATCGTGAATGAGGAGAAACATGTGGATAAGCTCCACGGCGACCGCCGTGTCAAGGATCCGCTCACGATCTGTGCCACCGGCCGCAAGATAACCGTAACGCATGAATGCCGGACGAAGACGCTTCCCACCGGCCAAAGTCATTTTTTTCACATGCTCAAGAGCCTGACAGATGAGATCATCTTCTTTTCTCGCGTCCCTAAGGACCTCTTCAAAATACGCAGCGATCCTGGGATCGAGCTGCGCCTTGAAGTCCTTCAATGCCCTTTGAATATCCATGTTGATTCTCAAAAAATACGCCCGTCATTTGTACCATTATTATCAGTTCGGTTCAAGAGCCAGGCTTCATCAAAAAACTGACTATCTTTCAAAAGCGATATCACGGTATCCATGCCCTCCCCGTAGCAACCGATACGCGTTCGGGGGATATTTTTCTAGCACACTCGACGGCTTCTCTTCCAAGGACAGGAATGTATCCGGTAAAAAGGGGTTCATTTCTCCGGAAAGACGAGGTACGTCTGGTAGCGATCATACAAGGCAAGGGTTGCGACGAGATCGCGCGCATTGTAACGGGCGATCTCTTTGTACCGTCCTTCCTTGAAAAGCCCACGCACATCGTCACCGGTCACGCCCTGCGCCTTGGGACTTTCAATACCGAACGCGCGCGTCCAGAGATGCAGACTCCCCTTCCGTCGCATCGCCCCATAGAACGACAGCTGATCAAGGAGGTCAACATGCTTCGCATTCCATGGCTGATAGGAGAGATAGCGGTTAGCCAGGAGGTTTTTTGAGGGCTTCACGCCATGAATGGCCGAGCGCACCATGAGGAAGGGGACATCGAACTGCCGCCCGTTGAACGTGACAAAAGTATCATACTTGGTCGCGATATCCCAAAACTTGGCAAGCATCGCCTTTTCCGAGAGCGCTTCGAACTTGCAGTCGTCCTCCTCGAAGTCGGTATCACTCGCATTGGCGGGCTGATAGTAGACAGCGGATTTCTTCCGTTCGGCATCAAGGACGCCGATGGCAACGATCTGCCCGGTCAGCGGCGAAAACCCAAGTCCGTCCTCCAGGTCCCGGAGCGCTACCTGATACGCTTCATCGTCATTTGATTCGCGCCTGATCCAGCGCGTCAGGCTTTCCTTCGTCGTTTCATCGAGCGCGGAGAAGTCTTCGCCGACGGTTTCGATATCGAAGATGAGCGTGGGCATAGGCAGTAAGCAGCTGATAATGAGTAGATTTTAGCACAAAAGAAAAAGCCCGCCTGCGACGCTTACGCGTAACAATGCGAGCTGAAAGTTCGTGCGGCGTGATGGCATCAGATGTTCGATTAGACGCTAATGGTCATCTCCACCCTGCGTCCAAACGGAATGTCATCTGTCGGGCAATCAAGGACAGGGTCTTTGATTTCCACGCATCCGTGGTCGTCAATGCCACCTTCGTAGTCGACGATCTTGAATGTGACCCGGAGACCGCCATCCAAGACGAACTCGCACCGTTCGTTGTATTCGCCCTGGATGGATGACGGGATCCTCGATGCCAGCAAGAAGGCGTCCACCTGCTTCTCCATGAACAGCTGCGCGGTATCGTCGGAAAATCGGAGGTATCCGAGTTCGCCGTTCCGACACACAAACGGGGCTTGTTGCCATCCGTCATAGAGCATATCGGGCTCCGGATATTTCTTCCGGTATGCCGCCTCCCGCGCTCCGGCACGACATGCTTCTTCAAACGCCTCCGTTAAGAGACAGCCTTGCGTCAGTTCGACGTAGAAAAAAAGATGATTGCTTCGTGCAAGCGCATGTTTATCCATGACCCTCTCCTTTCAGTTGCGATACTGGTTGATGAGGTTGTGAAGCTTCAGAGTCTCGCGTCGGGCGGCTTCGGCAAAGTCCGGGCCGTCCGACGCGAAAATGATGCCGCGCGAGGAATTGATGATCATTCCCTGGCCGCGACTATCCATACCGGCCTTCACGGTCGCTTCGACGTCGCCGCCCTGCGCCCCGATGCCCGGGATGAGGATCGGCATATCACCGACGATCCGCCGCACCTGCGCGAGTTCTTCCGGATACGTGGCACCGACGACGAGCGCACAGTTGCCGCTCGTGTTCCAATGCTCGGCAACACGAAAAGCGACGTACTGATACAACGGAACACAGGTTTCGGACAGTTGATAGCCAATTCTCCGTTCAAATTGGAGAAACTCTTCATGCTTACCCCCTGGATACAAAGTGGGGAGTTGAATCTTGCAATCCTGGAACTCGCCGCCACCCTTGTTCGACGTACGGCAGAGCACGATAACACCCTTGTCCTTCTGATCAAGAAATGGTTGCAAAGTTTCTCGGCCGAGATATGGATGTACCGTGATTGCGTCCGCCTTGCAGTAATTGAAAGCCATCTCTGCGTAACCGACATTGGTGTTGCTGATATCAGCACGCTTGGCATCAAGAATCACCGGCACATGCGGTGCGATCTGATTGATATAGAGAATGGTCTCCCGCAAAACTTCCAGACCGATATTCCCCTCTGCTTCGTAGAACGCAGCGTTCAGCTTGTAGGCACAGACGAGGTGCTGAGTCGCATCCACTATCCGCTTGTTGAAGTTGACCATCGTGTACAGCACCCTGGCATCGAACCGATCCATATCGGACAGATCTTCTTCGATGACCGCTCGTGCCGACTTCGGAATCTTGCCGAGCTCGCTATCAAGCCCGACGCAGACGAACTTCCCTTCATCCCACTTCGCTTGCAGCTTTTCATTGAATGTCGCCACCTCACACCTTCCTTTCTTTCGGTTGTTAACGTACAAAGACCAGCCCGAGGACTGGTCCGCAGGATAGGACGCGGGAGGGGTTTTGTCAAAATGTAGCCCCAAGAGGAATCCTCTTCCTTCATCGCCTCGCCAGAGGCGCCTGCGAATCACCCAGAACCCGGGTTTTCAAAAAGCCAAGCAGTTGGCTTTTTGAAATACCCTTCGATTCCCCTTAGATGCAAATACCAAAAGGACCACTCAAATGAGCGGTCCTTTTGTATATCTGTAGCCCCAAGGGGAATCGAACCCCTGTTTTCTCCGTGAGAGGGAGATGTCCTAGCCGCTAGACGATGGGGCCCAAGAACAGCGGTTAGCTGTTAGCGCATAGCTTTTAGAGAAATCCTAGAAGCCATAAGCCGAGAGCCAACTTGCAGGGGCGGCAGGAATCGGACCCGCGCTAAAGGTTTTGGAGACCTTTGTACTACCATTATACGACGCCCCTCTCCAACCTCCCTCCGTCCGGGGAGAGAACTACTTCGATTCGTTGTGCACGGTATTCTTCCGGCAGAAACGGCAATACTTCGAAAGCGACAATTTCTCCTTCACCTTCTTCTTGTTACGCGAGGTCTCTCGAGAAATGCGATTGCATTCGCTGCATTTCAGCTTTGCCATGTTCTCCTTGATCCTGCCCATACTCGTTCGATCTTTATTGGCTTCAAAATAATGGTTGCACTCTACGCGAAAACACACTCTTCGTCAATACGCCCCCTCTTGAGCCGTTGACCGGATTTGAACCGGTGACCTACGCCTTACCATGGCGTTGCTCTACCGACTGAGCTACAACGGCATTTTATTATCTGGAAGCGCTGCCCTTACCATCCTCTGCAGGATATCTCCCGTGGCACTACTCACGATCGAGAGTGCCTGCGGCAACAATCCTGCCATACCCATCCCTCCGGTCATTAAATAAATGTAGTGAACAAACGTAAGTTTGTCTATCTTCAGCTCAAAAAAAGCCCTCAGAAATACAGCAAAACACACCCATCCAATGGCTGAGCCTAGGAAATTAAACCAGAACTGATAGGCCATACCGGGCCAGCCGTACGCAGCCTTTTCATCTTCCCGCTTCGCGCCAGTCCAAAAAATATAGCGCGCCGACAGCCCGAGAATCGTAGACGAAAACATCGCCGCAAAAATGTAGAGCACTTCCCCGTGGAGAGCGAAATTTATATGAATCATACTGTTGTGGGTAGGGAGGGATTCGAACCCCCGAAGCCCGAAGGCGACAGATTTACAGTCTGCTGCGATTGACCACTCCGCCACCTACCCATATTGCCAATTCCTCTGAGCCGAAGGCCGGGCTCGAACCGGCGACCCACGGTTTACAAAACCGTTGCTCTACCAACTGAGCTACTTCGGCATACGACACGTCTGTCGAGACAGCTTTTGTATCTTAGCCAAGAACGCCCGGACTATCAACCACGATGCTTTTCCTTCTGTACCAGGAGCCGCTCCAGCCGCCGAACCTTCTCTTTCACTTCACGATTGAGGGGCGAGAGCTTGATCACTTGGCGATAGCAAGCCTTGGCATCTGATAGATTGCCGCCCTCCATGTAAAAGTCTCCAAGCTGCTCATACGCTGGAGCATCCTTAGGGTTCCGGGCGATCCGATCGATGAGATCTTCCTCGGAAAGCTGCTTTTCACCTGACGGTGTCATCCGGCGGCGGCGAAACACGCGCACCGTCTCCCCGCCCTTTGAAATAAGAGAGTCGCCGAGGCTCTTGCTGGCTTCGCGGAGACGACCCGCCTTTCCGAGAGCGACATCGGCAAGCGAATCCTCCTTAGGGGCCTGCTTCACGATGACGCGCTCCGGATCTGGACTAGCCGAAAGAGGGAGCGTCGCCTCTTCCGCTGCCAGCACCCCCTCTTCATCGCGACCATGGCGACGCTGCCAGCGCTCCCAGAACCGGTTCTTTTCCGCAGCGAGCGAAGCCGCCTCGTGCTGCTCTCGCATTTTCTCTCGGCGCATCCGGAGCGAACCAGAAAACTGACTGAAACGATTATGGAACTTGAGCGACAGGAGATTGAGCCGCTTGGTCAGCTTCTCGAGAATGCGGATATAGGTTTCCTCTCTGATAAAGAAGATACGCCGCGGCGGCGGAATGATCTCGCTGTCCGACATCCGGCCGAGCACTGCCGGATCGTTCGATTTCTTCGAGAGAAACCAGAAGAGAAGGCCGAGCGAGAGAACAAAGACGATGGGCGGGATGACGAGATACCACATGGCGATTGCGTTAGCCCACTAACAGAAGCGGGGCTTAGATTTCAAACCGGGTGAAGCTACCAACCTGGATGTTTTCTCCGATGCGATGGATCTTTTCTGTGATAAGAGCCTGAACAGTCTTTGATGGGTCCTTCACGAATGGCTGCGTAAGAAGCGCAAGGTCCTCGCGGAACTTCTTCTCCTTGCCAAGGAGGATCTTCTCAGCGATTTCTGCCGGCTTGCCTTCCGCTGCTACCTGTTCCTCCCAGATCCTGCGCTCACCGAGGACGAGCTCGGCTGGGACGTCTTCAGGACGGACATAGCGCGGCGCCATCGCCGTCACGTGCATAGCGAGATCGCGAGCGAGCTCCTGGAACTCTTCGTTGCGGCCAACAAAATCAGTCTCGCAGAGAAGAGTGAGGAGCGTGCCAACACGCTGGTTCGAGTGGATATAGGAGGCGACAATCCCCTCGCCAGCCGTCCGATCGGTCTTCTTGAGCGCTTTCGCTTCGCCACGCTTCTTGAGGATTTCGATCGCCCTGGCCTCATCACCATTCGCTTCATCGAGCGCCTTCTTCACCTCGACGATGCCTCCGCCGGTCTTCTCACGGAGGGCTTTGACTTGTTCCATAGTGCTCATAGTGCAACTCTATTTTTATTCTAGAAGAAAACTGAAAAACCCGGAAATTTACGCCTTCTTTTCAGCCGTTGTCGCTACCTTCGCAGAACTGCCGCGCTCGACAGCACGACCAAGAAGTCCAAGAAGGAGACGGAGCGATGAGAGAGCGTCATCATTCCCCGGCACGGGATAATCAATAACGGAAGGGTCGGCATTCGTATCAACAATCGCAACAAGAGGCACGCCGAGACGTGTTGCTTCCTTGATGACGAGACCCGCCTCCTTGGCGTCAGCGATCACGATCGCACCCGGCAATTCCTGCATGACGCGCAATCCCCCGACTTTGTGTTCGAGCTTCTCGAGCTCTTCCTGCTTCTTCTGCTGCTCAAGCTTCGTATATTTCTTGAATTCGCCAGCCTCAAAGAGCGCCTCGCTCTCGACGAGATACTTTGCGCGGCCGCGGATCTGAGCATAGTTGGTAAGCGTCCCACCCAGCCAGCGATCGATGACATACGGCATGGAAAGCCGCTTCGCGAGCGATTTCACCGCATCATGCGTCTGCTTCTTCACCCCGACAAAGAGAATTGGTTTCCCCGCCTTAGCGGTCGCAGCAAGAAACTCGGAAGCTCGCTCCAGGCACTCTTTTGTCTTTTCCAGATTGAGAATATTGATGTTCTTCCGAGTTGTGAAGATATAGGGCTCCATCCGCGGATGGCGACGGCTCTTCAGATGGCCGAAATGAACACCTGCCTTGAGGAGCGATTCGAGTGAATCGTCCAGACGGCTGAAATCGAACTCGGCAAAATACTCCACTGTCCCTTCGAGTACGAGAGCCGCATCGGCCTTCGGGGCCGCTGTCACATCTGACATATACTTTATCCTTAAAATGATTTACCTCTATCCCCGGGATGATCTCGCCCGAACCTCGCAAAAGAGGCAGGAATGGGCGCTCCGACGGATATGTGTGATTCGCGTACTGACCCTAGACAGGCCGTAGCAAAGCGTCCCTAGGATACGCGAGGTCGCGATACTTGTCAATTTTCGATTCGCGTGATAGACTCCGCTGTGCATATTTCTCTTATATTAGTCTATGAAGACCGGCATCCACCCGACATATCACGAAAAAGTCCAGGTCGCTTGCGTCTGCGGCAACAAGTTCGTCACGGGCTCGACCAATGAAACGATCAATACGGAGATCTGCTCGCAGTGCCATCCGTTCTATACCGGCAAGAAGAAATTCGTCGATACCACTGGCCGCGTTGATCGATTCAAGAAACTCTCTGAGCGGGCCGAAAAGACCAAGGCTGCCCATGCCGAAGTAAAGAAGAAGCGCGCCACCAAAGCCGAGACGGAGAAGAAGGCTACTGCCAAGGAAGAGAAGACTGAGAAGTCAGCCTAGCTCCTCTATATACCGTATACTGAAAACAATCCTGGTTAGGGATTGTTTTTTGCTCATAAGGACGCTAGCCTGAGTCTATCCCAACACCTCTCCTATGCAGGATCTGATTGAAAAAATTGAAGCTGAAGCAAGCCAGGTCGAGGCGGAACTCTCCTCAGCGGCTGTTTTGAATGCGCCCGAAAAGCTCATGGCACTGGGCCGGCGCAAGGCTGAACTCGACACCATCATGGAGCGGGTCAGTCGGCTCCGAGCGATCGAAAAGAATCTCCGCGGCAATGCCGAAATTACCCAAAGCGAAGTTGATGATGAACTGAAGTCCCTGGCGCTCGAAGAAAACATCGCGCTCTCAGCCGAGAAAGAGGCGCTCGAAATAGAGCTGAAACGCCTCCTCCTTCCCAAGGACAAGAATGATGCGAAGGATATCATCGTCGAAATCCGCGCCGGTGCGGGCGGCGACGAGGCGAGCCTCTTCGCTGCTGAGCTCTTCCGGATGTATGCCCGCTATGCCGAGACGATGGGCTGGCAGACTACACTCCTCAACAGCCATGCCAGCGAAGTCGGCGGGTATAAAGAGGTCACCTTCGAAGTGAATCGCGGCCGAAGCGATACCTCGGTGTACCAGAAATTCAAGTATGAGTCCGGAGTTCATCGTGTCCAACGCATTCCCGAGACGGAAAAAATGGGGCGCGTCCACACCTCGACCGTGACCGTCGCTGTCCTCCCGCAGGTCGACGACATCGAGATCGTCGTAAAACCAGAAGATCTCCGTATCGATACCTTCTGCTCGTCGGGCCCGGGCGGACAATCAGTAAACACGACGTACTCGGCCGTACGTATCACCCACCTCCCGACCGGTCTGGTCGTCTCCTGCCAGGATGAGAAGTCGCAGATCAAGAACCGCGAGAAAGCGATGAAAGTGCTCCGCGCCCGACTCTGGGAACAGGAAGAAGAGCGCCAGCGCAAAGAACAGGGCGACGCGCGGAAGAGCCAGGTCGGCACCGGCGACCGGAGCGAGAAAATCCGCACCTACAATTTCCCCCAGGACCGCATCACGGACCACCGCATCAAAGAGAACTGGAGCAATATCCCCGGCATCCTCGCCGGCGGGCTCGGCCCTATCCTCGACCTCCTCGAGAATGAGGATGTGCGGATGAAGCTCGAAGCCGAGGGAAAGAAGGAATAAAGTCACAGATGTTCGTATAAAAATGATTCAAGGCAGCTCGCGTAATACGCAAACTGCCTTGTGAACATAAGAACTGAAGCTTCAAGCTTTCTGAACTTCACCCTTCGTCTGGTGTGAAGTCGTCGTTTCCGTTGGACTCTTCAGATTGGACCCGAAGAATGCTGCTATCTCCTGAAAGCTAGGCAAGTCAGCATAGCGAGTCAGTATCCTGAACGACAAACTGAAGGTCAGAACGATCACCCCTCCGAGCATGAACAAGGCGAGACAACTGACCGCAACCATCAGCATGATCTTCAGCCACATCACGTTGCTCGACACGATTGGAATCTGGTCGATCAGGTACATCAACAGTCTTGCTGCCGGATCACCGAAGAAGTACATCGCAGGTAACGCAGCCACAAGCCACATGGTCGCCAGAAACGCACGCAAAATGAATTTCAACATTATCTTCTACTCCAGGTTGTATGCCGACAGAACGGCGGGTTGAAATGGGAACGAACGAAATACTATATTAGCATAAAATTTAAATTTAGTCAACTGTTAGATACGGCTTAAATGAGCCACAAATATGCCGGATTTGACCATCGCTGAAGCCCTCAAACCCCCCCCCTCTCTCCCGCGGCTCGACCGGGAGGTCTTGCTTTCCCATGCGATCGGCCGAGATCGGGTCTTTCTCATGGCCTATGGCGAAACCAAATTGACACTCGCTCAATTGAGACGCTATCGGGCATTCATCGCGCGCGCGATGAAGCATGAACCGGTCGCCTACATCACTGGTACGCGCGAATTCTATGGCCGAGATTTTTTCGTCGGTCCAGGCGTCCTCATCCCGCGGCCGGAAACGGAATTACTGGTCGATATCGCGATAAAAAAAATCTCAGAACACGCGCACGCGAAAAAGAAATGCGCTGTCATCGATGTCGGTACGGGTACTGGCGCAATCATAGAAAGCGTTTTCCTCTCGCTCGGATCATCGGTCGTGCGAAAAAATATTTCTTGGTTTGCAGTCGATAGCGAAGCGGCTGCGCTCCGCTCTGCTCGCAAAAATGCGAAGCATCAGCAGATCAGTACGATCCGATTCCTGAAGAGCGACCTGCTCGCGCGACTATCGAAACGACTCACGAGCTACGATGAATTATTTGTTCTCGCCAATCTCCCCTATCTTTCGGACACGATCTACCGATCGGCGGCGCCGAATGTGAAACGCTACGAGCCCAAGAGCGCGCTCGTATCAGGGAAAGACGGACTCGACCACTATCGCCGCCTTGTGGCCGAGCTCCGCGCTATCAATAGAGCGGGAGCAAGAGTCAATTTTTTCCTTGAAATAAGCCCTGAACAGGCAAAAAAACTCCCTGCTCTCTTCGCTGATATCACCACGCTTTCATCGCTCGAGATCGTCCCCGACCTTGCCGGAAAATCCCGCCTCGTCATCGGCGTTATTGAAAAAACACAAAACAAAAGCTCCGCCTAAGCGGAGCTTTTGTAAGAAGTGAAACGTGCCAATTAGGCGCGGCGCTTCGAGGTCTTCTTAGCAGCCTTCTTCTTGGTCACCTTCTTCTTCTTGGCTACCTTCTTTTTCTTTGTTGCCATGATAGGTCACCTCCTTCCAAAATTTTGTTTTCGCTTCCGTATGTTTACGGTCACGATGTTATTTTTCTCTTTGTTTGTGAAACAATTTTGTTTCACGCACGTGTGAAGTTTCTCACACACTTTCATTATACTCTTTTCGAAAAATTTGCATAGTACAAATGTCAAGAGCATCGAACGTTATCAGATCAGATTATGACTACTACTCACTGTAAGTTTTTTAAAAAAAAAATTGATCGTATTATTTTTTACTACTCTCGAATTTTTTTATTCCTGAATCAATGATGCACTTCATGCATCGATCAAAAATTTCGCAAGAAAAAATAACGCTCCACATCGCGCTCATGCTGAATAAAATTCAGCATGAGCTAACAGGGCAAGGAAAGCGACTTCTCACGGTCGAGACTGGAAATAGCGTCATTTTCAGGCTTCATTAAGCTGAAAAGCTAGTTTGTTGTGTAGATTGACACCCCTCCACCCGCACCGTACTATGAGGGAAGAAATGGGCGAATGAGGCTCTTTTCTCAAAGGAAAAGGGCTCCCATTGGAGCTTCAACGCAAGCGGCACATTCACAAGATAATCTGTAAAGCTAGGAAGAGAGGTGACTCTTATGGATGAAAACATGAACATGAACGAAGAAGAACGTGTCACTGATCAGGCGAAAGCCTGGCTCCAGGAGAATCTCCGCGTCATCGTCAGCTTCTTTATCGTAGCAGCGATCGCACTCGGCATTTACTCCTACTCGCAGCGTGCGGACGAGACTATCGACAGCGCCGACGACATGACCGTCGCGACGGAATCCGAAACGATGGATTCGATCAAGACGGCTGACGTAAAGGCCAACGATCAGTCGAAAACCGTAACCACTCCGAAAGAGCTGAGCCGCGAGACTGAGGGTTCGTTTATTGAGACCGCAACCAAAGGCGATGGGACAACCCACCTCGCCCGACGCGCTCTCGCGAACTATCTCGAGAAGTCTCCGGATTCATCGCTTACCGGTGAACACAAGGTCTACGTCGAGGACTATCTCCGAAAGCAGCTCAAGGAACGTGGGCCGCTCGCCGTCGGACAGTCTGCGGAATTTTCCAAGGACATGATCCGCCAGGCCATCGACCACTCGAAGCAGCTCTCCGACAAGCAGCTCCAGAACTTGAAAAAGTACTCGAGCCGTGTCGCAGCCTACCGATCGTAAACACTCGCTCTGCTAGAAACGCAGTACTGCTGTACCTTCCGCAATTGCACCAAAAACCCCGGACTCCGGGGTTTTTGGCTTTTCAGAGGGGATTTTTCGAAATTCAGAACCCCTGCCAATACCAAATCCTATCGCCAAGCGAGATATCCTGAGCCTCGCCCGCATTGAATTCGATCACCTGATCAACCGGGACCGGAGGCGTTACGATTCTCCTATCTTCCGGACCGATACCGCGTTCGATGAAAACAACCCGGCCCCGGGAAAGAAAAACCATATCGATCGAAAATCGCATGCCTTTCATCCAGAATCCGTACGGGTACGGCCTATCAAAGACAAAAAGCATGCCCCGGCCGGCCGGATAACTGTCGCGCTCCCCGAGTCCGAGCGAACGGAGTGCATCCGTGTTGGCGACATCGAGCGGCCAGACGTCACCATATGTCACCGCATGGGTCGGGAGATCGCGATCCGTCGAGTCAATCGCCGAATCGAGCCTGGATTGGACAAACAGTGCGGCGATGAAAGCAAGTATTACCGCAGCGATCACTCCCCGGCGTCGGGTGGTTGGAGAAACAGTCATAATTGATAATTTTAGCTAACTTTTTGGGTGTTTCGGAGAGACCAGTGAAGGAGCATGGTCGCCGCGGCGATCAGGAGCCCGACGAGACTGAATGCAAATACCTTCCCCATATCCCGGAGCATGAGGGCGAGAAGTCCGAGGCAGGCAGTAAACGAAAGGTATACCGATGCGACCGTTGCCGGCTGCCATCCGCGAGCCAACAGGAGGTGATGCAAATGAGCCTTGTCAGGGAGAAATAACGATCGTCCTCCGATGAGGCGCCGAACCAGGACAAACAGCGCATCAAAGACCGGGATCGCCAGCACCATGAGCAGCGTCGCGACTTTCGTACCAGCATACAAGGCGAGCGTGGCGAGAGCGAAACCGAGGAAGTACGCTCCGCCTGTACCAGCGATGATCTTGGCCGGATACCAATTGAAAAAAAGGAGGCCGAGCGAAAGTCCGAGGAGTGTCAGAGAGAGGATGGCGATGGCTGGTTGATTTACCTCGGGCCTGAGCGCCAGCAGGAAAATAGTAGCGAAGGAAAATGCCGCAATACCCGGCATCAGACCATCCGTCCCATCAACCCAGTTGAGCGCATTCATGATAAGGATGACCCAGGCAACAATACCGACCAGAGCCGATATCGTCAGCCAGTGGTCTGGAAGCCACGAAACATGAAGTCCGAAATCAGGCTGCATCCCTGATGAGAAGACGAGTCCGCCAAGAAGCGTCTGAAACAAGATATGCCATGGCCACGGAACATGGCTAAAATCATCAGCAATCGAAAAAACAATGATCGCCAATGAACCGATGCAAAGCGCCATAAAAGGGGCGCTTCGCTCAAGCCGGATGTCAGCAAAGAGGATGGTGAGAAAGAGAATGGCAAGCACTGCTCCGCCTAGCCGATAGTACGCGGGCGAGAGAGCGCTTCGCCCCGTTTCGTTCCGAACGATCAGACGCTGTAGCCATGAGACACGAGTAACAAGGAAAAAAGCGATCACGGCCGAAATAAGCGCCGCTCCCCAGGAAACGAGATAGAAGTCCGGCCCATGAAACATACCCGAGGTGTATCAGGAGTTGATCGAAACGAGCGCCGCTACCGCAATCGCCCCAGAAAAAATAATGAGCAGCGACCCATAACAAAGGATAGTCGCTGCAAGATACGCCGACCGCCGCGCCAAAAGAGCCGCGAGACCAAGATTCCCGATGAAGAAAAGGAGACTGATACCCGGGATAAGATACACTTGCCACCAAGTCCCGAGCAAATCGACGCCAAAAAAAGCGTTGTATCTGAGGATAAGCGGGTCGGATGATGGACGTATAAAGAAAGCGATGATCCCAAGCAGCCCGACCTGGATGATGAGGCCCGCACGCCAGATCCAGACCCGACTCGTGCGGTACAGCTTTTCCGGAGACAAGGCCGATTCCATATCCGTCATACGCCTAAAGTTGCCTGCTTCGACTCGTCCAATGACCGATCTTCCTCCGGCGCCGCGAGCCTCGTCCGCCTCATCTGATCATCGAACTTCATGAGCCGTTTCTCGGCATCCTCGTACTTCTTATTGGCATTGCCGAGGTGCTTACCGACGAGCTCAAACTCTTCATTGAATCTCCCGAACTCCTGTCCAAGCCGCTCCAGTTGGACGAACATCTCCTTGGCACGCTTTTCGATCTGCATCCCCTGGAGGCCGAACATAATCGTCTTCAGGTAAGCATAGAACGAGTTCGGCGAGACAGGGATCACGCGTTTCTTGTTGAAATACTCGTACAACCCCTGATGATCCTCGTCCTTGATGATGATCTCGTAATAAACGTTTTCAGCCGGTATGTACATGAGCGCCCAATCGAGCGTCCCCTCGCTCGGCAAGATGTACTTCGACGATATAGCATCGACATGTTTCTTGACATCAGCGATGAACTGGCGGCGTGCAGCAGCACGATCGGCTTCGTTCTCGAGTGAAATGACGCGCTTGAAGTTCTCGAGCGGAAACTTTGAGTCGACACTGATCGAACCACCCCGCAAGGTAATGAGCGCATCGACTGTCTCCCCCGTCTTGAACATGTGCTGAAGCGTATAGCAGTCGGCCGGTAGCATCTGAGAGAGGATATCGCCAAGCATCGCTTCGCCGAACCCGCCCCGGATCTTCGGCGCCTTCAGGATGTCCTGAAGGGATGCCACATCCTTGGTCACCTCCAAGATCTGCTCATTCGTCTTGTTCATCTCAGCAAGTCGTTCCCGAACATCGAGAAACTGTTTCCCAGCATTTTCGAGACGCTGGTCGAGACGCGCCGTATTGTCGTTCAGGCGCTTATCGAGCGTCGTCTGCATATTGTGAAACTGTTGGAAAAGCGTCGTCGAAAACTGATGCATGTCCTGGCGCATCCCCTGACCCAGGTCAGCGACCTGACGTTCGAGGAGGGTGCGTTTCTCCTCGAGCGCGCGAAGGCGCGATTGGAAGAACGAGACCGCAAAAAATGCCGCTCCACCAACAAGGAGAAGGGCGACAGCAATAATAATGGCAGTCAAATCCATGGCTTATTTGCGCATTCCAGCGATAAAGCGCTTCAGTTCGGCCACTTTGTTCACGACCACCTCGTACGGGCCCTCGAGAAATTCGATGAAGAAGCGGTCGAGCATATTCAAACGATAGTGGAGCTCCTCGCTATTCATGAGGACGAAGCGGATCTCCTTCCCTACCTCCGCCTCGAGGTAGCTGATTGCTTGCCGGAGCTTGGCCCGGTTAATATTGTTCACCACTAGCACCATGTCGACCTTGGCCTTCGGGTAGTTTAGGAACAGTCCGCTGATGAGGATAAGCTTTACCTCGCCAACCGTCTTCAGCTTGCGAAAGACCTGGGATTGGGCGTTCACGTTCAGCTTCGATGCGAGCGTCTTCATCTCGAGGTAGAACGGAAAATCCGTATTGCTCACGTACACCTTCTTTCCCTGGCGCGATTTCTCCGTGACGAACTTCATCTTGGCGAGACGCTTTACCTCACGCAAGACATCATTACGGGAAAGGAAAGTCTTCTCCGATATGTCGGTGACCGAAAATTCGACCTCAGGATTCATCGTAAAGAAACGGATGAGACGGGCTCTCGGGCGGGATCCAAAGAGCGCTTCGAAGAGCGCAACAGACATAGTGGAGAAATCAGCCGTTACATGAGTTAGGTGCGATAGCCCCAGTATACGAACGGCCCTCGAAAAAGTCAAAGCTCATTTTTTAACCTTTAGGGCTTGATTGAGGGACAAAATGACACTTTCCCCAAGGGAATTGTGGTATACTATAGGGTATGCGTTCACGCACCGACAGCCGGTCCGGAAAGACCGCCCCGGCACCGCTCGAGAAAAATTTCAGAGAGATCGTCGTAGGAAGCGGCCGTTCCCAGGAGCCGTATATCATTGCGTTCCATTATGCGAGCGACAATGTCTCCGGTCAAAGCCTCGGGACGCTTTTCGGCTTCTTTGAAGTCGAGATTCACGATGCTGATGCCGCCTATATCGTGAACTTCCTCGCCTCGGTCGCCAAGAAAGAATACTTCGCCAACCCCCGGCGTAGTGCCGTCGAGAGCTTTGAGACCGCCCTCCACAAAATCAACGTCGCCCTCGCTGAGATCGTTAAGCATGGCAACGTCTCTTGGCTCGGACACCTGCACGGAGCGCTCGGCGCGGTCAGTCAGAATACGCTCAACTTCTCCGTGACTGGCGAAGGCGAAATCTATCTGGCCCGAAACGAAACGCTTCGCTCGATCAGTGAGGGCCTCGCTGATACCGAAAGCGAACCCCACCCCCTGAAAACCTTCACGGAGGTTTCAAGCGGCGAGCTTTTCGATGGCGACCTCGTTTTCGCACTCTCCCCGGCCGTCTGGTCGCTCTTTTCTCCTGAAGACCTCCGGCGCAGCCTCAATCGCCTCGGGCCGGCTGGCTTCGAACAATTCCTCCGCACCGCACTCGTCAACGAGCTCCCGGTCGCAGCGGTTGCGCTCATCACCTGTTCCGCTCCAGTCGAACTCCAACGATCAAAAGAGGTAAAGGCAGTACCCGCTAAACCGTCACCGGCGCTCGACAATGTCTGGAGCGATGCGCCGTTCAATGCGGCCCGCGAGGCCAAGCAATCGGTCAAAGCTGCGATCGATGCTGCTCCATCGGTCGAGGAGAAGCGCGGTGGATACACTGATCAAAAGACCGGGCATATCTATGTTCAAGCCTCCCCAGATGAAGCTTTTGAACCAGCTGATAACCATTGGAAGGAGCGCTGGATGCTTTTCCAGCATGGATTCGAGACGAGACTGCGCGCTTGGAATATCGCTTCCCGGAAAGCTTCGCGCCGCATCGGCAAAGAAAGTGCTCTCGCTTTCGGAGCGGCCGGCGCGCGGCTCTCGCTCCTCCGGCGAGCGGCCGCCCGCAAGGCTCGAAGTCTGAAGCGAACATTCGAAGAGAATCAGGCGGCCAAGCGCCGGGCCAAAGAAGAAGCCGAGCGTGTCCGGGCTGTCGAAGCCTTGCTCCGTCAGCCGGAGCCCGAAGCGAAACCAATAATCACCGCCCCGGCTGAAACTATCGAGCGAGCGGCGGCGACCAGCATACCGTCTGAGGAATCAGACCTGGCGACGCCGGCGTCAGATCGCGTTCGCCGCTTCTTTCAGCGCGAAGCCCAGCCAGAAATGACTTTTGGCACCGAAGCGAAGGAACGCTTGAATGAGTTCGGCAAACATCTGGACAGGTTGAGGCCGGCACTCAGCGCTTCCACCCAGCGAATCAATAGCGCTGTTCGGGGCCGCGCAGACCAGATACGCCGAGTCGCGCTCTTTCTCGCTTCCTGGGTTTCCGGTCTCTGGCAGGCACTTTCACCGAAAGAAAAATGGTCCGTCATCGGGGTAGCCAGCATAGTAGCCGCCATCGGCATCATCGCAATCATACGGACCGAGGATGCTCCATTGGCAATCCAGGATGCCCCGGCCACTCCCGAAGAGAAGCCTGTAACGACTGTTTTTCCACCTGCCGACGAGCCCCTTGCCACGCTCCTCTCTGGGAATCGGATCGTGTTCCCGACAAATAACTCTCGATCAGTCGTGCTCGCAACCATCAATGACGCCGCCATCCTCTGCACGGAACGAGCAGTTGTGAATCTCACTACACAGAAGTCAGTTACGACGCCGGAGAAGCTCCGCCTCGCGGCCGGCATGGACGATCTCGATGCCATCTTCGCAGTCGGCGAATCAGACACACTCTACCTCTGGAGCGCCGTCACGGAGAAATTCGAAAAGAATACTCTCCCGCTTCCGACCGGAGCGAACATATCGGCGATCGGGACGTACCTGACCTACCTATACGTCTTGGACCAGAAATCAGGAGCCATCTATCGCTTCCCGCGGGCCGAAGGTGGCTTCGGGACGGCCACGACCTGGTCCAAAGAATCCGTCAAAACGGATGAATCACCCGCCTTTGCGGTATATGAGAATATCCTCGTCTCTGACGATGCTGGAAAACCAGCGCTCTACACGCGCGGCCGGAATGCCAATGTCGCCTTCTCCATGCCGAAGACCAGCCTCTCAACCGATGCTCTCGCTTTTGACACTCGGTCGGGTGATATCATCGCCCTCGATCGACAAGAGAAGCGCATCATCCGCTGGTCCGCTACCGGTACGCTCCTCGGACAGTACTACCATGAATCTTTCGGGGATATCGAAACGCTCTCGGTCTCAGCCGACGGATCCGAACTCCTCGTCTCGAAACAAGGCGCCACCACCGCCTGGCGGATACAGTAGGAGTAACGAGAAAATAGCAAAAACAGGGCTTCATAACCCTGCTTTTTATTTTGCTATTCGTTTTTTGATCTACACTCTCGCGCCTTCGGCGAGCTGGATGCGCGACATAATCTCTTGGTTCACGATACGGGCGTCACGGCCATAGCGGAGCCGGGAGAGTTCTTTCAAGGCATTGGCCACCTCTTGGTCGCCCGAGGTCGGCGGATACGTCTTCATATTGAACGGCTTGGTGAGTTCATTGTTCATGAGGAGTCGAGCAAATGCCTGGTAGTTGTCCACGTTCACGATATCTTGGGCCGAAAAAACCGGAGCAAACTGTTTCTCAAGGAATTCCGCGTCCTCAGGGCCGACGCGGAAGGAGACGAGCGAACCGACATTGCCAAAGACTGCCTTTGAAATCTCTTCTTTCAGCTGACCGATGAACTGGTGCGCCAGAATGAGGACAAGCTTGTACTTGCGCGCCTCGGAGAGGATCTGCGCGATCGAGGTCGTGGTCACGTTCTGGAACTCGTCGAGATACAGGTAGAAGTCGCGGCGCTCGGACTCTGGCTGATCGACGCGGGAGAGCGCGGCCATCAGGATCTTCCCGACGACGACCATGCCGAGGAGTCGGGCATTGATCTCGCCGATCTTCCCCTTCGAGAGATTGATGAGGACGATCTTCCCCTGATCCATCAGCTCACGGAAATTGAGCGCGCTCTTCTGCTGGGCGATGATCGGCCGCATCATGTCGTTCGATATGAAGGTCGTCAGTTTCGACGTGATGTATGGAACCATGTTCGCCAAAGCCGCTTCACCGCCGGCCTTCTCCGCTTCCTTCAACCAGAAGTCACGAACAATCGGATTATTGCAGTGCGCGAGCTTGTAGCGGCGGAATTCCTCATCTGCGAGCACTTTCGGGATCTCCATGATGGTCGAGCCACTCTCTGGATGTTCCATGATGAGAAGCATGGCGTTCCGCATGTACTGCTCAAACATCGGCCCCCCAGTCGCCTTCATATCATAGAGCTGGTCGAAGATACCGATCATCTCATTGATGACGAATGTCTTCTGCTCTGGGTGGCTCGGATCGTATTCCAGCATGTTGATGCCGATCGGCCGAGCGATGTCCGCCGGATCGAACACGATGACATCCTCGGCGCGTTCTTTCGGAATCGCGGTCAGGATATCCTCGATCGCGTCGCCATGAGGATCAATGAAGCAGAAACCCTTGCCGCTTTGCGCGTCCTTCTTCGCCATCTCCTGGAGATAGTTCGACTTCCCGACACCCGTCTGACCGATGACATACATGTGGCGTCGGCGATCATTGTCAGTGATCCGAATCTCCGTCTTCGTATTCCGATAGTCATTGTAGCCGAGGAGAATGCCTTCTTTTGGCACATTGATCGGCGGCGGCGCAGCGCCGGCTTTCAGCCACTTGATCTTGGGCGTTTCGGTCGTCGAGATCGGAAAATGAAAGAAGCTCGCCACCTCGTCCGACGTGAGCACCATGGCGGAATCCGGATCGAAGTTCCGGAAGATGTAATGATATGCGGCACGCTTTGAAGAAATACGTTTCTTCACCCGGAAACTGTTCACTTCGGGATTCTCGAATTGAGAAAATGCGTTTTCGAGATGACTCAGGATACCTTCGGCCCGCTCCTTGGTCGCAGCCGAAGCGAGAAGGCGGATGTTCACCGAAAAGGCCGCTAGGCTCGCCTTGGCATCGATATTCTTCACAAGCTCCTGCTCCTCCGGGGTCAGGACAACGGCCTTCTTCTCTTCTGGACTGACTGACTGGGCGCCCTTGGGAAGAACAACATGCCCGACGCCCTTCAGGGCCGATTTCCCCACCATCGAAGTAAAGCTCTCCGGATGAGCGTCTTTCAGCCGCTTCCCCTCCTGCATCCGCTGCGCGATCTGGCGACTCCCCTTGCGCCAGCCGGCCGGCGCCGGAGCGAGCACGATCTGGATCGCCGCCCCCTCTGCGACTGTCTCGAGTTTCGAGAGCGCATTCGAGATTTCATTCAACGGATCGACCGAGAGATTCTTGTACGTCTTGAGCGGGAGCGCGTGGCCCGCCGAGAGCTCGAGCAGCGAAACAGCTGTCTCGCCGGTCGGAGAAAATATCGTGTAGTCTGGCACCTTCTCAATCGCTGACTGCGGGAAAAAGCTATGGATCTGTTTTTCGACGCTCTCACGATAATGTTTCGGTACGGAGAGATAGAAGAAGATTTCCTCCCGAGAGGACGGGTTGGCGATCTCAAATACGATATGCGGCGGCTCGAAGAACAGATGCTTCCACCACGGGAAATGCCGCTTGAGCGAGGCGAGCGAAGTCAAGAGCTGCTCCATCGCCCGGATTTCTTCGCGCCACTCTTCGGGAGTGCGCTGGGCCCCGTCGGCCGGTTTCTTCTTGCTCACCTGGACCACCTCGAGGTCGAGATTGAGAGACTGGGAGACCTCGAAACGGACGAGAAGGAACGCCTTCACGAGGAGAAAGGCACCCGAAACAAATGCGAGCGCGCCGGACAGGTACGCAAGCGGAACCAAGACGACATTCAGATCGAACTCCGAGAGCATGAATTTTTATTTTTGAAACTATTCCCCTTGTATCAAACCTTTGGCTTTGAGCGCATCGTACAGCCTGTCGGCCAGCTCATCATGCATCGTATCGAGGACGTACAGATCATTCATCTTCCGCGCGACTTCGACCGCATGCGCAACCCCCTTTACTTGAGCCAATTCGACGAGCTGATTCACGCGGCTCGCCGCATCGACCGCACTCCCGACCGCTGTCGCGTCGGCATGGACATCGGCCTCTGGCAAAGCCACCTGATTGGCTGGTCCAGCCTGCGTGAGAATAGCGGCGTATCTTTCGCTTGCACCTTCGCCACTGTGTTCAGCCGACTGCTCTACAGCCGCAGGAACTGTCTCGGGACGCGCTACAGGCGCCGCTTCGGAGGCCGGAGGAGATGGAGACTCTTTCTTTCGGGTAAAAAATTCCCACATAGGATTTACTTAGGCGGCAACAGCCTTGATGTCTTTTTTGAATTGATCGACGATGTCCTGAACGAAGGCCCCATAATTCGGAATGTGCTCTTCAAGAAACTTGCCAACCGCTGCCTCAGACGGTTCCGTCTCGATGAGAGACTCATACTCCGTCATCCCCTTTTCGCCTAGCCGCTCCATCGTGTCCATGAAAATCCGCTTAAGGAGCGCTTCGAGCATCTTTCCGAGCAGTTCTTCGCGCTTCGGCTGCGGCAACCCGGCGAGTGCCAGCTCCTCAACGAGTTCGGCTTCGATTTTCGAATAGTCGATGTCCATAACGATATATGTGTTTACCTTAGTCTACCATACGAACCCCCGGGATATTCACTCCTTGATTGCGGGCGATTGCAACCATTCGGAGGACGTACTCCTGAACCGATTCGGCGGCTTTCGGACGGGCAACCGACTCGCCAAAGGCCTTGGTTACTGCTTTTGAGAAATTCGCTACCTCCTGCATTTGGGATCCATGGAGCGGGTTGGCTATACGGCCATAGGTCGTGAACGGATTCTTCCCGAGGAGCTTATGGTCGGCAAGCACGGTCGCGAGCTTGGTCTTGGTGAGCCCCGGATGAATCGTCGGATCATAGCGCATATCATACGTTTCCCCGCCCATCACCTCGTTCGTCTGAAAAAGCGCGGTTGATATCCGCTTGAAATTCCTAAAGAGCTTCTCTTGCTCTTCCCGAGGAAGGGTCTCGACGTACCGCATCACGTTACCATCCGGTTTGATGAGCTCGGTCGTCGGGCTCTCAGGGAAGGTAGCAACGATGGCCGCGCGTTCATCGGGACTGATAGGGGGAATACGCTCGGCGATGCGCGCCTCTTCACGAGCTATCCGCTCAGCCTCACTCTCGGCAACTGACGATGCATCCGGAGACGGAAGCGGCGAAACAATTTCGCGGACCGGCGTATCAGGAACAGGAACAGATGGGGCTTCGATAGGCGCGTCAGCCTTCGCTTCTTCAAAGAGCTTCGCGATTTCATCGGCTGAAAAGAGTTTGCCGAGCTCGAGCGATGCCCCCTTCTGGATCTGGTGCGGGCTGAATTTTCCATCAGCATCGGCGACAAAACCAGCCGCACGAGCAAGGTCAGGATTCGCATCAAGCTTTTCCTGGAGCCGGAGCTCGACAAGCTTGGCAAAACGGCCGGAAACTCGCTTGTCGACATCTGGAGCATCTTGGATCGCCCGTTCGGCGAGCTTCCAGACACTTTCGCCGCGCTTCACTTCATGGGCGCCGAGGAATGATTTCACCCCTTCACTCCCGCCGATGCCCGATGCGGATTCCGCAGGCATCGGGATAGCACGAGTGTCTCTCAGCGACTCTGGGACAGCAGATCCCGCCGTATTCGCGGACGGACTCTCGAGGGATGGGCCGGCTCCAGGTCCTCCGGAAACGACCGTGTCTGCATCAGGAATCGGCGCCGCATGCGCCCGGCTCACGCCACCGATATACTCGTTCGCAAAGTGCGCTGCAGCACCTGATCCGAGGACTGCGCCAGCGAAAATTGCGCCTGACTTTCGATACAGGTTGCCGCGCCGCCGTGCTCCTTCCCCGGCCCGCGTCTTCGCCGCGACTTCCTTCAGGTATTTCTCGAGTTTCGCGAAACTGATCTCCGCTTTATTGCCGAGTGCAACTTCGAGGTCTTCCTCACTCTCCATCGCATCGAAGCGGACCTGATGTTCGTTTTCCACATTCGCGCGGCGCTTTTCTCGCCGTGCCCGAGCGACCCGCTCCGATACATCCTCGATCGTGACCGCGACCCCAGCACCAGCCGCGAGCCGCTTCAGCGCCAAGAGACCGACCGCCGTCGTGCCGATGCCGCCAGTCGCAATGCCGACCGCCGCCGTGCTGACACTCGCTGCGAGAATCAGTTTCCCGTATTTTCCCCGCATCAGCTTATTATAGGCAGCGCCACCCTTCTCGATTCCTTGAAGAGCTGAGGTCCCAACTGTGCCAGCCGCCCCGGCAAAGAGCTTGATCCACGCCTTCACTTCACCCTTGGCAGTCGGGCCGTTTATACCTTCATTTGCATCCGCCCACAGGGCTTTCATCTTCTCCAGCATGGGCTGATTGGTCTTGGCAAGGCGCATCGCTTGTCGCGCATCATAAATCCGATCGGCCTCATCGAACTCGAACTCCCGGATAAGCGCAGCCATCTCCGGTCGAAGTTCTTTTACGGTCTTGCCAGAACGCTTCAGCCTCTCGAGTTCGGCCTCTTGGAGAGCGATGACTTTCTCATCGTAAAATGCCCGATATTTCATGAGCTCCGCGTCATCACTGTCCTTGTGCGACAGTCCGCGAAAGATCCGGGTCAGATTCTTCCACGCGCTGCGCTGCGATTCCTCTACTGCGATAAATGCCGCCCGTTCGCTCGCAACCTCTTCCCTGAGCTTGGCAATCTTCTGATCAAGATCGGATGCTACCGTCTCAGCATTCGCCGGAGGCACAACTGGGGCATCAGCTTCGGGCACCCGGACTGTCTCGCCAGTGGGCGCACCGGGATTAGACTCAGCTGCTGGGACCGACTCAGCACCCGCTTCTACCGATGGCGCCTCGAGTGGTGGATCCTGACGCTCTCTTAGCTTCGGCGCTTCGCGCTTTTTCGTATACGACTTCAATTGCTCAGCCAGTTTATAGAGCGGGGTTTCCATCCTGTAATTCTCGTTTCTACGTGGACCAGCAACCGTCCTCCGGATCCGCGCCATGCGAGCATTCCCCTCTTTGGCCGACCCATCAAAAAATTCGAGTATTTCGATATCGACGTCATGACCGTCTTCGCTGGCTGACCACACTTCGCCGACCGATAGCCCGAGCTCAGCAACGGATTCGGGCGTTTTCGGCACAACAGACTCAGGGGCTGTCGGAGCGACGGCGGGCGCGCTTTCGGGAGAGGCTTCTTCTTGGACGAGCTGCCAGCCTTCAGACTGGCCACGCCGCATAATTTCCGTCCGTGAAATACTCGCAATCGCGGCAAAACCATCGCTACTCTTGGCTATGCGATATCCTCCCGGCTTTTTCGTGATTTCATATACGCTGCCATCAACAGCCTGATAGCGGATACTCTTACCCTGCCCGAGCCGAGGGAGTGTAAATACGAAAGACTCCGATTCGGGAGAAGTCGTATCAGACGGCTTTGGCTCAACTGGAGATTTTTCTGCGGCCATTGGGGCTGGGCTAGCAACTGGAGCGCCTTCAACAGCTGTTTCCGGGAGAGTAAAGGGCTGACTCAATTCCTCGGCACGCCTCGGATTGCGCCGAGTGAACGGGGTGAGGAGATTCCCTTCTGCTACCTGAACATCGAGGCTCGACAGGTAGGCATCGACTTCCGCCTGCGAAGAGGCACTGGAGGCCGGCTCAGGATGCGTCTCAGTAGAAGCAATCGTCTTTGGCCGATCCTTGGCGAGCTCGGCCTCCATGAATGCCCGAGCAATAGCATCGGGATCCGGTGGCGTCTCCATTCCCCCCTCTTTCGGATGTGTTCTTCGTACCATATCCCTATTATGCGATGGCGATTTCTTTTTTCAAATCCCTGAGGAGCGATTCCCGATCCGTTTCCTGAAGCGGAACTTTCACAACGAGCGATATCATCTGTGGCAGGTATTCATCGAGATACTTGATGACTGTATTCCGGCGATCAGCATCATTCACTCCGGCTCGTTTCAATTGCTCGTTAAGTCCAGTAACAAATCTATCCTTGCGAGAAAACAATTCGCGACGAAGCCGGTTCTGCTCGACCGGGTTCATCCGCTGCCACTCTGTTTGGTTCAGTTCACCGCTCTTGTCGCGCTCAATGACCCGGCCGTCCAGACCCAAGACCTGCGCTGCTGGCGGGCCGACCTCATCTTCACGCCTTCCATCGTAGGCGAAGCCCTCCTCGGCTAGCCACTCTCGCAAGGCGGATTCGTCCGCTGCGGACCCGAATCCCATATTGGCAGCATTGCCGATATCATCTACATCAAAAAAACGATATTCGACTTTCCCATTATTGATCCCGGTAACAATCACTCTTCTTCCGACAGTTGTAGCATTCTTCTCGTTAGCAGCTGGCGCAGTCCAGATATCGCCGCGAACAATCGGCTCCACTCCCTCTGGCCTGGCCTCTGGAGCTACTGGAGCGGGGGCTGGAGCGGTCTCAGCAACCACGCGCTCCGCTCGAAGCTTCTCGGCCACGATCAGGCCGTCCCGCACCATGCCCTCCATGCTCGGCAACGCATCATCCATGAGGAGCGCACGATCGGCTGCTGCGCCCCTTCCCTGCCACGCATTCGGGCCATCGTGTTCAGCAAACCACTTGGCGATTTTCCCCGTCGGCGGAAGTGGCTTTCCTCTCTCCAGCTGGCGGAGCCGGCGGATAGCCTGTCGGAGTGCCTGGTCACCAAATTCACGTTCAAGCTTCTCCCAAGCCTCAAGAAGATCTCTCAACTGAGGTACTTTTTCAGCGAAAGCCAGTCTTTTCTGTACCTTCTCTACTGAAACAGGATCAGATACCTCAGCCTTCTTGGCGGCACGAGCTGCTTTTCCTGCCTCGACGATCGGCGTTTCCCGGTCGCGCTCAGCCACGATAGCCTCAGCCACGACGAGCAGTTCATGGTAATCGAAAAAAATTGCCGTCAGGAATGCCGCTTCTTTCTGATCGAGTTTCCCATTCTTCTCGAGTGCCTCGCGGATTTCCGCTACCCGATCACTAATCGTGTCGTTCCGTCCGGTAAGCCGGAGCACCTGATCGTATTTTTCGCCGAGACCGCGTGCCTTGAGATCCTCTTTGAACCGTTCCTCATCCTTGAACCGGCGAATAGCTTCATCAAATGTCCGCCATTCCTTGATCTGATCAGTCACCATATCGATGCGCTCAGATGGCGACTGCCTCCGCCAGAGCGCATGGAGCTCTTCGGTGTCAAAGCTCGCGTACGGCCGCTTCTCTGCCTCAGGCTGATTCTTACTCACCAAGACCTCCGATCGCTCGGTAACTACCGGGTCACCACTCGGCCCGACCGATGCCCCTGGATGTGCCGTCTCAGCCATCGGCGAATCAGACCTCGTTTCGAGTAGCGACTTGATTTCTGGCGGCAAGGCAAGCTCGCCTGCAGACTCAAGTCCCTCTAGCGCC
>SSEF01000005.1 GCA_008012175.1 Candidatus Moraniibacteriota bacterium | reverse complement strand
TTGGCTTTTGAATTGGCAGCCTCCTCGTCAGGAAAGACGAGACAGACACTGATGAAAATGTTTCCGCGATGCCGCAGTTTGTCATTGAAGGGGTCGCCGATCAGAAGCTGGCCGTCCCAAGGGGCGAAGCGTTGCGGGAAATTGCGGACGGAGAAAAAACGGAGATCGAACTTGTCCGGTATCACCTCACCAATAACCGGCACGCCATCAATCTCTTCGCCGGTAGGCCGAAATCGATCCGAATGACAAACGATCCGATGCTCGCCGATGGTTGTTTCAAGATCACGGCGAACACATTGCGGGGCAATAGGGTCGAGGGGATTGTAATCGGATGGCTTATCGGCGTTGTCGCTAGAAGGCGATAAGAGCTCATTGATCAAGCCAATCAGCTCTACAGGCGTGACCTTCCGGGCAGGCATACCTACGGCATCCAGGGTGGTTAGCAGAGCATCGCGCACGGTGTTGAGGACGTGGATATCGATCGCTGAATTGACCGGCGCAGAAATGCTGATGAAAACCCGGTGCTGTCGCAACAGGAAGGGCGCATCTTTTGAAAGTGACATCCAGATGCCGCGGCGGAGCCACCGCGCACGATGTTCGGCTGCGCGAGCAAAAACGCCTTTGGCGAGCATGCGTGGCAAGATCCAATCGGTGATTTTCGGGCCTACGCTTGGCGACTGGAAATAGAGCGCATTGAATTCGCAGCCCGACGGAACCGAGTCCGACAAGAACTGCGTCCAGAGATCGCCTGTGCGCTCATTCGCGCCCACCATGGGAGCCGCCTCGACGATGAAGCCAATCGAACCGGCATTGTAGAAAGTATCGGTTGAGCTATCATAGCTGCGATGTGGCAACCATGCAGAGAGCATCGGCGCGCCGACAGAGGGACGGTCACCTTCCGGGTGCGCTTCATCACCGAAAGCGAATGTCAGAAGCCGGTCGAGAAATCCGCGTTTCGCGCTCATTGGATCAATCCACCTTGCCGGGAAATGATGCGGGCGTATTGACAGGCACCGAACTATCGGGCTTTGACGCTTGCTGAGGCGCGACCAATTTTGAAGCAACGGCTGCTTCAATCTCTTGCTGTGTCGTAGGCAGCTTGGTTGCGGCTTTCGTGCGCGCCTTGATCACCGCGTCAGCCGACGGCATTGAAGGATCGTTCGAGCTTTGCGACAATGCAACCGGATCGGCCGACAATCTGAAACCAGCAAGTGCCGGATCGACCGACGCCGAACCAAGCATCTGCGCGACAGGTGTGGGAGCGCCATCGGCGAGCTGGACCCAAGTTCCGGCCTGCGACACCATCTTCACTTTCCGCGCCTCGTGCAGATAGCCGTTGGAATCGACAAAAGCCGGGAAAACAACCTGAGTTACCCTCGGCGCAGTATTGACCACGCCATTGCCTGCTTGGGCAACACTCGGCTGTGTCGATCGCGGCATCATCCAGGGAGAGGTCTGCGATGCAGGCATTGGACGCGCTTCGCCGATTTGCGCTAGCGCCTGATCATCAATCACAATGCTCGGAGCGCAAGAACCGCCCGGCGCACGGCAAACGAAATCCCCCTTGATATTGCCACCTAGGCTTGCGCAGCTGGTGAGAGCCAGAGCCGATGCCGACAACAGGATAAGCGATACAGGCTTTCTGTGAATCATGATTTTGCTCCCTTTAGCCACTGCGCCAGGACATCACGGGGACGGTAGCCTTCAAGAACTGCGCCATCGGAACGCACGATGACGGGCGTTCCTCCCAGCGCATTGCTGCGCGCGAACTGCTCATTGGCATCGAGCGGCGAAGTGTCGCATTTTGCCGTATCGGTGACGGCTTCGCCGGCGTAAGCCTGCTTGATGGCACGTTTTCGATCGCGCGCGCAAAACACGTCATTCGCCAAAGCGCGGCTACCGAGGATCGAGATGGGCCGCTCGATCACCCGAACATCCATGCTTTCCAGAACACCGCTCAGCTGACGGCAATAACCGCAGCGGAAATCAGAAAAGACCGTAACCGTCGGCGCATCCTTGCTCGAACTGCCCCAATGAATGCCGCCTTCAGCCGGCAAAGATGCAAGCGAAAGTTTGCGCGTTGGCGCAACTTGGGAGGCGGGCCGTGGAGGCTGCGGTACAGCTGATTCCTGACGGCCCGCAGCTGCCCCCACAAGCATATCGGGGTTGACTTCCAGAAGGCGGGCTGCTGTCAGGTCCTGCCGCGTCTCCATGTCGTAAACCCGACCGATAACAAGGAAGCGACCGGTAGCATCGACGTAGAATATCTGGGTGCCAGCGGTAACTTCGCACAGACCGTTTGTCTTTGAACAATCTACCTTGTCGACCTTTGTGTTTTTCAGCCGCGTCTTCAGTGCCTGCTCTACGGTGCTTTCACTCGGCTCCATCGCTTGCGCGGCGAGATATGCTGAAGGCGCTGCAATCCCGATGGCAAAAGCGAAAACAGCGGGATGCGGAAGTGCAGTTAATAACCTGTGCTTCATGTTCATATCACACCTCAGTTGTTGATGAAGACGCCATCGAGGAACACGATCTCGACATCGATTCCGGTCGGCATTTCGATTACGGGCTGATATTGCTCGGCGCGCTCGATGAGATATTTGGAGACCATCTCACCGCCTGTTGCGACACCGTTTCCAAAACCACCCTGAAGGATATCACTGGTGCTGAGCTGGTCGCGCTTACCGTCCACGGACACGTTGGTCCCAGAAAGCAAAGATTGGGTATTGGCCGAAAAGCCCTTGCCGAAGCCTTCGGCAATGCCAGCAAGCAGCGCCTGCCCGACAAGCGAACCTTCGCGGCTGACAACCCTTCCGCGAACGCCGGTCTTTCCACCAAATGCGATGAAGCCCTTGACATCGGCGACGGCAAAACGGCCATTCGCCTGCGGACATGTCATCCGCTGAAGTTTGACATAGACCTTCTCCGAAGACAGATCCCCGCGTGCCGCGCCGTTGACGAGACAACCGCTAATATTGGTGGTCAGCAAGCGACCATTTTCATAAACCGAACGCGCCGGGCCAGTAATGCGTAGCACCACGGGCAAAGGATCCGTCTGACTCTGCACGCCTGCCGCAGCATCGACGCCAACGATGACTTTTGCCGAAGCAATCGAATTTGGCGGCAAATAATTTGCACTGTCGGTATAGGTGGTGCTGCCTTTGGCAACGGGCGTTGCGTTACCACTTGCACCTTCTCCGAACGAAAGAAGCTGGATATTGTTGCCGCGCATTGAAACGGGCGATCCACCAACAGCGGCAAGCGCTGCTGAGCCAGCTGCTGTCGCTGGTCCACCCTTGCCGCCATTCGCATAGGTCGGGGGCGCTCCTGGCCCATAAAGGCCATTCGGACCACCTTGCTGCATGACCGGCGACGCCTTTGCAGCTGCAACGGCTGCCTTAAGCTGAGCGTTTTCCTGCTGATAGGCAGAAATGATGTTTTTGGTTTCCTGGTCGGGCTCACCGCCCGGAGGCACGTAGCCGGGATTCATTGGCATAGCACCTGCAGGCCCAAGACCATTCTGGCCCGGTCCCATCATCGCGCCCTGCATCGAGCGTTGCTTGTTTTCGAGCTCGTTGAAGCGCGCCTCGGAACGGGACATCCATTCCTTTTCGGACATATTGCGGTTGACCATATCATCGACGCCGACAGTGTTTACGGCCGTCTCGACATCGGTTTTTTCGGCCGAACCGTCGTCGCCAAGAATATAGTAGGAACCCAGCAGCAGGATCGCCCCGCCGCCGATCGCCAAAACACGCATCTGCTTGCGGCGAACATCCTCATGGAGGCCATTGAATCAGCGAGCGGTGAGAGCTCATCGGTCGTTTCGGGGACGTCAAGGACTTTCGGTCCTTTTTTCCAGGGTAACTGAAATTTCATTGCGAACCTCCGTTCCGCTCAACGAGATAAATGGTGGTGACCTGCGCGGGCGGAAGCACGTCAAGCGCCGCAGAAAAGGCGACGATGCCCTTGCCCGCGATCGTGTTCTCATCGAGCTTCAAAGGCTTGTCGCCAGTGTTCTTGACCCGCAAAATCCGGCCCGAAACATCCGCGCCGCGATATTCACCCAGGACCTGCAATTCGACATTATTGACTGTCCGCGGCTCAAGCGACGTCTGCGATATGTTAAAGCCAGGGACGGGTTCCCAACCTTGCATCGCACTGACGAGACGCATTGCCGTGGCTTCCGGCGTCGTTCGTGCCTCCCAATCAGCCGCCTTGTCATCGTCGATGGCAAGATTGGTCACAAAAACCTGTTCCGCGTCCGCTCCACCCGGCTTGCAGACAAATTTATAAACAAAGCCCTTGTCACTGATGCCGAAAAAATTGACTGAGGGCTTGGCATAGCCCTCCGGTATGGAAAGGTAGATATCGCCCCTTTTGGGATCGTGCACGACCTTGAAATCCTCGGTAGGCACGCCAGTATCGGCTTTTGAAATCGAAACGAACTGATCACCGACAAGGCTAATGCGCGTCAGATCTTTGGCAGACGCAACGCAATTGATCTGGCCATTATCCTTTGCTGCAAGATTTTGGTCAGCAAAAGCAGGGCTGGCCAGAAGTGCAGCACCGATACCCAACAGGACAGCGCCTAAATAACGCGTCGACGTCATCGAAGGGCGAACGGCCAACACAGCGCCGAAGCCCAATGACCCATAAGCGACTTCTGCCATCACTGCTCTTCCTTCCCGTTTTTGTCGTCTTTTTTGGCAAGACCAAAACCGGCGAGCTTCAGCGAAACACCGTTATAGGTCCAAATATATTTGAAGGTCTTGGCCTCAGCTGAGACTTCCTTTTGGCCGACAACCGTATGCAAAATGCCATTGACCTCGCTGGTCAAAGCCTCAGGATCGACGGTCATTTTTTCCATCGTGAAATATTGCGACACGTTCGAGCCGCTCTGCTCTTCGAGCACGCGCATGAGATCAGCCTTCAGCTTCCCATGTGTCCGGGGGTCTGCGATATCGAGCACCTGGTCCATCCAGAACTGCAGGTTCTCAGGCGAGCGATTAAGAGTTAGGAGCGCGGTGTCGCGCGTCACCAACTCAAGATATTCCTTTGGGATATTGTCCGAACTCAACGTCAGCGGATTCGAAAGGATCGGCTGCAGGATGATCTCTCGTTCCCGGTTTGCAGCGGCAGTTGCCAGCACAACCGTCGAACCAAGAAACGCCAGCGAAATAAAAGCCAGCATGTTACGCTGCTTCAAGAAGCGCTGTGACTGCGCATGCGAATGGGTCAGTTCCATGCCTATCCTGCCAATGTTCGTAAATGCGAGGGGGGTGTTGCCTTCAACCGCATGAAGGAACCTGGCAGGTGCCAATATGCAGTATGCACAATCCAGGAGACGGCCCGACCAGCTTTTAATTTGCGAAGTATCCACCAGCATGCACACGCAAGGAGCAGGCCGAGGATAATATGCTGGGAAAGCACGCCCCACACGAAGGGAACGATCATCGCCAGAAATTCATCAAGCGTCCAAAAGCCGATAAGCTCCGGATCGTCCAATCGCTGTGGAATGAGATATTGCTGCATGGCAACACCGCCCTCAAGGAGCCGGACCCGGACAGACTTGGTTGAGTCGATTTTGTCCGGGCCCAGCAGGGGGAGAGATTGTTACAGGGTGCCTGTAACGGTCGAGGTGACGATCGGAATACCGGTGCCGGCACCAACACCAACGCCGACGGGAATGGCAATCTGACCGAGCCGGAACTGGCCGGATGCCATTGCGACGACGCCGCCTGCAAGCGACAGCACGGTGATGATACGACCGCCCGAACCTTCGAGAAAACCCGTGAACGATGTCAGGGCCGTATTGAAGGTGGTGTCGGCACCGGCCATCGCGGCGGTCGCACCAAGACCTGCTACCACAGCAGCGGCAGCAATCGCGGGCAGCTTGTTGTTCAGCGCTGCCATTTTGGACTTCAATGTCATGAGTTCATGACTCCTCTGTTTGTTGCGACGAAGGATTTCGTCCGACAAAGAGAGAGCCGAGTTGAGTTGAGCAGCAACATCAGAGAGACAGTTGGCTGCAAATTATGCGGATTGCGCGCCGCAGTGACGCATGATTCGCTTCAAGGTGACGCAGACTCCGCGCTACCTTGACGCGGGATACGCGTCGTCACGGCGCATTATCCGCGCCGCCAGACGCATCATTCGCAACCAACGGCGCGAGGTCTGCGCCATTCACCAAAAAAACCGAAAATCGACGAAAAAAATTAACGATCGGGAAAAACATGGCTACCAACCGGCAAACCAAATACGGAACAAACGAGCATGTCCAAGACGAAAATCGCGTCACGAAGCTTCAAGGTGAGCGACAATATGTTCAAGCTCCTGACCGGGGCCGTTCATGAATTATCCAACACAGACAAGAAGTTCCATACATTCCGCTCGGTGATCGAACGGACGATCAAATGTCTCGACGATCATGTTTTCGCCCCCGACGATTTCCACGACTTCATATCTGAATATGCCCTGTCCGGTCCCATCATCGTCCACCTGAGAATGGAAACCTGTCTCAACGAGAGACTCACAGCGCTCAAAGGCAAATTGCAAGAAAAGTGCGGAATTCCGGTCTATGACAGGACCGCAATCGCTTATTTTGTCGATCTTTGCACAGTGAGAAAGCTGTATTGCAAACCAGTCGACCGCAAAAATTCCGCTTGACCAGCCTTACGGGAGATGACATCTCATCTCTGGAAAGGATCAGCGGAGGGATTCTATGTCAGTCAATGTCGCCAGCCCCGAAGGTCGCAGCCCACTGGGCAATACGAACCAAGAATCCCTTGAGCTCTTCATACCGATAGCTGAAAGCCAGCTGCAAAAATGCGGTAGCAGATGTATCGCAGAAGAGGACGGTTACAAAAGGCTGATCCTCAACGAGCTACATCGGCAACAGAGGAAAGTGTCCTCCCTCGAACCCGCAACGAGAATTACGAGATCGAGCCTCAATCGAATTTTACGCGGCGCCAGCAGACTCACCGATGAGTTGCGGCACCAGTGTTTCGAGGAACTCGAAATCGACCAACACCAGGCTTATGTCGCCATCGCGATGATGGGCGATCCAAAGGCATATAATAACCCGGCCACGCATTTCATTGCGCAAATTCTTCGAGCTGTCCAAGAAGACGTGTGCTATGCACGGCAAGGCAGAATTACAGAATTCTTCAAACCAAGACTAATCAAACAGGCTGCGAAGAACGGTGTAGACACTTTCTTTGCGCACATTGAGCAAATCGAGGAAAAAAATCGTTCCTTTATTTGCGACTACGCCTGAATATCTTTAATTTTCAATAAATTATTGTTGCGTTTTACTGACGGGTTGTTACCGTTTAGCATGGTTGAGTCGCGTCCGAATCAGGCAAAATTGGAGATCGAGGTGCCCTGCGCGTCTCGAAATAGCTGCTGCTATCACCGAGCATTTAATGCGCCGGCGATGGGGCAGCTTTTTTGCGTCGGACAGAAAGCTCAACCGCAAAACTAAAAAGGCTCCGATTGCCGTCGGAGCCCTTTTGAACGCTAAGAAGCGATTTGCAGAAATCCTCTCTTAGCGTCGATCGAAGTCACCGACAAGCGTTTTTTGCGCTTGTCGGAATGATGAAACGCGCAGTCCGTCCGACTGTAACGAGGAGACCGTTTTGAAGCCATAGCCACCGCACCCGGAAAACCGGATACGAGGGCAATTTGTGGGAAGTTTGCGGGACAAAATCCGCGAGAGCAAAAACTTTCTAGCAGATTCCCGGCAACTTGCAAGCGTCGATCCCCATCTTTCGGGGCTGATGTTCTGCGTCTTCAAACCGGTGTCGATAAGGAGCCGACACATGCCTGGATCGAACGACATAGGGAGCTATATCAAAGCGCTTTTTCCGACCGCGCAGCTGGACTTTGAAATTGGAAACATGCTCGATTGCGAAATCGACAAAGAGCAGTATCAGCTGTGGATCTCGGAACGAGCGAGATCGATCGCCGTCAACAATCCCAGACGGGATGGGGAAAGAAACTATAAACGGGTGCTCAATCTTCTCGGCCGCCTTACGGAATATAGAGGCTGCGATACCGGGATCAGCCGCACGCTATGGTCTGCCCTGCACACGATCGCCAAAATTCTCGCACATGCGCCCGATTGGGCCAATTTTGAAACTGGACCTATGTTCGGGGGCAGGAATGCTACGATCGCAGACCGCCTTTGCCTTTCGGTTGACCGCACCAAGAAAATATTAAGCAGCCTGCGATCGTTTGGGCTCATTGTTCATTACCACCGCCACGCCAATGGCCGCCGGTGGATCAGAAGAAATAGCGACGGCAGCGTGAGCGGACATGGGTTCAGTCTGCTGCCGATCATCGTAATGCTTGACGAGCTGGAAGAACATGTCGCTCGCTGGATCCAACTTCATCACGAAGCCGCCCGCCTTCAAAGCAAGATCAAAGGGCATATCTGCTCCTTCAGGCAGTCATTACGCGCAGCGCATGGCGATGACTGGAGAGCGCACCCAGGGAACATGCAATGCCAAAAAATACTTGGCGAAGCGATGGTTGCAAAGCGCCAATCAGACGTCGAAAGCCTGAAAGCAATCCTCACCGATCTTGATTTTGCAAGCGACGCAAAGCCTAAAATCAACCCTCCAGAGCGGCAAAAATGGCACCCCACACCCAAACCTTCTCCAGAAAGAATCGAAGTAACCGGCGAGCCAAAGGGGCGTAGCAACGATGGCTCCGCTGATACCGACTATGGGCTGGAGCAGGCCAAACTCGATGAGAACGAAATTCCCGTCATATTCCCCAACAGCGCACTCTATTTGCAAATGCACCGAAACTGGGAAAGCGCAGTGGAGCATCTCGCGCGAGATACAACTCTCTCCGCAGACACATGGCACCAAATGCAGCGCACTTTAGGCAAAAGGGCAGCGAGCATAAGCGTTATGATAATTGCGGAACGGCTTGCCAGCGGCGAGATTCGCGCAACCCCAACGGCATATGCCAAGGGCATGCTCAATGCGGCGAGGCGCGGCGATCTGCAATTGGGGAGAACGATTTGGGGGCGGCGCGAGCTGCTCGCAGCGTGAAGATTATGGAAAAATTAACCACAAGATGCTATGAGGACCGCATGAGACCAGAAACGATCCACGCATGGTTGTCACTTTACACAGCCGTTGCCATTCTCGCAGGAATGTGCTCGCTCCTGGCAGCGGTAAGGATGGGATGGGAAATAAAGACCGGCAGCTACAGGATCGCTACGTCATCGCGCAAAGAACTGGCGCTAGCTTTGCCAAAACTATGGATACGATTCAACCTGTTGTACCTGACAGGGCTCCCGTCAATACTACTGATCGCAGGGGCATATATTTACTATATCGGCATTGGAAATTTCGATCCTGGACCGGGGCAAATATGACAATTTTACCTCGCTGAAAAGTTCAGGAATGTTGCCCGGCGATATGGAAATGAATCGACAACAGCGGCTGCAAGCTGCCCACGATCGATGAAATCTGGAGAAGGCTGCTGCATCGTTGCAAGCCGGGACCAATTCAACGTGATGACATTCACATAATTGACCGTTTCACGGATGCGGGGAACCGCCCATTTTTTTTGAACGCGGCCTGGACCGGCATTATATGCGGCCAGCGCAAGATCGGACCGACCGCCAAATCTGATCAACTGCTCCCGCAAATAGCGAGCTCCAGCCTTCATATTCGCCACAGGCTCAAACGGCGTTAGGAGACCAAGATACCGCGCAGTATCCGGGATAATCTGCGATAACCCAGCAGCGCCTGCTGAACTGACCGCAAGCGGATTATAGCCCGATTCCTGAGTGATCAGGGCATCGAAAAGCAAAGTTGGAATACCTGCCTCACACGCTATCGCGGCCATCGTCGGAAAATAATAGGCGCGCCTAGCTTCGGCCGCTTTCGATAGCCACCAAGCCGGCACATACTGCGCGCCGTCGCACCCAGCAGGTGCCGAGCTGATAGCCGGCATCGCCAGTGGAAGATTTCGTTCGCGCGTCATCCATGCAGGAATTGGCAACCTCGATGTCGGCAAATTGTCGAGATCGATTGACTGTATGGCATCAAAGGCGCCGGTTTGAGGAAAGTCGACAACAGGGGTGACAGAGGCCCTCATCGTATCGCTGACACTGGCATTACCAGAAACGGGCGACGCGAACGGACTATCTCCTAGCGCAGCCGAGCGCGAAAGTACGATCTCATTCGATTTGGCGGCCTGATCATCCTCGACAACCGAAGCGCGGAAATTGAGCAGATTGACATCGCGCGCATTTGCCGACGTGACAGCCATTACCAATACTGAGGCTGTAAGCAGAATTTTCTTGAAGGACATAATACATCTCCGAAGAGCATGCACATGCCGATGGACACTTCGCAGCTGTCTAGTCGCACCAAAATGAGGGCGATGCAACCTGCAGCAGGGTCGATTATGCGGTTTACCGCAACTAGAGGTCAGTTGATCCCTTTCCACCAAGAAAATTCACGGCTCAGATGCGATTCCCGCAAATGCCGTTACGGCAATCGAAAGTGGCGGCGAGGGTTGAATTCCTTATGGAAGTCTGCAATTTTATATTGTCATTCCGGCGCATCAGCGTGCTGGCGACTTAAAGGTGCTTTGATGAAGGTATCGGAGAAAGACCAGGGCTGGTTCGAGAGCGAGCGATCGCTTGGTGAGGTTGGAGACAGAATTTTCCTTGAGACAAGACACAGGATCCTGACTGGTGTCTATCGGCCAGGCCAGAAGATCAGCAGCCAGGGGATTGCCGCAGCGTTTGAGATTTCCCTCGATCTAGCAAACCAAATTATGAACGCGCTCAGCGATCACGGCTATGTGCACGAGCGCCGCGGCGATGAAGTGCGTGTTATCGCGTGGACTGACGATGAATTTGCAGACATGCTGACGACCTGTCGCGATCTTCTGGAGCTGATGCTGTCAAAAACGAGCGATAGGCTCGATGAAGAAACTATCAGGACACTTGAGCAATCGATGGACATCGATTTGTCCAAAGATATTACGCCAGATGTTTTTGAGGCATTCCACATCCGCTGGTGGATTTTTTTCCACACGCTTCTTTATACGATCGAAGTTCGTTCATTTAGGAAAATGATGTTGACCGGTGCACCGCCATCATTTCGCCGAAGAATGTTTACAGCACTGGACGAGGCTGGCTTGCGATCGATGCACTCTGATGTGCAGGCGACGATCCCTGCCATCCGGTCGAAGGACCAAGCCAAACTGAAAGCACTGGTTGCGCATCAATGGACGCGCTTCACGCCGATACTCGCAGCCGAAAATTCACGCTACAATGACCTCGCCGACGATGGTGAAGTTGACTATGAGGATCGGTCGCTACCACCAAGACCCGTGTTCAGGAACCAAACCGACACCCGGCCAATGTTTCACATGGGATGCAGGGAACCTCTGAGCTGGGCCGAGTATCAGGCAATGATTCAGTAAAAATTACCCGTTCGGGGTGATCCCATAAGGCACGACAATACCATCTAGCGTAGGCTCACGGTCGCCCAAACCAAAACTGACGTCGCCAATCATAACGGGAAATGTAGGACGAACCACCTCGACGGCAGAATTGACGTTAGCAATGCGATCGCCAGGCCAGGCCTTAACCGTTCGCATGACGACCTCGTAAATCCGGTCTTTGACACGAGCAGCAGAGCGATCCCGGATGTCCTGGGCTATATGCTCCAATGCCTCTCTCTCTGTGTGCAAATCATCTGCAGTCGAACACCATAAGGCTTTGCGAAAAAGAAAATTCGGCGCCAATTGTTTAGCCATAGCGGTCAGGGTCTTGGTTTTGGAAAAGCGAACGAGCTCGACGGTAAAAAGAACATAGTCCTGCAAATAGCGCTCGGTAGCCAGTTCGTCAGCAAAATCATAGCTGTCGCCAGGTCCGATTATGCCAGCAAGGTAATTGATGTCGTCCAAATCGGCACGCTCGGCGGTCCGGGCAGCTGACGTCGTTGCCACATGGGCCCATAGATCATAGGAATCATTGACCTCGTTGCGATCCCACTCCTTGACAACAAACATCCCGCGGTTGGGTTTCTCAAGATAGCCTTCTACAATAAGGGCATTGAAGGCATCGAGGATCAATCGCGGGTTGCAGTCATAGACGGCCGCAAATGCTTCGCGGTCCAATTGCGTGCCCGCGACATAGCCACCGCTGAGAATCTGGAAACGGGTCTCCAGAAACACGCTGTCGCTCATTGAAGGCTGACGAACCGAATTCAACTATTCCTCCACGACAACGAAAAACCCTAAAATTGTCAGTTCCGAAGATGGCGCTGGTCGAGCACCATATAACATCCCCAAATATGGGTCTTAACAAAGCGATAGAATGCAATCCAGCGGCAAACGAACGCCGTGTGCCACAAATGGTCGTTTGCACCGTTTAGATTATCGCAACCATAGCGTGCTACGCCGCTAGAAGAGAGAAAGGCTGCGATGTTCCAACTCGAACAGGTCCAACCAAAAAGCTATCCTCGCACTATTGCGGGAGCGAGAAGCCTCGCACGCGATTGGCTCAACACGCCGCATCCTGAAGAGCGGATCGTAATTGCGTGGCCGCTCGACCTCTTATGCGGCCTGCTATTGCTGACACCACCGATCTTGGCCCATATCGCAGGCTGAATCCGCCCACCGGCAAATGACCGTTGCGGTTAATTGGCTCTTAACCAAATTTTCACTGGCGCAGGCCTATGCCGGGCAACATGGCGCTAAAACTCAACAGGAAAAAAATCGGACGCAATGTCGCCCTATTTGTGTGTCTTTGCGGATTGCTCGGCGCCATTGAATTTTTTCTGCCGGCGTCTCTTGCACTCTATTCGCTTCAGACGAAAGCTTCAAAAGACAATGTATCCGGGGAGATCATTGTCGTCGGTATCGATTCACAATCGATCAAAGCAGTAGGCCGCTGGCCCTGGTCGCGCGAAACGCAAGCACAATTGCTACGCGCTATCGATGAGTACAATCCCAAAAGCATTTATGTGGACATAGGATATCAGGGCAGAACAACTGCAAACGCAGACAGCGCACTGCGCGAAGCAATTTCAAACACAAAGGCACCCACCACCGTCATCGCTCTTGCCACTACTGATGGCGATGGTGACGTTCAAACCATATACTCACACCCAGCTGCCGTCGGCACGGCACCGTTCGTAACCGCACACTCGCCTTATCTTTTCGGATATATCTGGTCACTCCCCACGACTTTGAAAGCACCACGGGGTCAGCTCCAGTCTGTTGCAGCAAACATTGCTGGCCGCCCTGTACCTGAAAACACGAACTTCCGAGTGAATTACAGTTTGAACCCGGATTCGATCCCGATCTACCGGGCCAAAGACATCATGACCAAAGCTGTGGATCCATCAAAATTAGCCGGGAAGACGGTTATCCTGGGCGTTACCGACAAAACGCAAAACGACGTCCACTCTATGCCCGCATGGGGCGAACGGCCTGGCGTGGCTTTTCATGTGTTGGGTGCAGAAACTCTCAAGCGCGGCTATCCGATCGAAGCAGGCTGGATTCCCTTTTTTCTACTGGCAACGGCAGTATGCGTAGCACTTCTGACGGCAAAAGGGCTGCACTACAGCACACATATCACAATCGCCTGCTCGATCCTAATACTGGTCATAAGCACATTCCTGACGACGCAGCATATCGGCAATGACCCATTTCCATCGATACTCCTGCTTGTGATCTCAGGCGTTTACATCGCACGCCAGAAAGCCGCGCTGCTCAGAAGCCAACGCGATCCGAAAACCGGGCTTTCGGACATGACCGGCTATATGGTCGACGAGGTGATGGCAAACACCTGGTTTGTAGGCGCAACGCCGCTGGTCGCAACCTCGCTACGCAGTTACATCGCGCCTGAGGACGAGATCCAAATTGCGAAGGAAATTGCGAAACGATTGTCAACCATCATTGACGAGCGCCAGCTTGCGCACAACGGCAACCAGCAATTTCTTTGGGAAATGCCGCCAATCGCAACAGGTGAATTGGCAGCACATCTCGAAGG
>SSEF01000019.1 GCA_008012175.1 Candidatus Moraniibacteriota bacterium | reverse complement strand
GTATTGCTTCTTGTATTTCGGATGCGTCGTGAGCGTTTCTACAGCTACGACCACCGTGTCTTGCATGCGATTCGAAACCACCGTCCCCTTCCAGGTCGGAACATTCTTCTCTCTGCTGGTGTTCGATGCTGCTGTCATACACGTATTAGATTCATCATGCTTAGTTCTGCTTCAGACCCTCTTCGCGTTCGAGCGTGAGGAGTCGAGCGATATCCCGACGCGTCTTCCGATGCTCGCTGTGCTGCTTGGACGCGCGCGTCGCGAGATCGAACCGGAGTCCTCGCAGACGATCGCGGAGCTCCAGAAGCGTCTTCTCGCGCTCGCCGACTGATTTTTCCCGCCATTCTTTCGCTTTCATATGCCTAGTCCTTTACAACAAATCGGCTCTTCACGGACAGCTTGTGGGCTGCGAGACGCATCGCCTCAGCTGCTGTCGCCTTCGGCACGCCATCAAGCTCGAAGAGCATCCGACCAGCCGAGACCTTAGCGGCGAAATGATCCGGCGTTCCCTTACCCTTACCCATCGGGACCTGCTCGCCCTTCTTGGTGATCGGCGTATCCGGTAAAACCCGGATCCAGACTTTGCCACCACGAGCGATGAACCGCGTCATGGCGCGTCGGGCCGCTTCGATCTGACGAGCGGAAATGATCCCGCCCTCGGTCGCCTTCAGGCCAAAGGCGCCGAAGCTGACCTTGTCGCCGCGCGACGCAACCGTTCCGACGGGATTGTATCCGCGCTGGACTTTGCGATGCTTCACTTTTCGGGGCATGAGATTCATAGCCGTCTTCTTCTCGTGTCTAAATTATGCTTCTTTCTTTTCTTCAAACTTCTCTCCCTTGTAGATCCAGACCTTCACACCGATGATGCCGTAGGTCGTCTTGGCCTCGTAGCGGGCGAAATCGACATCGGATCGGAGCGTATGGAGAGGGATCTTGCCACGGGACAGCCATTCGCGACGGGACATCTCGGCGCCACCAAGGCGGCCAGCGATCTCGATCTTCACGCCGAGGATAGACTTGTTCGCCTCCACCTGGTCGAGCGTACCCTTGAGCACGCGCCGGAACGGCGTGCGCTTCTCGAGCTGCTCAGCAACCTGCTGCGCGACGAGCATGGCGCTCTCTTCCATGTGCTTCACCTCCTGGACTTCCACCTTAAGGTCAACCTTCTTTCCGGCAAAGAAGCGCTTGCGCAAGGCGCGAGTGAGGTCCTCGATTCCAGTACCGCCGCGTCCGATGAGCACACCCGGGCGAGAGGTACGGATGACAACACGCATCATGCCAGTAGAACGCTCGATCTCGACTGAAGCGATCGCTGCGCTCTTCCACTGCTTCTCGATGAACGCCCGCATCTCGACATCCTTCCGGAGATTCGTGCGGAGGCTCTTCTTGCTATCGGCAAACCAGCGCGACAACCAGTCAGCGGTGATTCCAAGGCGGATTCCAGTTGGATTGGTCTTATTTCCCATAACGCTTAGGCTTGGCTATTCTCAGGCTTTTTAGCGGCGACTTTCTTGGCAACGGTTTTCTTTGCGACTTTCTTGGCAGCCGGCTTGACTGCGGCGACCTTCGGAGCGCGTTCATCGAGGATGATCTGGATCTTGGAGGTGCGGCGGAGGATCGGGGTCGCCTGACCGAACGCCTTCGGGGTGTAGCGCTTAAGGCGGATGCCATCACCGACGCGGACTTCCTTCACGAAGAGCGTTTCCTCGGCGAGCTGGAAGTTATTCTTGGCATTGGCAATCGCGCTCTTCAAGAGGACCGTGATCGGCTGTGAGCTGCGCTTTACCTGACGGCGAAGCTGGACCAAAGCGGCCGCCACAGGAAGGCCCACGATCGAGTGGGTCACCAATCGCACCTTGCGAGGGGCGATGCGCAGATTGTTCAGAGTTGCTTCAACGCGCATAGGAGCTTGGATTATTTCTTGTCAGATGCCTTGGCGGCCTTGGCGGCATCGAGTTCGCGCTGCTTGCTCGCAAGCTCGATCTCTTTCTGCATCTTGCCACCATGTCGGGAGAACTTCCGCGTGAGCGAGAACTCGCCCAAGCGATGCCCGACCATTTCCTCGGTTACGAGCACGGAAACAAAGTCCTTGCCATTGTGCACGCCAAAGGTGAACCCTACCATTTCAGGCGCGATGACGCAAGCGCGCGACCAGGTCTTGATGACCGTGCGGTCCCCGTGCTTCCGGCCCTCGAGCTTCTTCAAGACTCTTGGGTCGACGTATGGTCCTTTCTTGAGGCTGCGTGACATAGGCGTTACTTCTTATTGCGGCGGCGGATGATGTACTGATTGGTGCGATGCTTGCGTTTGCGAGTCTTCTTGCCGAGCGCTGGCTTACCCCACGGAGTCTTCGGGTGCATACCAAGCGGCTGCCGACCCTCACCACCACCATGTGGATGGTCGACCGGGTTCATTGCGGTACCGCGAACCGTCGGACGGCGACCCATGTGGCGGGCGCGACCGGCCTTGCCGATGCGTTCGGCGCTATGCTCGAAATTCGAGACCTGGCCGATCGTCGCATAGCAATCCTTCGGGACGAGGCGAACCTCGCTTGAGGAGAGCTTCACTTGGGCCATCGGGCCATCGAGTGCCATGAGGGTCGCCTGAGAACCGGCACTCCGGACGATCTGTCCGCCTTTCCCTTTTTGCATCTCGATATTGCAGATAGTCGTGCCAGCCGGAATATTCGAAAGGAGCAGGCGATTACCCTCAGCAACCGGAGCCTCTGGACCAGAGGTGACCATCTGTCCAGCGCGCATATTGTGGGTCGCGAGGATATATCGCTTCTCCCCGTCGGCATAAGTGACGAGAGCGATGAGGCTCGAGCGATTCGGATCCTTTTCGATCGCGGTCACCTTGGCCGGGATACCATGCTTGTCCTGCTTGAAATCGACAATACGGTAGCGGCGCTTCGCTCCACCGCCCTGATGACGAACGGAGATCTTTCCGAGCGAGCGACCACCCTTCTTCGGAAGCGGCGCGAGAAGAGACTTCTCCGGCTTCTTATCAGTAAGCGCGTCCGGCTTCACAATCGACATGAAACGACGACCGGCATTATTCTTTTTGTAGATCTTGATGGCCATAGTCTTAGATACCGGCTTGGAATAACTGGATCGTTTCACCCTTCTTCAGGCGGACGAGGGCTTTTTTCACGGCGCTTCGCTTGCCTGCGGTCCGACCGTAATTCTTCTTCTTTCCCGGGAGACGGACCATATTGACTGCGACCACCGAAACGCCATAGGCTTCCTCGACCGCGCGCTTTACTTCAGTCTTCGTCGCCGTCGCTGTTACCTGGAACACGTACTGATCGAGCGCGTTCACGGCATAGGCCTTCTCGGTGATGCGCGGACGGACTAAAACGCGCGTCGCCAAGGGCGAGAGCTGCTTCTCGACTTTCGTCTCGGTAGTAGTCTTTTTCGTAGCCATACGGTTATTTCTTCCAGCTCTTGAAACGAGTGTCGATCTCCATCAGCGCTGCCTTGCTCATAAGGACGTATTCGTTCTTCACGAGATGCAGGACATTGAGGTCAGGATTGTGGACGAGCGTCACGGTCGGGACATTCCGCATCGCGCGGCCCTCGGACTGCTCGGCACCCATGAGGCTCACGACGACCTTGCGCGGATTGATCGCAAGCGCGTCGAGCGCGGCATCGAAAGATTTTGTCTTCTTGTCAGCAACAGCGAGCGTATCAGTAACGACGAGCTTGCCAGTACGAAGCTTCTCGGAGAGCGCGATCATGACAGCCTTCTGACGCATCTTCTGGCTTACCTCGCGATAGAAATTCCGATCCTTGGTCGGACCATGCGTGACACCACCCTTCCGCCAGAGCGGGCTTCGGACAGAGCCAGCACGAGCACGACCAGTACCCTTCTGTTTCCACGGCTTCTTTCCGGTACCAGCACGCTCACTTCGATCCTTCGTATGAGCGATCGCGCTTCGGAGGTTACCCATGAGAACGGTGAATACCTGGTGAACCAAGGCATCGTTTCGCTCCACATTGAAAATCCGATCGTCGACTTCGAGCGTTTCGACTTCCTTGCCAGCCAGATTCTTGATTGCGATCTTTGACATAACAGTCTTATTTGGCGCTTCTGATTTCAACGATACGACCCGTCACGCCTGGCACAGCGCCACGGACGCCGAGAATACCCTTTTCCTCATCGACGAGCACGACAACGAGATTCTTCACCGTGAAACGATCAGCACCCATCCGGCCAGCCATGCGACGGCCTTTGATGACATGCTCGGGAAAAGTTGGACCAATCGAACCTGGCTTCCTGAGATCATGCTTTCCACCATGCGAAGCCCGACCACCGGCAAAGCCATGGCGCTTCACAACACCCTGAAAGCCCTTGGCTTTGGTAATGCCAGACACGTTCACCTTTTCGCCAACCGCAAACTGAGCAACAGTAACCGTTGAGGCGACAGGAATCCCCTCAAGAACCTTGGCTCCAGCCTCCTGACCGGCATCATGCAAATCGAGACGGAATTCCCGAGCGACAACCACCTTCTTCGTCTTGGGATGTGAGAGCTGAAGGGCGACATAACCATCTTTTTCCGCGGTCCGATGAAGAGAGACCTTATTTGGCTCACACTCGATGAGAGTCACGTTCAAAGCACCCTTCTCTCCATCGAAGAGGGTTGTCATGCCGAGTTTTTTCCCAAGGAGGCATTTCATAGTCATTCGCTCTACATCTATACAGTCGTATTTCAACAAAAAACTGGTCCCGCCCAATGCGTGCCAGTTCCAAAAAAAGGTCTGGCTCGCTTAGTATCCCACTCCGACACGCATTTCCGGAGGAGCAAGGACTTGAACGAGTGGCTTGGAGGCCGCGGCTACTACATTTTTATCTCTATATCCACACCAGCCGGTAAATCGAGATTCGTGAGGTTATCGATCGTCTTGGCATTTGGATTCAAAATGTCGATGAGACGCTTGTGGACCCGCATCTCGTACTGGTCGCGCGCATTCTTATGGACGAACGTGGACCGATTGACCGTCACCTTGTGGACCTCAGTCGGAAGCGGCACTGGTCCAGTAATCTCAGCCCCGGTCCGCTCTGCGGTCTCGACGATCTTCCGAGCAGACTGGTCTATAACCTTGTGGTCATAGGCCTTGATCTTGATCCGGACCCTCGTCAGCGCTTCTTCTTTTTTCTTCGTAGCCATGATTGTGAATGAGTTCTTTTGAGAGAACAGTCGTCCCGGGAAGCATTCCCGAGACTCAGTTCCATCAAAAACTATTTGATGATCTTCGTTGCGACACCGGCACCGACCGTTCTGCCACCCTCACGGATTGCGAAGCGCATGCCCTCTTCCATGGCGACCGGGGCAATGAGGACAATCTTGAGCTTGATAGTGTCGCCCGGCATCACCATCTCGGTCCCTTCCGGCAGAATGACTTCACCAGTCACATCTGTCGTGCGGATGTAGAACTGCGGCTTGTAGCCCTTGAAGAACGGAGTGTGGCGGCCGCCTTCCTCCTTATTCAGGATATAGACTTCGCCTTCAAATTCGGTGTGCGGCGTGATCGAACCCGGCTTGGCCAAAACCTGACCGCGCTCGACATCTTCTTTCTTGATGCCGCGGATGAGGAGACCGGCATTGTCACCGGCCTGACCACGGTCGAGCTGCTTGTTGAACATCTCGATACCGGTAACGACCGTCTTGGCCGTGTCACGGATACCAACGATTTCGACTTCCTCGTTGATGTTGACAACACCACGTTCGATGCGACCAGTGACGACCGTACCACGACCTTCGATTGAGAAGATATCCTCGATAGGCATGAGGAACGGCTTGTCAGTGTCGCGAACCGGCTCCGGAATACGCTCGTCGAGAGCAGCTACGAGATCAAGGATTGGCTTCGCATCGGCAGAATTGACATCATTCGACTCGAGAGCCTTGAGGGCGCTACCGCGAATGACCGCAGCGTTGTCGCCATCGAATTCGTACTTCGAAAGGAGCTCGCGGACTTCGGCTTCGACGAGATCAACGAGTTCAGCATCGTCCACCATGTCCACCTTGTTGAGGAAGACTACGATCGACGGAACGCCGACCTGGCGCGCAAGGAGGATGTGCTCGCGAGTCTGCGGCATCGGACCGTCAGTCGCGGAAACGACAAGGATCGCACCGTCCATCTGAGCGGCACCAGTAATCATGTTCTTGATATAGTCGGCGTGCCCTGGGCAGTCAACGTGCGCGTAGTGGCGCTTGTCAGACTCGTACTCACAATGGGACGTCGAGATGGTGATACCGCGCTCCTTTTCCTCGGGAGCCTTGTCGATCTCGTCGACACCCTTCTCCTTGGCGAACCCCTTCATGGAGAGCACATGAAGAAGAGCGGCCGTCGTGGTCGTCTTGCCGTGGTCGACGTGACCGATAGTACCAACGTTCACGTGCGGTTTAGTTCGCTGAAATTGCTCTGCCATACTGTTGTCTGCGCCCCGGCCGCCATTGACGGCTTCGGCAGCGTTTCCCATTAAGTGGATAATTGATTACAAAAAATTTTTGATTTCCTGTACCCGGCCTTGCCAACAGACAAAAACGGCTCAGGAAAGCGTCAATCAGGATGATAGCAATCGAGCGAAATCCTGTCAACCCCGAGAAATGGAAGCTCGATTCGGCTCATTCGAAGCCAGCATATCCGCAGCCCGAAAAATCGGACTGCCGCTACGTCTAGCACTGCCCGTTCCAGAGAACGGAGCTTTGACAGGACAGTCCAATCACTGTTAGCGTGAGCTATGTGTTTTCGTTCATTTTCAAGGAGGCAATAAATCATGGTCGGCACGCTCTCTCCCTACTGCGAACTCCACGGGAAAAAATGGATTCTTTTTCTGAAAAGCTGTCCGGAACGCAAAACCATGCATCATGGATTAGGGACCATCTCTACCGCCATCAGTCACTCTCATCCATCGGCACCTATCACTCTTTTCTCCTTCAAAACACGGGAGACTCAGGCATGGCTATCCATCGAGGAGTACCTGGAATCATATCAGCGGGAATTCAGGAAAATGAGGAACATCAACCCAGGGATGGATTCTCGAGCGACTACCGACCTCATCTGTGAGTATCTCCGGGGCGCCATCCGGACATGGAAACAGGGGCAGGTTAGGACGGGTATACCGTCCCACCGACAACTGTTACCAGAAATCATGATCGGCTTGCCTCATTTTTGACCGCTTCGTGGCAACGCCCAGCAGCCCGGACCTTGTTTAAAGGATTCCGGGTTTTTTATACCAACCGCAACAATGAGGTAGTTGGCGAACCTATAGTTCAAGAAGCTACTCCTCTCTACCTATTTTTCCTCTTTCGGAGTCTTGGCGCCCATGATCTCTTCTGCCACATTCCGTGGAACTTCCGCATAGTGCGAGAACTCCATGGAGTAGCTCGCGCGACCTTGGCTCATCGAGCGCATCTGGGTCGCGTAGCCGAACATCGAAGCAAGCGGAACCTCGGCCGTGACTTCCTTCACTCGTGCCGCGCCCTCACCACGATCCGTCATCTCCTTGATGATGCCACGCTTGGCGTTGAGGTCGCCAACGATGTCACCCATGAAGCTCTCGGGCATGATGACCGCCACCTTCATGATCGGCTCGAGGATGACCGGCTTAGCTCGACGCATCGCCTCTTTGAATGCGAGCGAACCCGCGATCTTGAACGCCGCTTCGGACGAGTCGACATCATGGAATGACCCGTCATAGACGGTTGCCTTCACATCGACAACTGGATAGCCAGCAAGGACACCGGTCTGAGTTGCTTCTTCGATACCTCTATTGATCGGCTTGATGAATTCCTGCGGGATGACGCCGCCCTTGGTCTCGTCGAAAAATTCGTAGCCCTTGCCCTGCTCATTTGGCTCGAGGCGGATCCAGCAGTGACCGTACTGGCCACGGCCACCGGATTGACGGACGTACTTTCCTTCGGCCTGCGCCATCTCGCGAATCGTCTCGCGGTATGCCACCTGCGGACGACCGACATTCACTTCCACTTTGAATTCGCGGCGCATGCGGTCGACGATGATATCGAGATGGAGCTCGCCCATGCCCGAGAGAATAGTCTGACCCGAGTCTTCATCCGTGTGGACGCGGAAGGTCGGATCTTCTTCAGAAAGTTTCTTTAAGGCGACTCCCATCTTCTCCTGATCAGCCTTCGTCTTCGGCTCAACTGCAATATCAATTACCGGTTCCGGAAAGACAATGTTTTCAAGAATGACTGGAGCCTCCGGATCACAGAGCGTGTCGCCTGTCATGGTCACTTTCATGCCGACAAGCGCGCCGATATCGCCGGCTGTCAGGTCTTCGATGTCTTCGCGGTGGTTAGCATGCATACGGACGATGCGGCCGATGCGCTCTTTCTCGTTCTTCGTGGAATTCAAGACATAGGAGCCCGCCTTGACCGTACCGGAATAGACGCGGAAGAATGTTAGCTGCCCAACAAACGGGTCAGTTGCGACTTTGAATGCGAGCGCGGAAAATTTCTCATTGTCATCCGTCTTGCGCTCGACCTCCCGCTCGGTCTTCACATCAATACCCTTCACAGCTGGGATATCGATTGGCGACGGGAGGTAATCGACAACCGCATCAAGAACGAGCTGGACACCCTTATTGCGAAGTGCCGTACCGGTCATAACCGGATGAAGACGGACTTCAATGGTTGCTTTGCGGAGAGCGGCTTTGAGCTCTTCGACCGAGATCTCTTCTCCAGCGAGAAATTTCTCAGTCAGCGCATCATCACTCTCAGCGATCTTCTCTACCATTTTTTCGCGCCATTCCTTCGCCTTGTCAGTGTATTCGGCCGGGATCTCGCCTTCGATGATCTTCTCGCCCATGTCGCCGTCAAAGGTGTAGGCTTTCATCTTCATGAGGTCGATGAGCCCGTAGAAATCCCCACGCAGTCCCATCGGATACTGGATCGCGACCGCATTCGGGGTGAGGCGATTCCAGATAGAAGCGAGCGCATCTTCGAAAATCGCCCCTTCCTTGTCGATCTTGTTGATGAAACACATGCGCGGAACGCTGTACTTCTCTGCTTGACGCCAGACAGTCTCAGATTGCGGCTCTACCCCTTCCTTACCATCAAAAACAACGACGCCACCATCCAGGACACGGAGCGAACGCTCTACCTCGACGGTAAAGTCCACATGTCCAGGTGTATCGATGATATTGATGTGATGGTCTTTCCAGTAGCAAGTCGTCGCAGCGCTAGTAATAGTGATGCCGCGTTCGCGCTCCTGCTCCATCCAGTCCATAGTCGCCTCGCCCTCGTGCACTTCGCCGATCTTGTGAGTAATGCCGGTATAGAATAAGATGCGCTCCGTTGTTGTTGTCTTGCCGGCGTCAATATGCGCGATGATACCGATATTGCGATACTTTTCGATGGCGATTTTGCGGGGCATAGAACGTTTGCTATTGGGTTACACAAATAAAATGGCGCTTGTATAAAACGGTCGGAAATCCCAGAAGAAAGGGAAAGCCCACCTTTAAGCGAAGTGGGCGAAGGCCTTGTTAGCTTCAGCCATGCGATGCGTTTCATCACGCTTCTTCATGGCTGAACCCATCTTGTTCGAGGCATCGATGAGCTCATCGGCGAGCTTTTCTGCCATGCTCTTCCCCTTGCGGTTACGACAGGCATCACGGATCCAGCGCATCGCGAGCACCTGGCGACGCTCACCCGAAACTGGGACGGGGACCTGATAATTGGCTCCGCCGACGCGGCGACTCTTCAGCTGGAGGAGCGGGGCGACGTTCTTGATGGCCTGCTCGAAAGTATTAAGACCGGCCTTCTTCGTACGTTCGTAGATGATATCAAAAGCATCATAGATGATGCGCTCCGCCGTGCTCTTCTTCCCTTCCCACATGATCATCCCGATGAAATGACCAACAAGCGGATTCCCGAAGCGGGCATCAGCCTTCCATTCCTTGTTGAATTGTCGCTTTCTCCGTGGCATAGTCCTTCAAAGTTTAGTCCTTCTTCTTCTCCTTCTTGGCGCCGTATTTCGATCGACTCTGCTTCCTCGTGGTAACGCCGGCAGCATCGAAGATGCCGCGCACAACGTGATAGCGGACGCCTGGGAGGTCCTTCACACGACCACCGCGAATCATCACGATCGAGTGTTCCTGGAGATTGTGCCCTTCGCCTGGGATATAGGCTGTCACTTCCATTCCGTTCGTGAGACGGACACGGGCGATTTTTCGCATAGCCGAGTTCGGCTTCTTCGGCGTCATGGTTGTCACCTTCAGACAAACACCGCGTTTGTACGGGCTATCGGTCTTGGTGATGCGATTCTTAACAGTATTGATGACAAAGGTCATCGCCGGAGACTTAGACTTCTTCCGGGCGATTTTGCGGGGGCGCTTGATGAGCTGATTGATCGTAGCCACAAAGGTAAATCGTTACTTGGACAAACAAAAAAAGACTGGTGTCGAATGTGGAAACAGTGTATCCGATAGGGAATCGTCTGTCAACTGGGCAAACGGCTACATGGTGAGTCCGAAAAAGAACCGGAGAAAGGCCGAGATAAAGGCACTCAAAGGCGCAGAAAAGACGAAGATGATGAAGAGGAGAAGGAAAAATCCGTACTGCTCCAGCTGAAACTGGGCCTTTTCCTTGACCGGAAAGAAAGTGAACAGGATTTTCGATCCGTCTAGAGGCGGGATCGGCAACAGATTGAAGCAGCCCAAGACGACATTCCAGAATATGAGGAAGAGGAGCAAGCCGAAGAAAATACTCGAAAACGAGCCGGCCATGGCAGTGGCCAAAAGCTCGAAACGCTCGAGAAATTCCCCTCGACCGCTGATAATGCCGAGGAATCGGCCGAGGATATCCTGTTTGGCCAAAAGCGAGAGCGGGAGGACGGAGGCAAGGAAAGCGCCGATGAATGCCAGGAGGAAATTCGTCGCCGGGCCAGCGAGCGCGACATAGAGCGGTCCCCATTTCTGATCGCGCAGATTATAGGGGTTGTACGGCACCGGCTTGGCATAGCCGAACGCGAACCCGGTCGTGACGAAAAGCGCCACCGGGATGATGAAAGACCCGAGCGGATCAACATGACTCCATGGGGAAAGCGTGATCCGTCCAGCGTATTTGGCGGTAAGGTCGCCCAGCCAATAGGCCACGACTCCATGCGCCACCTCGTGCAGGATGACCGAGTAGACGAGCATGAAGAGATAGAATGCAACAAGGACGGCTTCGCTGGACATAGACAGAGAAATAGTCGATTTTTTACTGAAAACAAGCGGCTCTGGAGATGAGGAGTGTCTTTTGAAATACTGGCTGGCATCCCCTCTTGCCAGAGCCATAATACCATGCTAGACTACTCCTTGCTAAGCGCTTTTCCGGCGCTTTCAAAATTATCAGGAAATTTCGAGACTTATGAGCCGCGTCTGCCAACTCACCGGCCGGGGAACCCAAACCGGTAACAAAATCAGCCATTCCAAGCGCCACACGCGCCGGACGTTCGCAATCAACCTTCAGACCAAGCGCATCGGCGGCATGAAGCTCCGGCTTTCGACCCGCGCCATCCGCACTCTGGCGAAATCTGCCGCGTAACACACTTCCTCATTCGAAACAAGAATCAATCCGCTGCGGCGGATTTTTTCATGATTCTTGACAGCGCCAAAAGCGAGGAGCATGATTGTCTGGTTGGTCGTGTTACCCAATCCGACGCTCGGCATTCAATTAGAGAATGATCCGAGGAAAGATTTCGTGGCAAGATCATCGAGATCTTAGCTTCTTACCAATCCCAACCCACAACCACGAGGGCTCGTAAATGGAACACTTGTATCCCGAGTTTGTGTTGGCCGAAGGCCTCATCCAGGCCAATCTCCTTCAGGAAATCGATGCCCCGCGCATCAAGGAACGCGCTCCGAACGGCGCCGTCCTCATCTCTTGCGGCGACCGCGACCGCTTCAAGCATCACTTCACCGGCTGCAACGGCATCGTCGACGTCCATCCCATCTGCCTGAACGGCGGCGGGGTACTCCTCGGCGATCACGTCGATCCCGTTCGACGCAAGGTGCTGCTCGAAGACTGCGTCGAAGCCTTCGACGTGAAGGGGCTCAGCTTTGTGCTCGACCTCGCACACTTCCCCTGCGGCAAGTGCACCAAGCTGGGCTACGGCTTCCGTGAGACGGTGGTTCGTACGCTCGAGGGCAAGGCCTTCCTGAAGCGTTCTATTCCAGCAGAGCGACTGAAGGGCGTGCTGCCGCTCATCAGCATCGACTGGCGAAATGCCCACATCAAACAGGAGCACGGCGTGAAGCTGTATGCAGCCCATCTCCAGAACCTGGAGGCGATCGCCTCGTTCGAGCTGTCCGAATCGGGCATTGCACTCCCCGCCTCCAGACAGGACCGGCATCATCGCCACCCTGTCGAGTCCAGGGCGTGAATGAGCAGCACTACCGGCGCATTTCTTGCGCCACTTCCAACACCATCCAGTGAATCGACCGGCTGGTGTTCTTTTTTTATTTTCAGTGCCTTCAGGGAAGGGGCTAGACCTCGATCCCGAAGAGGAACTTGGCAGCATGGCCAATCGCAGCCGTGACGGCCACTGCGAGTGCAACAATCACGAGATTGATGGCGATCCGTCGCCGCACGTCCATACCAGAGAGAAAGGCGAGGAGCGTAGAAACGAGCACTACGACGAATGCGGACACGATCGCGGAGAGGACAAAGTCTTCGGCGCCAAAAAAGACCGGGAGAATCGGAACGAGCGATCCAAAAATATATGAGATGCCAACAATTGCCGCTGAAACGAGCGGGCGAGACGATTCGACGGATGCCCCTATTCCATCTAGAAATCGGCGCTTGCGACGCTCAATGTCAGCCGCCTCATCCTCAGATCCTGTCGCGACATAAGCGCCCGCTGCCATCGAGAATGCGCCAGCAACCGCGACCGTAAACGATGCAACGAGGACGGATGAGACGGACTTGAACGCGATGAAGAACCCGGAGACCGCGCCGAGTACTTCGACGAGACCGTCATTCAGGCCAAGGAAGATGTCACGGATGCGTTCCGGATGGACCCGGCGACGAATGGCATCAGAGACGATCTCATCCTCATGACCGAGCTCGTCTTCAAGGATCTCGCGCACCGCTCCGCCGAGCGGATCATCCTTGAAACGCTCCCAGACGGAGAGGTATTTTTTCACGCCGTTAATCTCGATCGCTTCGAGTACAAGGCTCGTTCCCGCCTCGCCGAATACCCGGCAAAACGCCAGAAGAAGCCAGAGCTTGACCTGACGGAATGGATCAAGCACCGGGACATCGATCTGGAAGAATCGCTGCCAAAAGCGATAGTGCCGCTCCTCGATCGGGATAAGTGACTTGAGGAGCGCTCCTGTATCTCCTTGGGAGAAAACGGCTAGACGACGATAGAGCGTGAGATCGGCAAGCTCGTCAAGGACAAGTGATTTCCCAAGTGCATCCTGAGAGGAATTCATGATGTATTGAAAGGGTAGCGGCTTATGATGACGTAATCGGCCCTTTAGACCTAAGAAACACCCAGGTACCGGCCGCTACGAGCCCAGTAAATGCCGTGAGCGACCAATCAGCAATAGAGAGACCGATGAAGCTCCAGTCAACAATAGCGCAGTTTCCCGTCCCGCCGAGCGCAATGAGGAAATCATTCACCACTGAACCGAAGGAGACAGCGCAGCCGCCGGATGGATCCGCCTCCTGAAAGCGCTGGAGATAGACCTGGCGCGCAGCAATCAGCCAGCCGGAAGCAGCAAACAGCGCCACTGCTCCACCAGCAGCACGGATACCGAACCTCGGCCACCACGAAAAATATCCGGCAATCGCCGAAAGGCCGACAAAGGCGTAGAAAAAGCGTTGTGCAATACAGAGCGGACACGGGACAAGGTTCACGATATGGACAAGTCCTAGCGCGAACAGAAGCAAGCCAGCGCAGTAAACAGCAATAGCGAGGAGAAGATTTTTTGGCTCAAGGAAAAGACGGACGTATTGCATACAGGATAAGCATGGCTATTTATGAAATATCAATGGAGGGATTTTCCCAGTATACCAAGACGCCTGACTATAGGACAGCTTCTTCTCCATTTCGAGGGGAAACGAATTTTTTATTCCTTGAGCGAGACTTCCCATTCAATGCATGAATCGGTATCACTATCCCCAATATGTACCACTCAAAAAAACAATTGGACGACTCATTCACGAAAATGCGGCGCCCCGAACCGATCAGGAACAGTCACCGAAATCCCAAAGCGGCGTGCCGGATCTACTTCGGCATCTTCAGGACATCGACGACACGGCCGTTGATAACAAAATTATCATCCGGAGCGAGGAAGATCGGCTGATGACGCTTATCGGTCGACTCCGGCATGAGAGCGATCGTCCGACCGTCGATTGAGCGATACGTCTTCACTGTCGCAAGGCCATCGATGACGACGAGCACCCGGTCCCCACTCTTATATTCCTTCACATCAGCATCGACCAGGACGAAATCGCCGTTCTGGATCGTTTTTGAATTTACCTTGGCACGATTCATCGATGTTCCTGATACCTGGACCGCAAAAACATTATGATCCTTCACGAGCCGCTTCGAGACACGGAGGTATCCCTCGACATACTGGTCTGCAAACATGGTCGCTGCGCCCGCACTCGCTGCTCCAAAGACCGGGATCTGGATGAAATCCTCAGAATTTACACCCTTAAGAAAAATACCGCGATCCTCACTCGTCCGCTCGATATACCCCTTTTCCTCGAGGGCGTTCAGGTAGAGAAAGAAGCTTCGCAAACTCTTCAATTTGAGCCCGAGCTTGCCGCTCTCCTCCCTGATCTCACGCACTGTTGGCATCTCGCCGTGCTCGGTGAAGAACTGCTTGATCGCTTGGAGTACAATGCGCTGCTTCTGCGTGAGAATTTCCATACGCTTTTGTTTACCTTACTTACACTATAAAGTATACAACAGGGCCATGGACTGTCAAACACTCTTGGTCGTCTCCTCTTAATACAGCTCTCCCTCCCAGTCTATGCTCGCAAGCGCCCGGCCGTCCGCACGGAATACCAGATAGGCTGCCTGGAGAATCCTCGCCAGCTCCGGATACCGCTCTGGCACCGAAAGAAATAGTCCCGAGGTCATACAATCCGCTGCCCAAGCGTCAGGCGCTACTGCTGCACAACCAACAACGGCCATGACGCTTTTCCGATTCTTCAGGTCAATGAGGTGGTGCTCTTGCCCGAAACGGCGGCGGAAACTGTCAGAAACGGCCAGACCGGCCTGGCGGAGCTCGACAACACCAGCAGCCGTATCTGGCCGACCCGGATACTCAATCGCAACCCGCCAAGGCCGCCCGTCCGCCTTCGATGTCCCATACATATCTCCGCCACCATCGACAATAAAATTCGAACAGCCTGCTGACCGGATCAGATCGGCGATCCGATCAATACAATACCCCTTCCCGATACCGCCGAGATCAAAAGCGATCGGACCGTCAAGCGTAACGGATACGTCCTCTATAGACCAACTCGGTAGTGTCACTCCGTACTGAACAGGATGCGCTCCCGATTGGATGCCATAACCAGCTGATTCAAGTACGCCTCCGACGATCGGATCATAGACCCCGCCAGTCAATTCACGCAGTTCGGCGGCCCGCCGGAGCAGGCGGCCGAACTCGGACGAAACAGGATAAGTCCCAGCTACTGCATTACGGAAAGCATTTACTTCCGATCCAGGTAGAAAGCGGGAAAAGCGGGACTCGAAGTCCCGCACATATGCAATAATTTTCCCTTCCAAATCCTCCGGGACGGTCGGCGCATCAATCGCGATTGACCAGGCAGTCCCCAGGCCCTGGAACTCGATAGCATGCATGGCGCGAGGCCTAGATTTGACGCTGCAATTCGTTGACCACGCTATTGAACGCATCTGTCGTCAGCGATGACTTTCCGATCCTGTCTACTGGCTCGAGTTCAGAGAGCTTTTTCCCCTTGATAACCGCAAGAAGGCCCTGGGCAAACTCAACCTGATGCTCATCGGCCGTATTCGTCTCGACAGCGACCTCACGGACATCCGTGACAGCACCCTCCGCATCAAGCACGAGCGTAAAACGTACATTGTCGTATCCATCATTCGGCACCGGATAGCCGACTTCCGCGCTCACTTCACGAGGCTTGTCAAAGACCGCCTCCTGCACCATCACCGATGGGGCCTCGGTCCGGACGACCGGAAACAGCTTCATCGCATAGCGATAGTACACGAAGACCGTGAGGACAATCACGACGGCAATCGCAACGACCCCTTTAGGAATCTTCTGCATATGTTTATGTTTTAAGTATTTCCTAAAAAAGAGAATCTCTCGGCGAAAGTTCTTTTTTTTTCAGGATATCACAACGGACGATTCTTTGGCCACCTGATCAAGCTGCCGGCGTCGGTCCGGTATAAAAAAAGAAGCTGGCTCGATGCCAGCTATGCCCGTATCAGGACTCTTGAGAGAGAAGGAATCGATGCGGTGCGCCGAATCCTTCTTGAAAAGGTTGGCTCGGGGGAATTTATCCCTCGAGCCCTCCTCCAGTGGCTGAGGCTGCAATCGGCGCCGATCTCCGCTGTCCCGCCGGGGAGGGAGGAAGGAGCAGCGGAAACCAAGAGCTCGCCGCCTGATTCTACTCGCTTTGCATAGAGCGAGTGCACTGGGAGAAACACTTCGAGATCCATCTCTCTCAAGAATCCTGTTCCGTAGTTCTCATTGTATCTTGCGCTTCAGCGTAACAGAGGTACCGCGCCCTGTCAACGATACCCTGCCGCACGGCCTGGCCCCACCCTCCGCTCATTATGGAGCAGATCGCCTATAGAAATTAACGCCCTACAGAAAATAGCTGATACACTATCTCTAGGAATCCTGGCGGGACCGGCATGCGATGTTGGGGACCAGGACAAGGCGCCTCCATTCCTTTATTTTTGTCTTACGCCTATGAACAAGCCCTTCATTGTCGCTAGCGTTGTATTCGCGCTTTTTTCTTTCACAGCGCTCGCTCTCGCGTTATGGTCAGCCTATCGGATCATGCAAATCCAGAAAACCCTCGACTCCAGTCTCGATAGCCGCCAACCATCCACTGGCACGCCGCGGGCGCTAGACAACGATCCGGCCAGCCTGATCCACAGCGAGCCTGATGCTAATCCCATACCACCCAAGACTATGCCCAGCGGCAAGTATGCCCGAACAACTCTCGGCGACCTCTCAGTCAACCGACAATCCTACCATGGCCAACGGATAGAGATTATCGATTATATGGATACTGGCCCGCTCCCCCTCCCTGACGGAACGAGGAAGCCTGCTGAATACATGAAAATCCTCTCGCCAGACTATGTCCGCGGCCTCGATCTCGTCCATCCGCCATTCACTTCCGATGATCCGAACCGCTACGTCCGCCTAGCACCCCTGTTCCGTGGGCAGCAACTGGTGAGCATCAAAGGGACCTTCAAGATCGATCTCATGAAAACTCCGACACGTCCCATAGAAAACGATGTCATCGTAGTCGACAGCCTCGATGTCCTCCCTTTTCCGCAGCCGGAAGAGCGCATCATCACCAAGGAAGGATTTTTGCAGATGGTCGCAGACCATGCTGTCGCATCGCTGAATCGCAAACGGATCACTTATGAAGGCGAGTACGGATCTGGTTTCGAAGTCTCGCTCCTCGACAATCTGATTTGGGTGAACTTTGTCGAGTCCGAAGGCGGTAATGCCGCCACTGAGCTCGAGCGATTCATGCGCAGCCGATCGGAAATGAAAAAAGAGGATGGGCAGGTCAAAGTCCGAATCCGGGCGACTGGCGTGATCTACACGACGCCAGGCCAACGCTACGGACACCTCGGCCGCGCATCCTATCAGATGATGATCGATACGGTCACGTTCCTCGGCGACTAGCCACTCTCGAGAAATCAAAAAAACTGCCGGGAGCGACCTCCATGGCAGTTTTCAATTTTTCCCTTTCCCACGAGTTAAGCGGCAACGGGAGTCAGCGGGAATTGCGCACTTTCCGATATTTCGAAGCCTGCGAAGACGCAACATGCGGCTCAAGTTGTTTTGCAGAAACAGAGACCTGGTACTTCTTCCCCTTCTTCAATCCCTTCAAGTGGAATGTTCCTCGACCGGATGCATCAAGTACCATGACTTCATTTTGATCATCTATGACCCAACCTGATGGATGGCGCTTGTCGCTGTCTCCCTTGTAGGCCGTCCTCGCATATGCCTTTACCTTTCTTCCTGCAAAGGCAGCGACGCGAAACTGCACCGTTGCCTGTCCATTCACTGCGGCGGTCGTCGAAAGGATCTTGCACTCAGGCCAGGTCTTCCACCCACCCTGAGCCGCGCTCGCTGAAACCGGCAATAAGAGAGATAACACGACGAGCAAGAGGGAAAATCGCTTCATAGCCATTCCTTAAAATATGACTCCATACTATCGCAAAAAGAAAGGTTAGAGTCAAACAAAACCGCCAAGGATCACCCCGAGGCGGCTTTCAATTTTTTCCTACTCTATATCAAGCCACGGCGCCCCTTCACAGTAGTGGTGTATTTTTTTCACCGTAACCTTTGCAGGATTCTCTGAAGATGCCGCCATCAATTTTGCGCGCAACTTGTCTGATATATCATGAACCGAAAAATACGGCTTCCATGGCCAACCCAAGAGGAGTTTTGGCCGGTCATTCTCCGCTACCGCCAGCATCCATTCTTTTTCGACATAGCTATTCCGCCATTCGAACCAGGCATCGATTTCGACTTCACTGGAATATGTGACCGCCGAACAGTCCTGGTCCGGATCTCCACTAGTCAAGTTCCAGCCTTCAGCCGCTCGTATTTTTCCATTCTTTTCATATTTAATACAGTCTTCGAGCATGGATTTCGGGATCTCGATTTCCGAGCCCTCATAACCGTCACAGTCGAGACCATCGTTCATCTGATTCTGAAAGATTTCCCACTTGTCCGAATCTTTCCTCTGCCGAGCGAAAAAGATGCTGTTCTTCCTTGGTTCCGCAGCAAAGACTACGCGTCCCCGGAGAAAATCACCATCCTCTTTCTCGATCATTATCGCAGTCCCGGCGAGTGGCTCCGAATTGGTCTGAGCGAGTTCCTGGAGCAGTTCCTTTTCGCGTTCTGAGACTACCGGTTCATCGGTCGGTTCCTGATTCTTTCTCCACTCCTCTTCAAAGGCCCTGGCCCGAGCTTCTTCTTCGAGTTTCTTCTGGAATTCGGCAGATTCGCCACGGACATCAGCCAGTCGCTTCTGGTATTCCTGAAAAATGGAAGTGTTCGGATCATCTTTCACGACAAAGAGCGAAATCTTGTTGTAAAGTGCTTCGATAAAAAAGGCGGCAGCGACCGCTACTACGACCGTGGCTACGAGACTGACAACATAGTAGAAAAAGCTCTTTCGAAAATCAGCACGCGCAAAATTCTCATCAAAGATAAGCCGTGAGACAAACATCATGAGGAAAGTAAACGCGACCAACCCCTCGACCGGTCCTACCTCCCACTCCGAAAAGAGCGTACCGATCGTCACGACGAAAGAAAAAGCAAAGATGACCCACAGCAGTATTTTCTTGCCCATACAGAGAGAGTAAAAGTTCAGGGCTACTCTAGCGCGGAGACTCCTAGCCGTCAAACAACAAAACCGCTCCGAATCACTCCGAGGCAGCTTTCAATTTTTTAAGATAAAAGAAAAGAGGAACGCGGGGCGTTCCTCGAGGGCGAGTGACAGACCGATGGTCACTTGAGCGGCCGGATATCGAACAGGTCCGGGTAGCGCGGGTCTCCAGGGCCGATACCCTGAGCCTGTGCTACTTGGCGCCGGCGAACGAGCTCCAGCTGGTCCTCTTGGAGGTCGAAGCGGTCGTCAAGCGCGCGCAGCTGCCGACGATGCCAAGCCGCGAGTGCCTCGCGTGTGCGCTGCCGCCAATTGGAGTAGGCGTAGGCCACAGCCGAGCCGAAGATGTACATCTTGTTGCAATCCTCCGGCCCGAGCCGATAGAGCAGATATCTCAGAAGCATGCTATTTCTCCCACGTTGGGGGTTGGGGGCTTTTGTGGACTACCAAAGAGCTGGTCCGAGTATCCCAAATCCACTCCCCGCCGTCAAACAAAAACCGCCAAGGATACTCTCCGAGGCGGCTTTCAATTTTTCCTTTTCTACTTTTTCCGACAACGATTCTGGAGCGTGAGTTGAGGCAGGAAAAACTCATCCCAGTCTCTCGGGGAAACCACTCGGTAGGCAATCCCGCCACACGACTCGCTCAGCCAAATCATATTGAACTGACTCTGATACAGCTTGCCGGGAATTCCGTTGATTGATTTTTCTCCGAAGAATTCTTCATTTTCTCCTGACTGAAATATGCACCCTTTCCCCGTCGTCATCACAGCAAACGAGTACCCCCACCTAAACGCATCCCAGATATATCGGGCCGTCTCGCAACTCCCTTCGACCGTTCGAATCGGAAAATCCCCTTCGTGCGGCGTAAAGGCTGAATCCAAGTATCGGAGCTCGAAACTCTTGTCGTCAGGCTGAAACAACTTTGTCTCCTTTTCGATATCAACTGCCTCACCGTACTTGAAGAGTCGGTCGCCACTCAATAGGAATTTCTCAGACACTACGACATCATCCGGATTCATCGAGAGTACTTGGTCGCCATAGTAGACGTGCACGCTATCACGATAGTACGGAGAATTCCCCATCCGCTGAAATGTCGCAGCATCAGCACCTTCAAGCGTCTTTCGGATAGAGATATTGAATGGTCCATCGTCACCCGGGAGCTGGACACAAACATGTCCCGAAATAACCTGATAGTCAGCATTATCAAAACCCATCGATTCAAGATAGCACGGGTCGACAAACGTCCGCATCCACCAATCATTTATTGGATATGTCTGCACTATGAAGGCCACCCATACTGCCGAATATACCAGAAACAGTACCCACGCCCTCCACTTTCTCTTCTCCTGGAAAAACCAGAGAATAAATATCGGGTAAAAAAATATGCACGAATAGAGCAGAACGAACATGCCAAGAAAAACTGGCAAGAGAAGGATGTGCAGCCATGAGAGCTCGTGGGATCTCTCCGCAAAAAATATGAGTGCTGCGATTGCCAGAGCCAGCCCGATCAAATTCCGGATTGCCACCTTCGGAAGGTTCGGGAAAGAACAAGGCAACGAGAGCGACCTCTGAAGAACAGCGTTCGACGCGGAAAACACGCAAGAAGCAACGAGCATCGAGATAAACCAAAAGATCAAGAGACTGTCGGGCACATTCCAGTAAAACGCTGCGAAAGCGAGCGTGATGAGCGGTGGAAAGAGGACATCAACCACTTTCTGATGTCGGCCGATATGAAAAATAAGCAGAATCGAAAGGCAGTAGACTATGTACTGGCCAAGTACAAAAAGCTGAACGATGTTCTGTGACTCCGGAGCAACCGTATCGACCCACATGCAATACATACTCACGCTTGCCAGTCCCGCGAGCAGCAGTTTCGCCCCAAGTTGTAAGAGATGATTCACCATGCTGGTATATCTTTGTCCCCGACAATCTACCCTGCCAAACCGGCCAAGTCAACCAAAAACCGCCACCAGTTCCTATTGACTTTGTCGGTCCAAACAAGCTATATTCCACTCGCTGCGATCCGCAGTTGTTCCCCAACCACCCACCTACTCTCTCGAAAGGAGAACTCCCATGGGCGGCAAAAACCACCAGCCGTGCAAGCACTACCTGCTCAACTCGACCAGGCTGTCGCGCCACCTGAGCCTCGCCTACGGCCACCTCGAATTCGGCAATGCGGCGCTCGAAGACATCCTGATCATCGAGCTCTCGCCCGACCGGGATCCGCAAGGCGCCGTCGAAAGCTACCAGGCGATCCGGCGCGAGCTCGCGGTCTCCGGTACCGAACTCGGCCACGCCAAGCTGGCCCTCGCGGCGCTCCGCCAGCAGATGGACGAGACCGGCTTCGCCGACCTCCCGACGCTCGGCAAGATCGACCTCAGCCAGATCGGCCAGAGCCTCGCCGAAAGTGGCATGGTCAACCTCGCGGCCTGGAAGCAGGTCCACGAGCTGATGAAGGCCGGCGGCTTCTACGCGATGGTCGCGCGGTTCGATGCCGACATCGACGAGCTCGGTGCACTGAACCGTGCCCTCCAGGCGAAGTTCGCCCAGCTGGAGTCGCCGGTGACCGCAGGCATCCTGACCGACATCGTCGAGGAGAACCGGCCCGAGAGCTTCAAGCCCGAGTTCGCGGCGCTCTACGCCAAGTGGACCGAGATGAACGGCCTGTTCCTCGCGTCGAGCCTGATGTCGACCGAGCTCTGGTACGCCTTCACCAGCAAGGGCACGCTCGCGCCGACGGCCATGCAGCTCCGCGCCGCCTGAACGCAGGCGATCGGCCCGCGGCCGGACACCTTCAACCGAGGGTGCCCGGCCGCTTTTTTTCTAGACAGACGATAGGAGAAGTGATACATTTCCACTCAATCAAACAGCATGCATATGCCCAAGCAAAAATACTCGAAGAACATCCAAGCCGTCATCGATATTCTCCGCGACGAAGTCCGCGGGGATACGCGAAGCGCGCTCCGGAAGATGACCGGAAACTACACTATGACCTGGGTCTATGAGACACCCACAGGCAAGCTCTTTCCGCGCGCCAAAGTGTCGAAGGACGCTGACCTCGATGATGCCTATGTCATCCGCGGACGGAAATACGAGATCTACCATCTCTCGGAAAGCAAGGGTGTCGTCATGGTCGAACTGATCGAATCCTATCCGGACCCCGACACGGGCAAAGTCTATCGCACGCCGCTCGTCCTGGTACTAGAAATGAAAAATGGGAAAATCGAGACCGGCCGCCACTACTGCGACCCGCGCCTCTCCTATCGCCACCTGACCCCGGCAGAGGTGCGCAAAGCCTTCGCCGGAAAAACGAAACCCATCCTCGTCATCGAATAGCCAAACGCCAAGCCGCCAAGATCACCTCCGAGAAGGTTTTTAATATTAGCACTTAACACACGGCTTGCGTGTCTGCAGAAGTGATTACTGGAAAATTAAATGGGATTACTCCTTGTCCTTATCTGCGTAATTTTGATAAGAAAGAATTTTCACACAAGTTCCCGGGTAGGCACCTAGCCCAATCCCTTGTTCTACTCCGAGTTTTTTGGGACTAGGCCAAGGGAAAACACTTTGAAATGAATCTTCTGGATTTACCTCTTTTCTAGAACTGTTCTCCCCGTCCACAATGTCAATTGTATAATCAATTTTGTAACTGAAAATAGCAGTGTTCGACTGAGGATTTTGAACAGAGTATTCGAGACCGATTACATTTTCATTCGAGATGTCTAACGGATTAGGAAGCTTATTTTTTGGCCAAGACACTTTTTTTCTGGAAGCATCTTCAAAGCCTACTCTATCTACGTCTTCATCTGGAATAAAAAGGCTATAGTACGCACCCCCATCATTCTTCCTTCCGTACAAAACAACCAGTTTCGGATTTTTCTGAGAGTCATTCCAATCCACTGATTTTTTGAGAGAAAATTGCAACTTCATCAAATCATCAATTTTCATTCCAGCACCCTTTCTCCAAGTCTCACTCATCTTGAATCCGGGACGTTCCTTAGCACACCAATAGCCAGTTGGTTTTCCTTTATCTTTTTCCTGAATAAACCCAGAGACTGTCCATGTATTTTCATCAAAAACATCTGGCTTAGGAGAGCTAATGTCAGTGATGGGAACTGTACTCTTTTTTTCTTCCTTCAAGTCAATTGGAATGACTGTCGCGCTAGATGAATTATTCACAACCTGCCGACTGTTCTGATTTGAACTAACGAATGAATCACCCGCGTGATAGATCCCGCCACCAACCAGCCCACTCGGAATAACTATACGTATAAGCGTAAATGCAAAAACAGCAAAGAGCGACTTCCATTTTCTCTGCTGAATGAAGTCATCAATAATGTGGAATGTGTGTTGTTTTTCCATGAAGACTTAGTCAGAGATCTACCATGTAGGTTTCAAAAAAAGTCTCTACAGCACTAACAGTTGCGCTTCTCAGTTTCGGATTACTCTCGGCAACCCATTTGGCAAAATTATAGAGCTCTTGATTATCTACCCGGAGCCACTTTTTATTCTTAAAAAGAAAGTACAGCGTAGTCGTCATGGCTATCCTTTTATTCCCATTTTGAAAAGGATGATTCTTTACTATGAGATAGAAGAGTATTGCGGATTTCTTCAGGAGACCTGGGTAAAGCTGTTTCCCACTAAACGATTGAAATGGTGCCTCGATAGATCGTTCAAGAGAGTTAGTATATCGAGTACTAAAATCAGGAATTGGCTCAGTCCAATTCATTGTCTCTTGTGCCAGACGATGCGCTGTATATTCCACATCAGCCACACTAATCCGTTTGAGCCGCATACTATTCTTTTCCTAATAGCCTGAGAGTTTCGCCGTACTCTTTTACGACCTTCTCAACAGCTTTCTCAATGTTTTCTTTTTTATCCGCTGTAAGAACGTCTATTCCAATCGACTCCGCTTCATCCATAGGGATAGCATAAGCACGCCCTATCCTTTCTGCGTGAATCTGCCCTTTCTTTATTCTTTTGAAAACTGCTACACGGCTAATCCGAAGCTTTTCTGCAAGCTCTTTCACCGAAATATATTTTTTACTTTCTGATACCATTTCCCATATTGTTAACCCCTTACAATCTATATGTTAACAAATGTTAACTTATATGTCAAATTAGGTTAACAACTGAACTTATGCAGATTTGTAACCGAGAGATGATTTTAACAAAACAAAAAACCCGCCCGAGGGCGGATTCTATGTCTTACACGGTATCAGAAGGAAATTCCTTGATCCTTGGATATTCGTGCGTAAAGAATATTCTCGACGAATGAAACCTCTTCACGGAGTCGCTCATCAAAGAGCTGTCTCATTCGTAGATCATAGTCTTCTGCGGTTAGTCCTAATTCTTCTACTTGTAATCTGCTATTGAGAAAGCAGATCGACCAGATATCTGGTTGAGAACTTGATACTAGGTATCAACTCTCCCCGCTTCAGAGATGCTCGTGAAGAGGTCTCCTGGCGGGTACACCGATTACTCCCTAGAAAGGAGGTGATTCATCCACAGCTTCCGCTACGGATGCCTTGTTACGACTTCACCCTTATTACTGACCCTACCGTAGTTCCCAGTTTGACGTGGGACCTTCTGGTATTGCCAGCTCTCTTGGTGTGACGGGCGGTGAGTACAAGATCCGAGAACGTATTCACCGGGACATGGCTGATTCCCGATTACTAGTGATTCCAGCTTCATGCAGGCGAGTTGCAGCCTGCAATCCGAACTGAGACCGAATTTTTGGGATTGGCTCCCCCTCGCGGGTTGGCTGCCCATTATGTCGGCCATTGTAGCACGTGTGTCGCCCAAGGTGTCAGAGGGCCATGCTGATTTGACGTCATCCCCGCCTTCCTCCCAGCCCCTTAGCCACGAATCACCGAACATCGATCAGAAAACAAAAATCTTTTTTCGGATTCTTGCTTCATGCTCATTGTTCTTTGTCTCATGAACAAAGGGCTGGGCAGTCTCAAGTGACACATGTAACACTTGATAGGGGTTGCGCTCGTTTCCCGACTGAACGGAACATCTTACGACACGAGCTGACGACAACCATGCAGCACCTGGTCTAGCACTCTCGAAGAACGTCCCATTTCTGGGCCCTGCAGCTAGATTTCAAACCTTGGTGAGGTGCCTCGCTTACCGTCGAATTAAACCACATGCTCCACCACTTGTGCGGATCCCCGTCTATTCCTTTGAGTTTTAAGCTTGCGCTCGTACTTCCCAGGCGGCATACTTAACGCGTTAGCTACGGCACAGAGAGGGTCGATTCTCCCCACACCTAGTATGCATCGTTTAGGGCGTGGACTACTGGGGTATC